>JBOFMA010000095.1:0-18648 GCA_051658125.1 Aeromonas sp.
CGCAGAGTGGGCGGCCGCCGAGACCGCGTTAGCTGCGCTGGTGACGGCGGCGGCGCTGGCGCCGCTAACTCCCGCGCGCTGGCAACGCCGCGATTGCCCTAACCGTACCGCGTGGCAAGCGCTGGTGGAGCAAGTGACCGCGCCGGCGGCCTTGGCGCTTACGCCCAAAGTGGTGTTGTCGCGCCAAACCCAATTAACTGCCTGCACGCCCGCCGCACCGTTGTGCCCGTGGCAACTGCTGAAAACGTGGCGCGCCAGTGCGCCAAAAAGTTTTCATTTTGGTTTTGCATTTTCCCCTCAGCACACTTTTATCGCCTGCTCGCCCGAGCGCTTGTATCGCCGCCTTGGGCTAGCGCTAGCCAGCGAAGCGCTGGCCGGCACCACGGCGCGCACCGGCGATGTGGCGCGTGATAACGCCTTAGCCGATGCCTTGCTGCATGATGCGAAAAATTTGCATGAAAACGCCTTGGTACAAGCGGATATTTTGCGTCAGCTCACGCCGCTAACCACGCAGGTGGACATAGCGCCGCCGCAAATATTGCAACTGGCGCGTTTGCAGCACCTACACTGCAGTATTAGCGGTGAACTGCGGGCCGGGGTGAGCGATAGCGCGCTGCTTGCTGCGCTGCACCCGACACCGGCCGTGGGCGGTGCGCCGCGCCAAGCCGCATTGGCGTTTTTGCGTGCGCATGAGCCGTATGCGCGTGGCTGGTACGCGGGTGCATGCGGTATGTTGACTGCGCAAGCCGCCGAATTTTCTGTGGCTATTCGCAGCGCCTTGGTCGAGCCGGCGCAACTGACCTTGTTTGCCGGTGCCGGCATAGTGCAAGGCTCGCAGGCGGAGGCCGAATGGGCCGAGCTAGATAATAAAATTTCCCATGTGCTAGCGCTGGTCAGTGCTTAAGCCGCGCATGGATCTCTATCTTTGCTGAGGAGTTAACGCGTCATGGCGCAGCATATGACCGCGCGCGCCTTTAGTGCGCGCCACGCGACTTTTAATCACGTTTGGGCCGCCCTGATCTTAGATGAGCTCTATCGCTTAGGCGTGCGCGATCTGGCGATTGCGCCCGGTTCGCGCAGCGCGCCGCTGACCATGGCCGCCGCGGCGCATGGCGCATTGCGCTGCCATGTGCACTTTGATGAGCGGGGCTTGGGCTTTATGGCCTTAGGGCTGGCCAAAGGCAGCGACCGACCGGTAGCGCTGATCACCACCTCTGGCACAGCGGTGGCGAATCTCTGGCCGGCGGTGGCAGAAGCGCAACTTACGGGCGTGAAGTTAATTATTTTATCGGCCGACCGCCCGCCGGCGCTGATCGATAACGGCGCCAATCAAGCCATTGATCAGCAAGGTATTTTTGCCAAATACCCCGTGTATCAGCAAAATCTGCCGAGCCCAAGCCCCACCATGCCCGCCGCCTTTGTCTTAAGTTCCATCGATCAGGCGCTAGCGCAGCAGCAGCGCACGCCGGGCGTGGTGCATATCAACTGTATGTACCCCGAGCCGCTGTATCCGGGCGCAGAGCTACTGGATTTTGCCGATTATCTGGCGCCGCTTGGGCGCTGGCTAACTAGCGAGCAGCCGTGGAGCCCGTGGACGCTGGCCGCGTGCCCTTGTCCATCGCAGGCACATTGGCCGCTGTGGCAGCGCCAAGCGGGTCTGATTGTGGTGGGCCGGTTAGATGATGCCACACCGGCAACGGCGATTGTCGAAATGGCGCGGGCGCTGGGTTGGCCGCTGATCTGCGATGTGCAAAGCCAGCTGCGCTTTAATGGCGCTAATTTGTTGCACGCGGATCTCGCCCTGTGCGATAGCGAGTTTGCCGCCGAACTAGGCAAAGCGCAGGTGCTGCTGCAATTTGGCGCGCGTTTGATTTCTAAGCGGTTAAGCCAGTTTATTGCTCGCCAGCCATGGCATGATTATTGGCTGGTGGACCCGCAGCCGGCGCGGCTCGACCCCGATTACTGCGTGCGCCAGCGCTTTGTCTGTGCGCCGGCCGATTTTATTGCGGCTCACCCTGTCGCGCACGATTTTGCGCCGTGGCATCACTTGCCGGCGCGCCAGCAGCGGGTCAGTCAGGCCATTAGCGCCGCTTGCCAGCAGTTTTCTGAACTCGGCATTTGCCACCGGCTGCTCAGTTTGCTGCAAGGGCAACTGTTTATTGGTAATTCGATGCCGGCGCGGCTGCTAGATATGCTCGGTGAACCTAGCGCGGGGCAAGGCATCACGCGGGTGATGACTAACCGCGGCGCCTCGGGTATCGATGGCCTGATTGCCACGGCCTATGGGTTTGCCCGCAGCAGCGCGCAGCCAACCACCTTGTTGTTAGGCGACATCAGTGCGCTGCATGATCTCAATAGCTTGGCGCTACTGCGCGGCGCGTCTGCGCCATTGGTGGTGATTGTGCTTAACAACGACGGCGGCAGTATTTTCCGCATGCTACCGGTGCCAACGCACGGCGATCTGCTGGAAAACTACTATTTGCTACCGCACGGGTTAAATTTTGCCCACGCGGCGGCGCTGTTTAACCTGCACTACGCGGCGCCAAGCAGTTTGGCGCAATTTAGCGCTGACTACGCCCACGCCTTAACCGGCGGCGTAACCTTGCTGGAGATAATTACCCCCAGCGATGAAGTGGCCAGTGATTTGAAAGCCTTGGCGGCGGGGCTGGCCCATGCTTAAGGCGCCGCCTGTGCTGGTGTTTTTACACGGCTTTTTAGGGGATCGGCACGATTGGCAGCGCGTCATCACAAAGTTGCCTGATTGCACCTGCGTGGCGCTGGATTTACCTGGCCATGGCGCCAATTCAGCGCGGGCCGTCGATGATTTTGCCGGCGCTGAGGCGTGGCTGCGCGCAGAAATCGCCGCGCGAGGCCTAACCCACTATCGCTTGGTGGGCTATTCGCTCGGTGGGCGTTTGGCGCTATATCACGCCAGTTTGCAGCCCAAGGGCTTAAGCGGCGTGCTGGTGGAAAACAGTCACTTTGGTTTAAGCGCCGCGGCGCGGCCCGCGCGGCGGGTCCATGACGCTGCGTGGGCGGCGCGTTTTGCCCACGAGCCGTTGGCCGCGGTGTTGGCGGCGTGGTATCAGCAGGGCGTATTTAGTGATTTAAGCCCTGCGACGCGCACGGCGCTGATCGCCAAGCGTTGCCGCAATAATAACGGTGCGGCATTGGCGCAGATGCTCAACGCCACCTCGCTTGGCGCGCAACCGAAGCTAAGCGCCGCCCTTAGCGCTCGCACCTTTCCCCTTTGGTATGTATCCGGGGCGCGCGATGAGAAATTCCATCAGCTTGCTTGCCAGTGGGCGCAAGCTGACGGCAAAATTCACCACATTACGCTGGCAGGCGGGCATAATTTGCACCTGCCGCTGGCGGCAGACGTTGCCGCCGTGATCCGTTCGTGGCTCCGCCCCGACTAACTAAAAGAGAACAAGCATGATTGAAGCCATGACCTTAGATGAGCTCTACGCGCCGATTAACTGGCAAGATTGCAGCCAAGGCTATGAGGATGTCCTCTACCACAAATCGGCCGATGGCATCGCTAAGATCACCATTAACCGCCCTCAAGTGCGTAACGCCTTTCGCCCGCAAACGGTAAAAGAGATGCGCCAAGCCTTGATGGATGCGCGCTATGACGATCAAGTGGGCGCGATTATCTTGACTGGTTTGGGTGAGCAGGCCTTTTGCGCCGGTGGCGACCAGAAAATTCGTGGCGACTACGGTGGCTACCGCGATGAAGCGGGCACCCATCACTTAAACGTGCTCGATTTTCAACGCGATATCCGCACCTGCCCAAAACCCGTGGTAGCGATGGTGGCTGGGTACGCGGTTGGCGGCGGCCATGTGTTGCATATGATGTGCGACTTGACCATTGCGGCAGAAAATGCGCAATTTGGTCAAACGGGGCCGAAAGTGGGCTCATTTGATGGCGGCTGGGGCGCCTCGTACATGGCGCGTATTGTCGGCCAGAAAAAAGCCCGCGAAATTTGGTTCTTGTGCCGGATGTATAACGCTGAGCAAGCGCTGGACATGGGGCTCGTCAACACCGTGGTGCCATTGACTGAGCTGGAGCGGGAAACCGTGCGCTGGTGCCGTGAAATGCTGCAACATAGCCCGATGGCACTACGCTGCTTAAAAGCGGCGCTCAACGCCGATTGTGATGGCCAAGCCGGTTTGCAAGAGCTGTCAGGCAATGCCACCATGCTGTTCTATATGACCGAAGAGGGTCAGGAGGGACGTAACGCCTTTAACGAAAAGCGCCGTCCCGATTTCTCTAAATTCAAGCGGAACCCTTAAATGACCTATGCCCTTTACCGCTACCAGTTGCCTTTAACGGCGCCGCTGACCTTTCACGGTCACACCTTGGCGGCGCGTGAAGGGCTGCTCGTACGCATCAATGATGGCTGGGGGGAGATTGCCCCCTTGCCGGGTTTTTCCAAAGAGAGCCTGCACGAAGCGCAGCAAGCGGCGATTGCCGCGTTAAAAGAGTTAGCCGCCGGCCGTGTGCCGGTGCTGACGCTGCCGTCGGTGCAATTTGGGTTTGACTGCGCCCAGCGTGACTGGCCCGCGCTGCATGACCCCTTGCCCGCCCCTTATCCGCTCATCCAAGGTGAGCCGCAGAATTTATTAAAAAACTGGAAAGAGTGGCTACATCACACGCCAACCAAAGCCAAGCTGAAAGTGGCGCGCTATCCGATGCGCGATGAATTGGCTTTGATCCGCTTTTTGTGTGATCGCATGCCGCAGCTCAAACTCGTCCTTGATGCCAATCAAGGCTGGACGCGTGAAGAAGCGTGGAGCTTTTGCCAGCATTTAGATGTCAATCGCATCGAGTATGTGGAAGACCCGTGTGCTGATTTTGCCGATATCGCCTTTGTGGCCAGCCGCACCCATATGCCGATAGCGCTCGATGAAGTGCTGGCACAAGGTCAGGCATGGCAGCCCATCCCGCAGTTAAAAGCGCTGGTGCTCAAACCCACGTTGCTCGGTGCGCTGGTGAACAGCGAAGCGCTGGTGGCGCGAGCGCGCGAATTAAAGCTCAAAGTCGTGATCTCGTCATGCTTTGAGTCGGGCTTGGGCCTTAGCCACTTGGCGCGCCTTGCGGCGCAATGGGCGCCCAATCAAGCGCCGGGGCTGGATACCCAACGCTGGCTGGCGCGCGATCTGTTAGGCGCCGATGGCTTGCCTGATCGCGCGCAACTTACGCCGCTGTTTACGGCTTAAGCCATGGGCTCATTGGTTTGCCCAGTGCGTGCACGTGCGCACCTCACGCCGCATGCGCCGGCGATGTATTGCCAGCCCGATCGCTGGCTAAATTATGCCGCGCTGGATGCGCACTTAAATGCCCTGTGCGCGCAGCTGCAAGCGCACGGCTTAAGCGCCGGTGATACGCTGGTGGCGCGGGTGCGCGGCGCGCAAAATGATGTGCTGCTGGCGTGGGCGTGCCTGCGCTTGCAAGTGCGTTTTTGCCCGTTAAATCCGGCCTTGGTGTCGGCGCAGCAGGCGCAGCTTGCCGAGCAATTAGGCGCCGATGCCTTTTATGCCGCAGACGGCGCCCCTGCCGGCGCTTGGCGTGTGCTCACACTGGATTTTGCCGCGCAGCAGCCAGCTGCGGGCAGCGATTGGCCGCTCAATGGCGAGGCGCTGTGCAATGTGATTTTTAGCTCTGGCTCGAGCGGGCAGCCTAAAGCGGTGGTGCATCGCGTGCGCCATCACGTGGCCTCGGCGCGTGGTGCCGCGAGCCTTATTGCGCTTGATGCCGGCTCGGCGTGGTTATTATCACTGCCGCTATTTCACATCGGCGGCTACGCGATTTTATTTCGAGTGTTTTTCGCTGGCGCCGCCTTGGTGCTCGATGATCGCCGTGTTGCGCTGAAAACCCGCTTAGAAACCCTGCCGATCACCCATCTTTCATTAGTGCCAACCCAACTGTGGCGCCTGCTCAACGACGGTTTTATGCCGGCGCGCACGCGCGTGCGCGAGTTGCTGCTCGGCGGCGCGGCGATCCCTGCGCCCTTGGTGGCGCGGCTGCAAGCGCTCGGCCTAACCCCCAAAGTGAGCTATGGCTTGTCGGAAATGGCCAGCCAAGTGTGCAGCGCCGCGCCCAGTGCCGCCGGCGTGGTCGGGCGCCCCTTGCCTAGGCGCGAGGTGTGCGTGATCGATGACGAGATTTGCGTGCGCGGCGACACCTTATTTGCGGGTTATTGGCGCGCGGGCAAGCTGGTGTTACCACTAGATAGCAGCGGCTGGTTTCATACCCGCGACAAAGGTGCGCTGCTGGCCGATGGCCAGTTACGGGTGGATGGTCGTTTAGATAATGTGTTTATTTCCGGCGGCGAGAACATTCAGCCCGAGACGATAGAGCAGCGCTTGGTGGATCACCCTAGGGTGGCGCAAGCCTTGGTAGTGCCGGTGGCCAGCGCCGAATGGGGCGCGCGGCCGGTGGCGTTTATTGATTGGCAAGAGGCGCCCGTGGCGTGGCCTGAGCTGGTTGATTGGCTGCGCGCGGCGCTGCCTGGATTTATGGTGCCGGATGCTTGGCTGCCTTGGCGCGGGCAAAGCGGCTTAAAACCAGCGCGGCGCGAGTGGGCGGCGAGCGCGGCCAGTGCGCTCGCGGCTATGCCGGCCGCGCGCGTAGATAGCACGACCAAGGGGGCAGCATGGCGCGACTGCTAAAAATCAGTGGTTTATTGCTGCTACTCACTACTGTGCTGTGTGCCGGTCTGCTGGCTTATAGCGAATGGACGGTGTCTGATAGTCGCCGTTACACCTTTGATGACATTGAGCGCGTGCCCTATCAGCCGGTGGCGTTGGTGTTGGGCACCTCGCGCTATTTAATCGGCGGCGGTTTTAATCACTATTTCCAGCACCGGATTGATGCGGCGGCCGCGCTATACCAGCACGGTAAAGTCGATTACATCTTGGTGTCTGGGGATAACGCCACGCCGCAATACAATGAGCCGCGGCAGATGCGCCGCGCCTTGATCAAAGCCGGCGTGCCGGCGCAGGCGATCTATATGGATTTTGCCGGCTTTCGTACCCTCGATTCGGTGGTGCGGGCCAAAGAGGTGTTTGGCCAGCCGGCGTTTACTGTGGTATCGCAGCGCTTTCACAATGAGCGGGCGATTTTTATTGCGCGCCATTTTGGCATTCAAGCGGTCGGCTTTAACGCCGCCGATGTGAGCCGTTCATTAGGTTTATACACCCGCGTGCGCGAAGTGTTTGCCCGCGTGATGGGCGTGTTTGATCTGTATATCCTCGATAAAGGGCCCAAATTTTTGGGCGAACCTATCACCATTGGCGCGCCGGTGCCGTGCACGCCACTGAGTACCCTCAACACTCGCCAGCCCTGCCTGCCCCCCCCTACGCGTTAAGCCTTATCGGTTAGCAATAACGCGACCGCTTGGCGCAGTGCCTGCACCAGTGCCGGTTTGCCCGCCAGTGAATACTGCTTAGCCAGTGTGCCCAGATCCGCATATTGCCAAACGCTGGCAATCAGCAGCGCACACGTCGCAGGGCTAAGGTGCGACGCTTGGGGCAACTGATAGGCCAGCAGGCCATGCAAGCTCGCTTGCGCCAATGCAAACGGTTTGTGATGAAACGCAAAAGCGCGCGCCTCTTGCAGGGCAAAGACGTCGGGCGCGGCGGCCGGCGGCGTGTTAGCCAGCGCTTGAGCCACTAAGTGCGCATCGAGCGCGCGCAGCGGGCCGGCTAATAAGCTCGGCAGTTGGCGCAAAAACAGCGGCTGCCAGTGAGCGAGGGCGGGCTGTGCGCGGGCACTGAGCGCCTGCAGCACCAAGGCGCTGTGGCTGCCGCTGGCGGCATCACGTTGCAGGCCAAAACGCAGCACGCAAAAGCCATTACGGCGCCAAAACGGTAGCAAATCGGCACTGGCGGCAAACGCCGCGCCGAGAAAATCGGTCTCGCTGGCGCGGTAATAACGCTGTAATGCCGTGACCAGTTGCTGGCCCAAGCCTTGGCGCTGGGCGGCGGGATGAATGGCAAGGCGCAAAATGCGGGCATAGCGGTAGCCGCCGGCGGTGGTAAAACCGGCGTGGGCGAGCAGCGATTGCGGTAATAAATGGCCGCGCGGGCGGCGTTCGCCGGCCCAAATGGCCTGTGCTAGTGACTTATCCAGCCCGCCTTCTAGCGCCACCAGCGCCACGCCAAGCACATCGCTGCCTGCACGCAGCAGGTGAATGTCTAGTTGCGGGCTTTCTAGCAGTAGGCGCAGATCGCTAGGCTTAGTTTGATAGTGCGCCAGCACCAGTAAAGCAAACACCTGCGAGAGCAGCGCTTCATCGGCGGCCAGCACCGTTTGCGTTATCGTCTGCCACTGCGCTGGGCTAGCGCGACGCGACGCGGCTTCGGCCACGCTGGCATGTAGGCCAAGCAGGCGAAATAGCAACGGTTCCAGTGGATCGCGCGCACTCCAGCGCAGTGGCTGGCTTAAGCGCAGCTCTTGCCAGCCGGGGCAGCGTTTATCGAGCACGCGCTTAAAACGCAGATGAAATCCGCGCCCCGTGCCCTCGTAGCCATGTTCGGTGGTGGCAAAAATAATTCGGCGCATCTGGCCAAGCATCGCTTCGAGCAAAGGGGTGGGGATGGCGGCCGCTTCATCAACTAGCAGTAACTCCGCGTCTGGCGGCAAGTCACCGCTGGCCACCCGTTCTGGCGCCAGATAGCTAAGGCGCGCCAGCGCCGCGGCGCAGCGCTCAGGGTTGGCCCCAAATGATGCCGCCAGCTCGGCGCTGGCGTGGGCCAGCAAGGTAGCCAGCGTGGTCTGGCTTGGCGCAGTGATGACAATGACGAGGCTCGGTTCGGCCATTAACAAGCGCGCTGCGGCTATGCCCAGCAGGGCACTTTTGCCGCGGCCGCGATCGGCGGCCAGTACCAGTGGCCGGTGACGGTGGCCATGGCGCTGGTGCAAAAGCTGTGGCAAGCACGCCGCTTGCTCGGCGCTTAAGCCGTTATCGCCCACGGCTTGCCAAGGCGCACCGCTGCTCGGCGGCGTGGTTAATGTTTGCGCCGCGCGATCCTGCGTGAGGCAACGCACCCAGCGCGCGATAAATTGCTGGCCGACGCTGGGTAATTCGCTGGCGTGACTGACCAAGCGCAAGCGGTCAGGATCGCTAAATGCGGGCCAATCGGCGCGCGGGGGGGTGAGCAGCAGCAGTAAACCACCGGCGCGTAGCGTGCCGGCCAGCGCGCCGAACGCATCGGGGTGCAGGCCGCTAAAGGCGTTAAACACCAGCACATCGCAGCTCGCGCCCAATTTTTGCAGCGCTTTTTTGGCCATCAGCGGCGTGCGGGCCGCCGGTCCTTCACCGCACCAACACAGGGTGTCACAGGCGTTTAGTGCCTGCTCAAGCCAAACGTCAACTGCGGCAACTAACGCCGCCTCTTCGCCTTCTAGCCAGAGTAAGCGCCGTTCACCGCCGTGGCGTAGCGCATGGCGCAGGGCGTGAGGCTGGCTGGGCAAGCCCGCCGTCGTCAAAGCCGTCATGGCTTAGGTGGGGTGTGTGGGGCGAACATGGCCTCGCCGGTTTCATCAATAAAGCGCTGCGCCTTTTGCAGCATCAAGGCTTCGGCATCGCTGGCTTGCGCAAACAGATCGCTGCGCACAAAGCGGTGTGTGTGCAGCGTGCCATCCATCTCTTTACAGATGCGGCCGGCCAAGCGGTACTGGCCGCCTTCTGCCTGTGGCTCGGGATAGATCATAAATCCGGCATGCATAATCGGCTCGCGCGGCGCAGGGGGAGTGGCGGCGGGGCCGGTCAGGGCGCGCCAAAGGCGTTTAAGCATAACAATCTCGCTCATGCAGGCTAAAAGTGGCTATTTTCGTGGGCAAAGGCCACGGCGGCAAGCGGGTTGTGTTTTGTCTTGCGTGGCCCTTGGGCTAGTATGCCCGTTGCGTTTGTACTTAAACACAGGAGTGGCACGATGGAAAAAATTGCACGGGAAATCCCAGCGCACAAGCATGTGGCGTTGGTGGCTCACGACAACATGAAAACGGCGCTACTCGAATGGGTATTGGCGCGGGCGGATGCGCTCAAATCGCACCACCTGTATGCCACCGGCACCACGGGCACCTTGCTCAGTAAGCAGGCTAAATTGCCGATCACGGCGTTGATGTCGGGGCCGATGGGCGGCGATCAGCAGCTCGGCGCGCTGATTGCCGAGAGCAAAATTGATGTGCTGATCTTCTTTTGGGACCCGCTCAACCCCGCCGCGCACGATCCTGACGTCAAAGCGCTGCTGCGTTTGGCGACGGTGTGGAATATTCCGGTGGCGACCAATGAGGCCACCGCTGATTTCTTAATGGATAGCCCACACATGGCGCAAGCGGTGAGCATCAAGGTGCCGGATTACGCCGGCTACCTGAAGGCGCGCACCGGTTAACCGGACTACGGCGTTCGGCTCACCTGCAGTGGGCCGAAGCTTTGTGCCACCGGCATCAGCTCAATGCGGTTGATGTTGACATGCGCCGGCTGCTGGCATACCCAGAGCACGGTGCGAGCAATATCTTCCGGTGTGATAGCCGCCACCCCGGCATACACGGCAGCGGCCTTGGCGTCATCGCCATAAAAGCGCACGTTGGAAAACTCGGTGCCACTGCATAGGCCCGGTTCGATATTGGTCACGCGGATGGCGTAGCCGGCTAATTCGGCGCGCAGGTTTAAGCTAAATTGCTTCACAAAAGCCTTACTGGCGCCATAAACATTACTGCCGGGGTAGGCGTAGTTGCCGGCAATCGAGCCCATGTTGATAATGTGGCCGCTATTGCGCGCCACCATGCCCGGCAGCAAGGCGCGGGTTAGCCGTGTCAGGCCACTGATATTGGTGGCGATCATCTGCTCCCAATCATCAGGGTCACTGGCATAAGCGGGGGCTAGGCCCAGCGCTAGGCCGGCATTGTTGACCAAAACATCCACCGCTTGCCACTCATTGGGTAAGCTGGCCAGCGCGTCGGCGGTGGCGGCTTTATCTTGCAGGTCAAAGACCAGCGGCAAAAAGTGATCGCCGAGTTCTGCGCGCAGCGCAGCTAAGCGCTCACGGCGGCGGCCGGTGCCAATGACATGAAAACCGGCGGCTATCAGGCTACGACTGATGGCCGCACCAAATCCGGCGGAGGCGCCGGTAACCAAGGCGAGCATAAAGACCTCGTGATGCAGTAGGATGGCGCGAACAAGTGCTGGCCGCAGAGTATCACCGGCGGGAGCAATCCCCTAGACTGGTCGCTGTTTTATAACTTGACCCGTTTGGGTCAACTGATGAGTCACTTGCATGCCAAGGAGGCACAGGTATGAAAGCGTTGTTAATCGGTTTGCTGGCGCTACTGCCGAGCATGAGTTTTGCCGCCTTTGCCCCCGGCGATGTGGATTTAGTGGTGGTGAAAAAATCCAGCTATAGCCTCACGCTGTATAAAAATGGCCAAGAGGTGAAAAAATATTGGATTGCGCTGGGGCCGGCGCCTAAAGGGCACAAGCGTAAACAGGGCGATCAGCGCACTCCCGAGGGGCACTATGTGCTCGATTATAAAAAGACCAATTCTAATTTTTATAAAGCGATCCACGTCAGCTACCCGAACTTTGCCGACAGCCAAGCGGCATTGGCGCGGGGCGAAGACCCCGGTGGTATGATCATGATCCACGGCCAGCGTAACGGTATTGGCAATGTGCGCGTGCAGCCGTCGAACTGGACCGATGGCTGCATCGCGATGCTCAATCACGAGTTAGATGAGATCTGGCCGGCGATTGTGCTTGGCACACCGATTGAAATTTTGCCCTAGCGTTATCTATCCACAGCGACTTGCCGCCATTATTTGGCGGCATTTTTTTTGCTGCGCGTTTGCCGCCACCAGCGCCAGAGAATGGCGCCGCCGCCAGCCAGCAACAGCAGTACTGGTAGCAGTAACATAGCGCCCAAAAATTGGCTTTGATAGCGCTCGGCCAACGCCGAGCTGCTGAGCAGATACCCCAGTGCTACCAACGGGCAGATCCACATAATGGAGCTGACGATATTGACCACTAAAAAGCGCAGCTGGGCCAGCTCGGTGGCACCGACGATATACGGGTAGGCGGTGCGCACAAACGCGATATAGCGGGCGACGATTAGGGTCAAGATGCCGTGGCGATCGATCAGGGCATACACGCGTTGCTGATGCTCGGTGCTGACATGGCTCATGAGGCGCTGATAAAACGCGGTGTGGCCCAAAAAGCGCCCCTGCATATAGCCAAGCCAGGTGCCGACAAACGTGGCCAAAATAAGTAGCGGCACCATCGCCAGCGACAACACCTCTTGATAGAGCAGCACGCCGGTTAAGATCAGCAAGCTATCGCCGGGCAAAAATGCGGTGGGGATAAAGCCATTTTCCAGCACTAAAAACGTTAACAGCACGGCGGCGACCCACCAAGCCAAGTCGGGGTTAGACAGCGCGGCCACGTCTTGCGCGATAAACGCCAGTGCCAGTTGCCAAAATTGCTCCATTACAGCTCCTTAATCGGCGGCGGTGCGCCCGCTGCGTGCGGGGTAGCTAGCACTTTATCAATGCGCAGGCCGTCCATGTCCACCACTTCTAACTGAAAATGCGCCAAGGTCGCCACATCGCCCACAGCGGGAATGCGCCCGTGCAGCAGCAAGAGTAAACCGGCCAAGGTGTGGTAGTGATGCCCCGCCTCTTCCGGCAATTGGCTTAAGCCTAAACAATCTTTTAGCTCCGGCAGCGTTAAGCGGCCATCGAGCAGCCAGCTGCCGTCGGTGCGCAAAAAGCAGGCCGAGGCTTCATCGCGCGGGGTAAAGTCACCGGCCAGACTTTCGAGTAAATCTTGCCGCGTTACCAAGCCTTGTAACTCACCATATTCATCCACGACTAAGGCCATTGGCTCGCGGTGCCGGCGAAAATGTTGCAGCAGATCTAAGCCGTGCAGGGTTTCGGGCAGTAAATGAGCGTCTTTGGTGAGGGCGGCTAAATCAAGCGCTTGCTGCTGCAAATAGCAGTCGAGCAGTTGGCTGATATCCAGCACGCCGACCACGTTGCTTAAACCGCCGTCGCACACCGGCCAAACATGGTGGCCGTAGCGGCGAATGCGCTGCAAATTTTTGGCCAGTGGCCAGGTCAGATCCAGCACGTGCATCTCACTGCGCGGCACCATCAAGGCTGATAAGGGCCGATCATCTAACCGAAACACATTGCGCAGCAGCGCATGTTCTTCATCTTCAATTATCCCCGCTGCCGAGCCTTCACTGAGCAGATCGTGGATCTCTTCTTGGGTGACACTGGCGTGGGCGGAGGGGGTAATGCGCAATACACGCAGGCCCCAATCGGTGGAGCGGGTCAGCAGCCAAACGAGTGGGCGGGTGAGGCGAATAACGCCGTGCATCAAGGGCGCCAGCCAGCAGGCGAGCACTTCGGCATGCATTTGTCCAACCCGTTTCGGGATCAACTCGCCCAGCACTATGGCGAGATAGGTAATGCTCACCACCACCAGTAAGGTGGCAAGGCCGCTGGCATGACGGGCAGCCAGCCCTAGGCTTTGCAGCCACTCGGCCAGCGGCGCGGCGAGCAGCGCTTCACCAAAAATACCGCTTAATAAACCGATGCTGGTGATACCCACCTGCACTGCCGATAGCAGCGCGGTAGGCTCTTGATTGAGTGCCAGCGCGCGCTTAGCGCCGGTGCGCTGTTGGCTCGCCCAGTGGCGCAAGCGGCCTTTACGCGCGGTCACCAAGGCAATTTCCGCCAAAGCAAACAAACCATTGGCCAAGATCAGACCTAACAAAATAACTAACATCATCGCGTGCGAGCCCTCCCTGTACTGGCGCTGTGCCAGTGTAGGTAATTTGTCTGCGGCGTGCTTGAAAAAACGTCGGCTACTTTGGGCCAATTTGCGCTTTGGTTTCGGTTATTTCGATGTATGGTGGCGATATAAACGATTTTTTGTGCGCCAGCGCATAGGATAGAGTCAAGGCATAGGCACAGTTTGCGCCTGTAGTTGAACTATGGAATTTGCGCAGAGGAATGCACGCGATGAACGACTGGATCACTAAGTTTTTAAAATTAGAGGCGGCCGCTGGTGTGCTGCTGATGTTCACCGCCGCGTTGGCTTTACTGTTAGCTAACTCACCGTTGGCCAGCACCTATCAAGCCTTGCTCGACGCGCCCGTGCAGGTGCGTATTGCGGCACTGGATATCAACAAGCCGCTGTTGCTGTGGATTAACGATGGCTTGATGGCGGTGTTTTTCTTGCTGGTGGGGCTAGAGGTCAAACGCGAACTGCTCGAAGGCGGCTTATCGACCCGCGCCCAGGCCAGTTTGCCGATTATCGCCGCGCTAGGCGGCATGGCGGCGCCAGCGCTGATTTATGCCATGTTTAATTATCACGACCCCATTGCCCGTGCTGGCTGGGCCATTCCGGCGGCAACCGATATCGCGTTTGCGCTCGGTGTGATGGCGCTGCTGGGCCCACGCGTGCCGGTGAGCTTGAAAGTGTTTTTGCTTGCGCTGGCCATCATGGATGATCTGGGCGTGATTATTATCATCGCGCTGTTTTATACCCAGCAATTGTCGCTCAGTGCGCTCGGCATCGGTGCGGTGGCCGCGCTGGCGTTATTGTGGCTCAATCGACGCCATACCACGCGCACCGCGCCTTATCTGCTCATTGGCTTAGTGCTGTGGGTGGCGGTATTAAAATCCGGCGTGCATGCCACCTTAGCCGGCGTGCTGGTCGGTTTTGCCATTCCGCTGCGCGCGCCTGGTTCGGCCTCGCAGCCGGCCACTGCCTCACCGTTAAAGCAGCTGGAGCATGCGCTGCATCCGTGGTGCGCTTACTTTATTTTGCCGCTGTTTGCCTTTGCCAATGCCGGTGTGCCGCTGCACGGTTTGGGGTTTGCCGCGCTTAGTGGCGCCGTGCCGCTGGGCATTATGCTGGGCCTGTTTATTGGCAAACCGTTAGGTATTTTTAGCATCAGCTGGCTGGCGGTGAAATTAGGCGCCGCGCAGCTACCAGAAGGCAGTAATTTTAAGCAGATTTTTGCCGTGAGTATTTTGTGTGGCATCGGCTTTACCATGTCGATGTTTATCGCCTCGCTCGCGTTTGAGCACGGCGGCTTAGCCTATGGCAACCTGTCGCGCCTAGGCATTTTGCTTGGTTCAACGGCGGCCGCCGTGCTGGGTTATCTGGCGCTGCGCTGGACCTTACAGCCGATCGCAGCTAGCGCTCCTGTGCGTGGCGCGCCGGCAGGTTTGTCACCAAAGGAGGGGTTATGAACACCATCGCATGGGTAGTACTTAGCGCAGGGCTCGCGTATGCCAGTCTAGACGCCAGCGATAACCGCAGCCGCCGCGTGAGCGGTGATAGCCGCGCGGCAGCCGCCGCGCAGGCCATGCCTACACCCGACCGCGTGCCGCTAGCCACGCCCTTTACCCACCCGCTACTTAAGCGTGCTTTTGTGCAGCGGGTGGGGGCGCGGGCGCACCGCTGGGGTGAGTCGCGCGCGCTGCTTGCCGAGCGCCGGCCGCGCCAGTAACGCCTAACGCCCTGTTTTGATTGAGACGCCCGCATGTCGCACCTAAATTACAACCATCTTTACTATTTTTGGCTGACGCAAAAAAAAGGCTCGGTGACGCTCGCGGCGCAAGCGCTGTTTCTTACCCCGCAAACCGTCACTGGGCAAATTAAGCAATTAGAGCAACGCTTGGGCGGCAAATTGCTGGTGCGCAAAGGCCGCGGTCTGGAGGCCACGGCGCTGGGGCAACTGGTGTTTCGCTATGCCGATAAGATGTTTAGCCTCTCGTATGAGCTGCTCGATATAGTGAATTACCGTAAAGAGAGCCAGTTGCTGTTTGATGTCGGCGTTGCCGACGCACTGTTAAAAAGCTTGGCCAGTCGCGTGCTGCTGTCAGTAATCCCCAGTGATGGCTCGATTCATCTGCGCTGCTTTGAATCGACCCACGAGTTGCTGCTAGAGCAGCTAAGCCAGCATAAGCTCGACATGATCTTGTCGGATTGCCCGATTGATTCCAGCCAACATGCCGGTTTGCTATCTAAACGCCTCGGCGGCTGCGGCGTGAGCTTTTTTTGCACGCCCCCCTTACCGACGCTGCCATTTCCCGCCTGCTTAACCGAGCGCAAATTACTCATTCCCGGCAAGCGCACAGCGATGGGGCGGCAACTTACCCATTGGTTTGAACAACAAGGCATCACGCCGCAGATCTTGGGCGAATTTGACGACGCGGCGCTGATGAAAGCGTTTGGCCGTTTAGAGCAGGGCATCTTTTTAGCGCCCAGCCTATACCGCGCCGAAATACTCGCCAGCGATGGCGTCGTTTTGCTCGGCGAAAGCCAAGAATTACGCGAAGAGTATTACGTCATCTTTGCTGAACGCATGATCCAACACCCCGCCGTACAACGCATCTGCGAAAGTGATTTTTCCGCCCTGTTTGCGGGTTAAACAGTAGGCCCAATGTTATTCCCTTAGTATCTCTTTCGCGTTATCATGTGCGCCTTTTTGCGCAAACAATAAATTGCTGCTGATACGGCAATCGACAGGAACAAAACGCTATGACGAGTATGCAACAACGCGCCGCCCTGCAACGTCAGATCTGGGCCATTGCCAACGACGTTCGCGGCGCAGTAGACGGCTGGGATTTTAAGCAATACGTACTGGGCACCCTGTTCTACCGCTTTATCAGCGAGAACTTTGCCAGTTACATCGAAGGCGGTGATGACAGCGTCAACTACGCAGAACTGCCCGATAGCGTGATCACGCCAGAAATCAAAGAGGATGCCATCAAGACCAAGGGCTACTTTATCCGCCCCAGCGATCTTTTTGTGAATATGGCCAAAAATGCTAATAGCAACGACAGCCTCAATACCGATCTTGCCCACATTTTTGCTGAGATTGAAGCATCGGCTAACGGTTACCCGTCAGAGCGAGACATCAAAGGCCTGTTTGCCGATTTCGACACCACCAGCAACCGCTTGGGTAACACGGTAAAAGATAAAAACGCCCGCTTGGCCGCCGTGCTTAATGGCGTGGCCAAGCTAGATTTCGGCGAATTTGAAGAAAATCAGATCGATCTGTTCGGTGATGCTTACGAGTTTCTGATCTCCAACTACGCCGCCAATGCCGGTAAGTCTGGGGGTGAGTTTTTCACCCCGCAGCATGTGTCCAAGCTGATTGCCCAGCTCGCCATGCACAAGCAAACCCGCGTCAACAAAATTTACGACCCCGCCTGCGGCTCAGGCTCCTTGCTGCTGCAAGCCAAAAAGCACTTCGACGCCCACATCATTGAACAGGGCTTTTTCGGCCAAGAACTTAACCACACTACCTATAACTTGGCGCGGATGAACATGTTCTTGCACAACATCAACTACGACAAGTTCAACATTGAGCTTGGCGATACGTTGCGCTCGCCGCACTTTGGCGACGACAAGCCGTTTGATGCCATCGTCTCCAACCCGCCTTACTCGGTGAAATGGATAGGTAGCGACGACCCCACCCTAATTAACGACGACCGCTTTGCCCCAGCTGGTGTGCTCGCGCCCAAATCCAAAGCCGACTTTGCCTTTGTGCTGCACGCCCTAAATTATTTATCCGCCAAAGGCCGCGCCGCCATTGTCTGCTTTCCCGGTATTTTTTACCGTGGCGGAGCTGAAGCCAAAATCCGCCAGTATCTTATTGATAACAATTTTGTTGAAACAGTGATTGCACTGGCGCCGAACCTGTTTTTTGGCACCACCATTGCGGTCAATATTCTGGTGCTGGCGAAAAACAAAACCGCCACCACCACCCAATTTATTGACGCCAGCCGCCTGTTTAAAAAAGAGACCAATAACAACGTGCTCACTAACGAGCACATCAGCGCAGTCATGGCGGTGTTCGACAACAAAGCCGAGGTGGCCCACTTTGCCAAACAAGTGCCACTAGAGCAGATAGCCGCCAACGACTACAACCTGTCGGTATCCAGCTACGTCGAAGCCGAAGACACCCGCGAAGTAGTGGATATTGCCAAACTCAATAGCGATCTAAAAACCACCGTCGCCAACATTGATAAGCTGCGCCAAGAAATTGATAGCATTGTTGCCAAAATCGAAGGGACGACGACGGAAGAAAGACCGGCCGCGGGCATGGATAGCGAAGGAGACGTCGCATGATGTTAGAAAATAAATTAAACCTCACCCATCAGGTTGAACTGGCCAAAGCAGAGGAGAAGATCAGCAAGCAAAAGGCCAAGCAGTTGTTCGACTCGGGCGATATAAATAAGGCAAAGGTCGGCACGTTTTGTGGACTGAGCTTTATTCATGGTTATTTGTTTGGTGACATCTATCCCTTCGCCGGCCATATTCGTGACGTTAATATCGCCAAGGGTAATTTTCGTTTTGCGCCGTGCCTGTATTTAACTCAAGCACTAACGCAAATTGACCGCATGCCACAAAGCACCTTTGCTGAAATTATCGAAAAATATGTGGAGATGAATATCGCCCACCCGTTTCGTGAAGGCAATGGCCGCGCCACGCGTATCTGGCTAGATTTGATGCTCAAAGCCGCGCTCAAGCAAGTTGTGGATTGGAATTTGGTGGATAAGGAAGAATACCTTTCTGCGATGCAACGCAGCGTGGTCAAAGACTTGGAAATAAAGGCGCT
>JBOFMA010000096.1:0-8427 GCA_051658125.1 Aeromonas sp.
CGACCACGGCGGCTGTCGGCCCACTGATCCCTACATCCACTTCATCAAAAATTAAGGTGGGCGTGGCAATTTTGCGCGCACTGATGACCACCAGTGCCAGGCTGATACGCGAGAGTTCACCGCCTGAGGCTACCTTACCCAAGGGTTGCAAGGGCTGGCCGGGGTTGGTGGTGACTAAAAATTCCACCCGATCTATGCCTAAAGGCGAGAGGCCGCCTTGGCTATCGGTGCGCACGTCAATGGCAAATTGGCCATCGGGCATGGCCAGCTCGTGCATACTTTGTGTCACGAGCGCGGCCAACTCGCTGGCATAGCGCTGGCGGCTTTGACTTAACACTTCGGCGGCGTCGACAAACTCGCTGCGCGCCAGCTGCAGCTCTTCAGCGATGCTGCTTAACCGCGCCTCATCACCGGCAATTTGCGCCAGATCATCGGCTAATTGTTGGTGGTGTGCGGGTAATTCGGCGGCTTTAACATGGTGCTTGCGCGCCAGCGTAATGGCTTTGGATAAGCGCGCTTCAAGGGCGTTAAAGCGTTCAGGGTCTAGCTCTAAGCGATCTAAATAATTGCGCAGCTCGCTGTGGCTCTCTTGCACGCCAATTAGCGCTTCGCTCAGCATGCTCAGCACCGGGTTTAGCCGTTGATCTAAGCTCACTAGCCCTTCGGTTTTATCGATGGCTAACTGCAGCAAGCTGCTGATAGTGGTGTCATCGTTGTCATACAACAGATCTAAGCAAAAGGCGCACTCTTGCATGAGCTCGGTGCCGTTGGCTAAACGTTGGTGCTCTTCTTCAATGCTTTCAAACTCGCCCGGCTGCAGGGCAAACTCATCGAGCTCTTGCACTTGGTATTCCAGCAACTGGCGGCGCGCTTCGCGCTCTTGCTGCTCGGTGGTTAAGCGCGCGAGTTCATTTTGCAGCTGGCGAAAGGTCTGATAATGGGAGCGCACATCGCTGAGCAATTGATGGTGCCCGGCATAGCCATCAATTAAATTGAGCTGGTAATCGGGTTTTAGCAGCAGTTGGTGGGCGTGTTGGCCGTGCACATTAACCAGCAATTGACCCAAATTTTTTAGCTGCGTGAGCGGCACGGGCACGCCATTGATATAACTGCGCGAGCGCCCTTCACTGGATACGGTGCGGCGCACAATGCACTCGTGGCGGTTTTCTGCGGCATTTTCCAGCTCATTGCTGGCCAGCCAAGCGCGTGCGGCGGGATTGTGGGTGAGCAAAAAGCGCGCGCTCACTTCACTTTTATCGCATTCTGGCCGCACCATGCTGGCGTCACTGCGCTCGCCTAAGCACAAGCCGAGCGCGTCGATGGCGATGGATTTACCAGCCCCGGTTTCACCGGTAATGCAGGTCATACCGGCGGCAAGGTCGAGCTCTAAAAAAGTTACAATGGCAAAGTTGTTGATGGTGAGTTGGGTCAACATAGGCCCCCCTTAAGTCAGCAAAACAGCAGCTAAACGATCATGGCGGCTAGTATATACTGTATTTTTATACAGTAAAGTGACTTGTGCCGCGGCGCGCTTAAAACAATTTACTGCCCCAGCCTAATTTATTGCGCAGCACATGAAAGTAGCTGTAGCCCTGTGGATGCAGCAACACTAAGCGGTGTGGGCTTTTTTTGATCACAATTTCATCCCCCGGCAACACACCTAACGGCACTTGGCCATCGCAACTGACTTGCATAGCCGCGTCGGTGTTGGCCGGTGACACCACTAAGCGCACTTCACTGTCAGCATCAATCACAATCGGCCGGCTGCTCAAGGTATGCGGGAACATCGGCACCAAGGTAATAGCGTTGAGATTGGGGGTTAAAATTGGCCCGCCGGCGGAGAGGGAATAGGCGGTAGAGCCGGTCGGCGTGGCCACAATCAGCCCATCGGAGCGCTGGCTGTACATAAAACTGCCATCGATGTAGACCTCAAATTCAATCATGTGGGCAATTTTGCCCGGATGTAGCACTGCTTCGTTCACGGCTAAGTTATGCGCTTTTTGCTCGCCATGCCGATACACGCTGGCTTCAAGTAAAAAGCGCTGTTCGCGCTTATAGTGGCCAGCGAGCACCGCATCGAGCGAAGGCAGGTAATCTTGCGGTGCGAGATCGGTGAGAAAGCCCAAATTGCCGCGATTAACGCCGATCACCGCCACATCAAAACGCGCCAGCACGCGCGCGGCGCCCAGCATATTGCCATCGCCGCCCACCACAATGGCCAGATCCGCTTCCTGGCCTAATGGCTCTAGTGGCCGCTGCACATCAGTAGGAATAGCCAACGTACGCCCCACGGTGGCTTCTACTAAGACGCGCAGGCCCCGCGCCGTGAGTTCGCGATACAGGCAGGTTAAGGTTTGGTTTGCACCGGCGTGGTCGGGCTTGCCAATTAGGGCAATAGTCTGAAATGCGCGGGCCATAGGCTCTCTCTTGGCGGCAAAAAATGGCGCCAGTATAGCGAGATCTGGCTTAAATGGCGCCTAGGCCTTGAAAGCCGCGCCGCCGTCCCCATAATAGCGCCAAGAGTTAATCTGTTGATGTGGAGTTATCATGAAGCAAGAAGAACAACTGGCCGCTGATGCTGCCAAAGTGCAAACCGCAGCCGCTATTGACGCCAACCCCACCGAGTCGGTGCAAGATGTCGATAGCGAAATGACTGCCGAAGCGGCGCGCATTGCTGAATTAGAGGCGGCGCTAGAAGCGGCGCAAGCGCAAGTGACCACCGAGCGCGATCGTGCGGTGCGCGCTGTGGCTGAAGGCGAAAACGTGCGCCGCCGCGCCGCGCAGGATGTGGAAAAAGCCAATAAATTTGCCTTAGAAAAATTTGCCAATGAAATGCTGCCGGTGATCGATAACCTCGAGCGCGCCATTGAGCTGGCAGATAAAGAGAACGAGACCTTAAAGCCGATGATCGAAGGCGTGGAGCTCACTTTAAAATCGATGCAAAGCGGCGTGGCTAAATTTGGCCTCGTGGCGCTCGACCCTACCGGCCAGCCGTTTGATCCTAACGCGCACCAAGCCATGAGCATGGTGCCTAATGCCGATATGGCGCCTAATACAGTTATTGCGGTGATGCAAAAAGGTTATGCCCTCAATGGCCGCGTGATCCGCCCAGCCATGGTGATGGTGTCAACTGCCGCGTAACTATGTCTCGCGCAGGCCGCCGCGCTCTGTGCGTGCGAGCTATTAAGCACGTCGTTACGTTTAGCGATAAAAAAAATGCCCGTCAGATGACGGGCATTTTTTATCGGCGCGAGGTGAGGCGCGGTGTGAATACTGCGCTTAATGGGCTGGCGCAGCGAACGGCAGTGGCTCGCTGACCAAGATCTCTAAGCCACTGAGCGTGGCTAAGCTGGCCGGTAGTGCGGTGAGTTGCTGGCAATATTGCAACTCTAATACGCGCAATGCCGTGAGTTTGCCCAACGCTGTCGGTAAGGTCGCAAGCGCGTAGCAGCCATTGAGATTTAACTGCTGCAACTGGGGCAGATCGCACACCCAGTTGGGTAGTTGGTCAACATGGCCATAGAGTTTAAGCGCCGGCAAGCGGCTTAGCAGGCTGGCCAACCCCGTGGGCAGGTCACTTAAGTGTGCTTCGCTGGCAAAGCCATCCATATTGAGGCTCAACTCAGTTAATTGCTGCAACTGGCCCAGCGACTCGGGCAGGGTGAGTAATTTCGGGCAGCCGTTTAGGTCGAGTGTGGTCAGCGCGGTTAGCGCGCCAAGGCTTTCGGGTAATTGATGCAAATTTTCGCACCAACTCACATCCAAATATTGCAAATGCTGTAATTGGCCAACGCTTTGCGGCAGCGCCAGTAGGGATTCACACTGATTTAAGCACAACCATTCCAGTGCGCTCAGTGCGCCAATATTCTCTGGCAAGGCGCGCAATTGGCAACACCAGCTCAGATCCAAACTTTTTAAGGCGCGCAATTGCCCAATGCTGGTGGGCAGTGCAGTTAGCGCGCGGCAATCGCTTAAATTTAAGCTAGTGAGTTGGCTTAACTCCCCTAAAGAATCAGGCAGGTCAGTTAACTTCTCACAAAAGCTGATATCTAAGCTAAGCAGGTGGGGCAGCGCACCGAATGCGTCAGGTAACGTCGTCAGATCGCGGTGGCGGGATAAATCTAAGCTCGTTAAGGCCGCTAAGGTGCTGGGCTCGCGTGGTAATAGCGCGGCATCAATCTGCTCGCGCTCTGCCCAAGCGATAAGCTCGGCCAATTGGCTGGCCGAGTCGCGTTTTAGTTGGCGCGTGGCCGGCGCGCCGGTTAGCCGCACGCCGAGGCGTGTCCATGCGGCTACGAGTGAGGTCCATAACGAAGTGATCAGTGACATAAGCTGTTCCGCCCCCAGTTCAGGCAGCAATGCACGCGTGTGACGCCAACTAGCCGTGGCCGATGCCACGCGTTGCGCCAGCCGGGGGAAGGGCTGGCGCGCTTAATTTTGCCCCGTTTTTGGCGGCGCGGCTACTGAGGCGGGCTCGATAAGTTCAGTGGCAAATTTAAGCACCGGCGCCTCGCTTACCTCTTGCGTGTCTTTTTCAGCCAAGAGAGCTAGCGCCCGCTCGGCGGCAGCGCGGCCCACCGCTTCAATCGGATAACGGAGGGTGGTGAGTTTAGGCGCGCAGTAGCGAGCGCTGGGAATATCATCAAAGCCGATAATCGAGACATCCTCTGGAATACGCAGGCCGCACTCTTGCAGGCACGCCACCGCGCCGACCACCATGGCATCGTTAAAGGCGACCACTGCACTAAACGGCACGCCCCGGCTAAGCAACTGCGCCATGGCCGTGAGCACCGCCTCACGTTTGCTAGGTTTCACAGGGTAATAACGCCAGCGCTTGGATCCTGCTCGGCCGCCGTGTGAGTGGCCGAGCGCGAATCCGCGTATTAATAGCCGTGGTTAAGCTCACTGCGCGTCACAAATTGCAGTGACGGTTTGGCTAAGCGATGCTGGTAGATCAAGTCAAACGACAACACGTTTTGCACATAGGTGCGCGTCTCTTGGTAAGGAATGCTCTCAACCCAAACATCAAGTGGCCGCTCGCCTTGCTCACTGCGCCAGCGGCGCACACGGCCAGGGCCGGCGTTATAGGCGGCAGCGGCCAGTACGCGGTTGCCACTGTACACATCGAGCAAGCGCTTTAAGTAGGCGCTACCTAAGCGAATGTTGGTCTGTGGCTCAAACAATTGCGCTGGCCCGCGATAATCGGCGCCTAACTTTTGCGCGGTCTCTTTTGCTGTCGCCGGCATCAGTTGCATCAAACCGCGGGCGCCAACGGGCGACTCGGCATAGGCATACAGCGCGCTCTCTTGCCGCGATAGGGCATACAGCAAGCTCATATTCATATTGCGCTGGGCGGCAATGCGGCTAAAAGTGTCGCGATAGGGCAGCGGGAAACGCAGGGCAAGGGCATCCCACGCTTTGGCGCGGATAGTGGCCAGCACCGCTAAATCGTGCCAACCACGCTTTAACGCCAATTGGCCGAGCATCAACTGGTTGGCTTGGCTCTCGCGATCAATGTTATGCACCCACTCGCTGCGCGCGCCGATGTGCTCATTCATGGCGAGCAGTTCATTCACGCGTAGCAAAAATGGCCAGCGTTGGCTAGCTTGGCGCCATTCCAGCGCGCTGGGCAAGGCTTGCGCTTTCATGCGATAAGGCGCGCCCACGCGCTGGGCGGCCATAAAGCCATAAAAACTGCGCTGCTTGGCAGCGGTTTGATACAGCGCTTTGGCCGGTTGGCGCTGGCCTTGCTGCTCGAGCGCTCGCGCTAGCCAATAACGCCAGATCTCTTCGCTTTGCTCCGCCGCCGGCAGGGCGCGGATCCAATCAGGCAGCGTTGACCAATCTTGCTCCCAAATCGCCAACCGAGCGCGCAGCGCGAGCAGATCGCTCTGCTGTAAGCGTTTAACCGTGCGGTTGAGCCAACGGCGCTCGCTGACGTTACGATCGCGCAGCAAGCGCTTGGCAATTGCCGCTTCAATCTGCTGCACTGCCTTTGGTGCAAGCTTAAAACGCTTTTTCGCCGCGGGCAGTTGGCGCAAGACTGTGCTTGGCTCTGTATCGGCATAGCGCGCTAAGCCCAATTGCAGCAAGGTTTTACTTTGGCTTGAGGCGCGAAAGCGGGCAAAGTTGAGCGCTTTGGCCGGATCGGCATACAGCACGCGCATCTCTTTGGCATAGGTCTGCCAGTTGGGGCTGAGCTGCTGGCTTAAATGGTCAATCAGTTGGGGATTGTTGGCGCGAAAAGCCAGCGTCATCCGTTGCCAAATTTTACTTTGGCTACGCAATCCGGCGTCGCGCCACAAGGTAAATAGCGGGTCGCACCCCGATGGCAAGGACGCGCCGCTCATCCACAGTTTATCGGCGGCGTTAAGCGCCAGCGGGCGTTTGCCTTGGTGATACAGCGCCTCGTAGTGGCGGCACTGCAGTTCGGTGGATTTGGGTAGTTCAGGATAAAAGCGTAAAAAGTCATCCCAACGCTGGTTATCGGCCAAATAGTTTAAATAGGTGCGCTCTAAGCGGTTAGCTTGCGGCGTGTCGGCATGCTGGCGGCGAAACGCGGTCACCTCGCTCAAACTGGCTTGGCTAGGTAAATAGGCGAGGCGGTAATAATCTAAATACGGGCGCAGAGGGTAGTTTTTTAGCCGCGCGCGCAACGCATCAAAGCGCGCCATATCATTGCTGCGCACCGCAGCATGCGCCTGCTTATACAGTGTCTGCTCAAGGGTTTGCGCCAGGACACTGGGCGAAATTAACAGTGATAAAAATATGCCCCACAATGCGTTCATACGAAGCCCTCTTTGCCCTTTGTTTCTCGTTACCGGCTGGCCAAGCGCCCGCGGGCGACGTGCCTAAAACCGGCAGTTTAACCAGCCGGCGGGTTTTGCGCATCAGTTATCACGCCGGCGCGACGATTGCCAGCACGGTGGGCGCAAAAAGCGGCGTATCGGCGGCGGCATTAAGCGGCCTAAGCGGGCATCAAGGTGAAAAATGGTGAGCGCGGCTCTGGCGCAATGCGGGCTAAGTGTCATTGAAGGAGAGAAATATGGGCAGAAAATCTGTGCAGCCAAGCTTTGCGGGCCGGCGCATCGGCAGGTCAACAGCCCAGCATGCCAAGGTGGTTGCTGCCGAGCAATTGCGTGTTGGCAAAATTTCGCGGCCCGTCACAGATTGCGCGGCTTGCGCGCAGCGGGCGGCGCAAATGTGAAATGGCGCACATTTTGCCGCCAAAAAATCGTCAATGCTGGTTTTGAAGCAACCTAGACCACCCAAAGGGGGCCCTTATGCAAATTGAAATTACCAGCAAAATTGTCGACATCACCCCAGCGATCCGTGAACGCATCACCTCGCGCTTTGCCAAGCTGGAGCGTTTGCAAGTACCGCTGATCACGCCCCATGTTATTGTGGCCAAAGAGCGCATGATGTATATCGTTGAAGCCAGCGCCGGTATGGCCAATGGCAAGCTGTTTGCGCAAGCGGAGCATGAAGATTTGTATGCGGCCATTAACGATCTGGGGCAAAAGTTGGAGCGCCAACTCAATCGCTATACCGATAAGCCGCTGTCACGCCGCGCCGATCCAAGCGCCAAAGAGAGTGTGAGTGAAGTCGGAGAGCAAGCGGTTTAAGCGTGTTTCGCGTGCAGGTTAGCCTGCAGATCACGCAGAAAAACCGGCGCGTTGGCGCCGGTTTTTTTTATGTCTACCGAGCATCGCGGGCGGCAATCGGCCAGCGCAGCCAAGTTGCGCCGCTGGCATCAAACTGCAGCGCGCAGGCCGTGCTATCCCAATCGCCCAGTACCCAACGCGTGCTGGGGCCGTCGCTATCGTGGGCGTGATACACCTGCCCCTGATGAGTGTGGCCGTGAATTAAGGTGCGACTGTGGCTGGCGCGCAAGAGTTCGGCGACCGCGTCTGCCGTGACATCAATCCATGCTGGCGGTTTTTGTGGCGTTTGCTGCTGGCTTTGCCGGCGAATGCGCTGGGCGAGGTGCACGCGCCACGCCAGCGGCAAGCGCAAAAACAGGCGGCGCAGCGGCTGGCATTGCGTAATGCGGCGCAGGCGCTGATAGCCGACATCCGCGCGGCACAAGCTATCGCCGTGACTGAGCACCACGCGTTGGCCATACAACTGCAGTACGGTGGGGTCGGGCAGCAAGGTGATGCCGGCGCGGCGGGCAAAATCGTTGCCTAATAAAAAGTCGCGGTTGCCGTGGATAAAAAACACCGGCACGCCGTGCTGTGCCAGCGTGGCAAAGCCGTTGGCAATCTGCCCAAGCAGCGGCGCGGGATCATCATCACCAATCCAAAATTCAAATAAGTCGCCGAGCACATACAGTGCCTCGGCCTTACGCGCCGGCCCGCGCAAAAACGCCAGTAGCGCTGCGGTTAATTCGGGGCGCGCGGCACAAAGATGCAAGTCGCTAATAAA
>JBOFMA010000097.1:0-12851 GCA_051658125.1 Aeromonas sp.
CCGGGCTTTGTGGCGCAAACTTGGTTTTTTGGCTGGGGCACATGGGTGCAGTTGCTGCTGGCGGCCACTACCGCGCTGGCCTGCGAAGCACTGGCGCTAGCGCTGCGCCGGCGGCCGCTAGCCCCCAGTTTATTCGACGGCAGCGCCCTGCTTACCGCCGTGCTGCTGGCGTTGGCCATCCCGCCATTTTTACCTTGGTGGATGACCGTGCTTGGCAGCAGTTTTGCCATTTTGCTGGTCAAGCACGTGTATGGCGGCTTGGGGCAAAATCCCTTTAACCCCGCAGCGGCGGCCTATGTGTTGCTGCTTATTTCATTTCCCGCGCAGATGACCGCGTGGCTGCCACCGGCTAGTTTGCGCAGTTATGATCTTGGCGTGCTCGATGCACTTTGGACCATTTTTACTGGCTTTAGCCGTGAGGGCTATAGCGTTGAGCAACTGCGCGCCGGCATTGATGGCTTTACCTTAGCCACGCCGCTTGATGCGATTAAAACCACGCTCAAGCAGGGCGAAGAGTTAAGTGACCTGTGGCAAAGCAAACTATTCACGCCGCTGTATGCGCCACTGGTAGCTACGGTGGGTGGTGTGGGTTGGGCGATGGTGAATCTGGCTTATGGGCTAGGCGGCTTGTTTTTAATTAAGCAAAAAGCCATTCGTTGGCATATTCCGCTGGCACTGCTGGCCTCGCTCGTCACCTGCAGCGCGCTAGCCTATATTCTGGCGCCCCATGTCCATGCCACACCATTAGTGCAATTGTTTAGCGGCGCGACCTTGTTTGGCGCTTTCTTTATTGCCACCGATCCGGTATCAGCCGCTACCAGCAGTCGCGGCCGTTTACTGTATGGTGCGCTAATTGGCCTGTTGACCTTTATTATTCGCACCTGGGGCGGCTATCCCGATGGCATCGCCTTTGCCGTACTATTGGCAAATTTATGCGTGCCGTTAATCGATAGCATCAGCCAGCCACCGAGTTACGGTAGCCGTGGGCTGTAAGGAGTTTTTATGCTAGCTAGTTTGCGCAAAAATGGCCTCACCTTGGCCGCCTTTGCGGGCGTCTGTACTGCATTAGTCGCCATCACCGCCCATTTTACTGCGCCGCGCATTGACGCCGCGCTCGCCCGTGAACAGAAAAATCTGCTCAGCCAATTGCTGCCACTGACGGCGGACAGCGAGATCCGCTGCCAGCAACTGCCTAACAGCAGGGCACAACAACTTAAATTTTTTCGTGCCTACACGGCCAACCAACTGCAAGGCTACGCGATAGAAACCATCGCGCCCGATGGCTACAGCGGAGCGATTAAGCTCATGGTCGGCGTTACGCCCAGCGGCCGCGTACACGCGGTGCGCGTGCTTAGCCACAAAGAGACGCCAGGGCTTGGCGATAAGCTGGAATTACAAAAATCAGACTGGATTTTAAGTTTTAACGGCAAGCAACTGACCCGCGACAACCAAGCGCGCTGGGCAGTGAAACCCGATGGCGGCGATTTTGATGCCTTTACCGGTGCGACCATTACGCCACGCGCGGTCGTCGGTGCGGTGAAAAAAGTGTTAACGGCGCTTGCCGAGCAACCTGACCAATTTGCGAACGCCCCCGCCTGCGCGGCGCCTAATGCATAAGAGAGAGATATGTCAACGACCGATTACCGCCAGCTGGCCAAAGATGCCCTGTGGCACAATAACCCCACCTTGGTGCAGTTACTGGGCCTGTGCCCTACTTTGGCGGTATCCTCCACCGCTACCAATGCGCTCGGCCTTGGTTTAGCCACAATGGTGGTATTAATGTGCGCAAACTTCGCTGTCTCGCTGGTGCGCCATTGGGTGCCCAAAGAGATCCGCATCCCTATTTATGTGTTGATCATTGCCTCTTTGGTCACCTGCGTGCAATTGCTGCTCAATGCTTACGCCTACGCCCTGTATCAATCCTTGGGCATTTTTATCGCCTTGATCGTGACCAACTGCATCATCATTGCCCGCGCCGAAAGTTTTGCCGCTAAAAATCCGCCGCTACCGGCGCTATTTGATGGCTTAATGATGGGGCTTGGGTTTACCTTGGTGCTGCTGCTGTTAGGCGGTGCGCGCGAAATCATTGGCATGGGCACCCTGTTTGCCGGCGCTGAATTGCTGCTCGGTGAGTGGGCCAAAGTGCTGCGCATCGAGTTGTTTCACGCCGAGGCGAGCGTTTTGGTCGCCATTTTACCCCCCGGCGGCTTTTTGGGATTGGGCTTATTGATTGCCGCGAAAAATGCCCTTAGCGCGCCCAAAGCCGCGCCGGCCACCTTGCGCGCGCCCACGCGGCAAGTGCAAGTCACCGAGCTATAAGCCATGCTACCGGGCACCGTCACCCGCTTATTTACCCGCTTGCGCCAAGCAAACCCTGAGCCAAAAAGCGATCTGCACTACAGCAGCCATTTTGAGCTGTTAATTGCGGTGCTACTCTCGGCGCAAGCGACCGATAAAAGCGTCAATATTGCCACCGCCAAACTCTTTGCCGTGGCCAATACGCCCGCCGCTATCTTGGCGCTGGGGCTTGCTGGCCTGACGTCGTTTATCAAAACCATTGGCCTGTATAACAGCAAAGCCGCCCATGTGATGGCTACTTGCCAGCAGTTGCTAGATCAACACGATGGCGAGGTGCCGGCCTCGCGCGCCGCGCTAGAAGCACTGCCGGGGGTAGGGCGTAAAACCGCCAACGTAGTGCTGAACATTGCTTTTGGTTGGCCCACCATGGCGGTGGACACCCACATTTTTCGAGTGAGCAACCGTACAGGGCTGGCGCCGGGCAAAACCGTGCTGGCGGTGGAAAATAACTTACTCAAGGTAGTGCCTGCGGAGTTTGCCCTGCATGCACACCACTGGCTGATCTTGCATGGCCGTTACACCTGCGTGGCGCGCACACCGCGCTGTTGCGCGTGTGTCATTGAAGATTTATGTGAATACCCAGATAAACCCCAACCCAAGGAGTAGTTATGCGCCTATTACACACCATGCTGCGCGTGGGCGATCTTAATCGCTCAATTGATTTTTATACCCGCGTGCTCGGCATGACCTTATTGCGCCAACACGAGAACAGCGAATATAAATACACCCTCGCGTTTTTGGGTTACGGCGATGAACATGCCCACACCGTGCTGGAACTCACCTACAACTGGGGTGTAAACAGTTACGAGCTGGGCAACGCCTACGGCCATATCGCTATTGAAGCGGACGATATCTATGCCACCTGTGACGCGCTGCGTGTGGCCGGTGCCAAGATCACCCGTGAGCCAGGCCCTGTACTCGGTGGCAGCACAGTGATCGCCTTTGTTGAAGATCCCGATGGCTACAAAATTGAGCTCATCGCCAAGCGTGATCCTACGCAAGGCGAAGGTTTATAAACAAAACGCCACCGCGAGGTGGCGTTTTTTATGGCGGGCTTAACGCTATCAATGCAATTTAAGCTGCGGCCGGACAAAGCGATTCATCTGGCCGGCAAGCCACAACAGGCCGGTTTTTAGCACGCCGTGCAAACTAATTTGGTGCAGGCGATAAAGCGAGATATACGCCCAGCGCGCCAACCGCCCTTCAATTTGCAGCGAGCCTTTGTTCAGGCCGCCCATCAAGTGACCCACCGCGGCAAAGTGGCTCAGCGAGATAAGCGAGCCGTAATCTTGATAGCGATACGCTGTCAGCGGCTTGCCATTTAGCTGCGCGATAAGGTTTTTATACACATGACTGGCCATTTGGTGCGCCGCCTGCGCCCGCGGCGGTACGGGGCGACCATCGGCTTGCAGGCACGCAGCGCAATCGCCCAAGGCATAAATGGTCTCATCCCGCGTCGATTGCAAGGTCGCAGTGACTTGTAACTGGGCCAAGCGATTGGTCTCAAGGCCATCGAGGGTGGCTAAAAACGCCGGCGCTTTGATGCCCGCCGCCCACACCATCAGATCCGCCGCTACGATCTCGCCGCTACTTAACACCAGTTGTCCCGCCCGCGCCGCGCTCACCGCCGTTTGGGTGCGCACCTGCACGCCGAGTTTGTGTAATTCTGCCGCTGCGGCGGCGCTGATCCGTTCAGGCAATGCCGGCAAAATGCGCGCGCCGGCTTCAATTAAGCTGACTTCCAAGCGCGGCAACTCGCCGCGGCCAACGCCATACACCGGCAGCAATTGCACGGCATGCAACAGCGCAGCGCACAGTTCAACGCCAGTGGCGCCGCCGCCCACCACAGCAATGTGCGGCGCTTTTGCCGCAGGGGCAAAGGCCTGCTGATACAGCGTGGCCAGCAGGCGCTGCTGAAAGCGTTGCGCCTGCTGCGGGCTATCTAAGTAACTGCAATGGCGGCTAACGCCGTCAATGGCAAAATCATTTGAGACCGAGCCCACGGCCATGACCAGATAGTCATAGGCCAACTGGCGGGCAGGAATGAGTTCTCCACCTTGCTCATCCAATATAGCGCTGAGCATCAGCCGCTTGTGCTGCCGATCCAGCGCGCAAAGAGTGCCTTGTTGAAACTGCAGATGATGCGCTTTGGCGTGGGCATGATAGCTCAAGCCTTCGTGGCCAAAATCAATAAGGCCCGTGGCCAGTTCATGTAATTGCGGCTTCCAAATATGGGCGGCATTGCGATCAATCAGCGTCACCTGCGCGCGCCCGCGTTGCCCCAACTTATCGCCTAAGCGGGTGGCCAATTCCAAACCGCCGGCGCCACCGCCGACGATAACAATTTTTTGCATACGAACATCCTTTTGCGTGCTTGGCCTATCCTAGCCTCTGGGTATTTGGTAGCGGGATTCCCGCCATTTGGCAAGCAAAAAGCCCCCGAAGCGGGGGCTTAAAAGTCAGTAGACTCAGGGTACTAACGCAAATCGAAGCGATCGTTGTGCATCACATTGACCCACGCATGCACAAAGTCACGCACCATCTTCTCGTGACCATCATCCTGCGCATAGACCTCGGCATAGGCGCGCAAAATCGCGTTCGAGCCAAACACCAGATCGGCGCGGGTTGCGCTCCACTTGGTTTGGCCTGACGCGCGCTCGACCAAGTGATAGAGGTTTTTACCTTTTGGCTCCCAGCGGTAACGCATATCGGTCAAGGTGGTGAAAAAGTCGTTAGACAATACCCCCACACGATCGGTAAAAACGCCGTGCGCTTGGCCCGCAAAGTTGGTCCCCAGTACGCGCAAACCGCCCACCAGTACAGTCATCTCTTTGGCAGTTAAGCCCAGCAGTTGCGCTTTATCCAGCAGCATCTCTTCTGGCTTAACTTTAAACTCTGCCGCTTGGTAGTTTCTAAAGCCATCGTGCAGCGGTTCGAGCCAAGCAAAACTTTCCTTATCGGTGTGCGCAGCGCTGGCATCACTGCGCCCGCCAACAAATGGCACAGTAATCGTCACGCCCGCTGCTGCGGCGGCCTGCTCGATAGCCACGCCACCGGCCAGCACGATCAAATCGGCTAGGCTCACCGCCTTAGCAAAGGCGCCTTGAATTTGACGCAGCGCCGACAGTACACGCGCCAAACGCTCGGGTTCGTTGGCCGCCCACGCATTTTGCGGGCTTAAGGCAAGACGCGCGCCGTTGGCGCCACCACGAAAATCTGAGCCGCGGAAGGTGCGCGCGCTGTCCCATGCGGTGGTGATCAGCTCATGGCTTGGCAGTTTTGCCGCCACGATAGCCTGCTTTAAGGCCGCTAGATCTGCGTCGCTGAGCGCCGCAGGCGCCGCGGGCAGCGGGTCTTGCCACAGCAAGGTCTCTTTTGGCACATCTGGGCCCAAATAACGGGTCACCGGCCCCATATCGCGGTGGGTTAACTTAAACCAAGCGCGGGCAAAGGCATCATCCAGCGCCGCCTGATCGGCAGCAAAGCGCTCGGCAATCGGCCGATAAATCGGGTCCATTTTCAGTGCCATATCGGCATCGGTCATGATCGGCGCGCAGTGGCGGGTCGGATCTTCCACATCCACCGGCATATCTTCTGGCTTGATATGCACCGGCTGCCATTGCCACGCACCGGCAGGGCTCTTTTTCAGCTCCCAGTCGTGCTGCATCAGCATTTTAAAGTAGCCGTCATCCCACTGGGTGGGGTGGCTGGTCCACGCGCCTTCCAAGCCACTGGTCACGGTATCGCGGCCAATGCCACGACTGGTATGGTTCATCCAACCCAAGCCTTGCTCGTGCAAATCAGCGCCTGCAGGAGCTGGGCCCAAGTTGGCCGCCGAGCCGTTACCGTGCGCTTTACCCACAGTGTGGCCACCGGCAGTCAGTGCCACGGTCTCTTCATCGTTCATGCCCATGCGGGCAAAGGTCACGCGCATGTCGTGGGCGGTTTTAAGTGGATCAGGCTGGCCATCCACCCCTTCTGGGTTGACGTAAATCAGGCCCATCATCACCGCTGCCAGCGGATTTTCTAAATCACGCTCGCCGCTGTAACGGCTGCCTTGGCCGCCACTTTTGGCCAGCCATTCGGTCTCAGAACCCCAGTAGGTATCTTTTTCTGGATGCCAAATATCTTCGCGGCCCGCGCCAAAGCCAAAGGTTTTTAAACCCATCGACTCATAGGCCACGGTACCGGCCAAAATAATCAAATCGCCCCATGAAATAGCATTGCCATATTTCTTTTTCAGCGGCCACAGCAAGCGCCGCGCTTTATCTAAGTTACCGTTATCTGGCCAGCTGTTGAGCGGCGCAAAGCGCAGGTTACCGGTATTGGCACCGCCGCGGCCGTCGGTGGCGCGATAGCTGCCGGCGGCGTGCCAAGCCATGCGGATCATCAAACCGCCGTAATGACCCCAATCGGCCGGCCACCAAGGCTGGCTGTCGGTCATCAGTGCGTGCAGATCGGCTTTGAGCGCGGCGTAATCGAGCTTGGCAAAGGCGTGGGGGTAGTTAAAGCCCGCATCCATCGGATTAGTTTTATGATCGTGCTGATGCAAGATGTCGAGATTTAAAGCATTCGGCCACCACTGTGGGTGAGCTTCGGTGGTCGCGGCCCCATGCGCAAAAGGGCACTGCGCCCCACTGGAGTGTTTATCCATCGTACAGATCCTTTGGTCGATAAGTGAAAATGAAAAGCAAACGTTGATCCATCACGTCAACGCTACGCTACCTTAGGCGCAGCGGCCACGAGTTAACAGCGTGTTAAAACTATCGAGGCAATCACATTTTTTCGCTTCATCCCACCGTTTGTCTGTGTAGGCTGCCCTTATGCATGCGCCAAACTCATGCCAACGAGATAAAAAAAGCCGCGCACCTCGCAAAGGCATACGGCTTTTTAGTTAATGGCTGGAAAATCGCCCAGCAACCGGTGCTTAGCGTAATTTAGCCAGCGCTTTTACGCAGCGCTGCTCGCGCACATCCACCCGTTTGGCAAACCACGCTGTGGTTAAATTGCGCGTGATCTTGGGGCTTTTGAGTTGAATGCCCGGCAAAACTGCTCGTGGCAGTTTTTTGCCCAGCGTTTTTTCCGCCAAAGCAAACACGGCGTGATAGAGCTTACTGTCAGCAAATTCGTATTCTGCGCTATCGAGCAGATGGTATTGGGCACGCAGTTTAGTCATGTCAATCAGATGCAAAATCGAATAGATCGCGCGCTCAGTTTCCCCTTCATCGCCATTGTGGTTCACCAAATCGCCATCGAGCGCCAATTTTTTACCGGTAATGTGACTTAACGCCGCTTGAAAGGCTGCATTGCGACTGGCATACCAACCCGCATTAAAATCAGCAAAGCGGTACAAGGTGTCGGGGTAATCGGCGGGATAACCAAAAATATGCTTGGTGCCAAACCAGATGCCGCCACGGCGAGTAAACACTTCACGGCGAATAGAGCCCTCTATCGGATAGGGATACCCTGCGGCCTGCTGCTCAGAAAACTTAATCCCCACCTGCATAGCCCCGCCGGTGCGCACGGGATTTAAACCACTAAACAGGGTTTTACCCAGCGGCACTTCACTGATGATGTCTTCAAAGATCTCGCTCATCTGCCGCTCGGTGCGCACGCGGTTGATGCGCTCAACATAGCTTTTGCCATTAGGCGACGATTTACTCAGCGCAGCGCGCACTAAAAATTGCGGCACTTTTACCTTAGCGGCTTTTTTATCGATCTCTTGCCAGGCCAAACGGCTTAAATTGGGCACCACCGGATCGGCTTGGTAGGTAGCCTCTTGTTCGGCCACCGCCAGCACACTGCACACATTGTGATCGCTTAGCGTAATGCGCTGCGAGCTTAACGCTGTGACCACATCTTGCGCCCAACCGGCCCGATCGGGCACGCTGCGCGGTAAATAACGGGCAATTTTGCGCCGCATGCGTGCTTCATCCACCGCTTGCAGCGCGCGCGGCACAGATTTAAGCCGTGGTGACGCGGGGCGCTTGCGCCGCATGCGGCTTTCATCCACCGCTTGCAGCGCGCGCGGCACAGATTTAAGCCGTGGTGACGCGGGGCGCGCTTGCTTCACCGGCACGGCACGAGAAGATTTAACCGTCACAGGCGCCGCGACAAACGGCGTCTCATCTTGCGTTGCCGCACAACCGCCAAGCAACGTGGCGGCCAGCGACAGCGGCCAAACCACCCATGCGCGCCAAGGCGCAGATTTAACCACCATCAGCAAACCACCTTAAAAATTATTACGCGCGCACCTGCCAATGCAGCGCGCGTTTAGACACCAGCGCGTTACAGGCCGAGCAAAAATAGTCCACTGCACCACAGGCTTTAAGCCGCTCAAGCGGCTGTTCACACGTGGGGCACAGCGCCGTGATCGTGAGCGCCACCGCGCACTGCGGGCAGGCACTCGCGCGACCATCGACCAGCGCGCTACACGCTGGGCAATACGGCCCATTGGCCACCGGCGTTATTGCATCACTCATAGTCAGCTCCTTCGTCTCTCTTTAGATAGGCGGGCAATTATCTACTGCCGGCCACAGAAAAGCTATCGCCTACCACGCAGCGGGTAGGCCGCGCGGCCCATCGCTCAAAAAAAACGGCCGCCCGAAGGCAGCCGCTGGTGCGCCATCAAGGCGCTTACTTTTTCTTCATCTTCAGCAAGCGCTTGCGTTGGCGCTCTTGGCTCAAGGTCAGGGTGTTTTTCTTACCCTCAAACGGGTTGGCTGATTCTTGGAATTCAACCCGGATCGGCGAGCCCATGATTTTTAGCGATTTGCGGAAGTAATTCATCAAATAGCGCTTATACGAATCGGGCAGATCGTTGAGCTGGTTGCCGTGAATAACAATGCGCGGCGGATTGTAGCCACCGGCGTGGGCGTATTTCAGTTTCACGCGGCGGCCGTTCACCATCGGCGGCTGGTGATCTTCTTGCGCCATTTGCATGATGCGCGTCAGCATCGCGGTACTGGTGCGGCGGGTCGCCGATTGATACGCCTCTTGAATGGATTCAAACAAGTGGCCCACACCGCTACCGTGCAGCGCCGAGATAAAGTGCACGCGGGCAAAATCAATAAAGCCCAGACGACGGTCGAGTTCGTTTTTCACGTCCTCTTTGACCTTTTGATCCAAACCGTCCCACTTGTTTACTACCAACACCACCGAGCGACCGGAGTTAAGCACAAAGCCTAAAATGCTCAGATCTTGGTCGGTGATGGTCTCTTGCGCGTCGATCACCAGCAAACAGACGTTGGCATCTTCAATCGCTTTCAAGGTCTTGATCACCGAGAATTTTTCTACCGTCTCGTGCACTTTGCCGCGGCGGCGCACACCGGCGGTGTCGATGATGACGTACTGCTGATCATCGCGCTCCATCGGAATATAGATAGAATCGCGGGTGGTGCCGGGCATGTCATACACGATCACCCGATCTTCACCTAGCATACGGTTAGTCAGGGTTGATTTGCCCACGTTTGGGCGGCCCACCAAGGCAAATTTAATCGGCAAGTCGGCAAACGGCGCCGGTTTATCGGCTTCCGTGTCACCCTCTTCATCGAGCAGCGCCGCAATAGCCGCGTCATCTAGTGTGACCGCAAACTCGTCCTCTTCCTCGGCACTAGATGCCGCGTCACCCACCAAGGTTTCTAAATGCGGGGCCAGTGCCAGTTCCAGCAGGCTTAATACGCCGCGGCCGTGCGCGGCAGCCATTTGGAACACTTCGCCCAGTGCCAAGCTATAAAACTCCGACACTGCCGAGTCAGCATCAATGCCGTCGGTTTTGTTGGCGACTAAAAAGACTTTCTTTTGCGCTTTGCGCAAATGCTCGGCAATGGCTTGGTCCGCCGCGGTGAGGCCCGCTCGGGCATCGACCATAAACAGCACCACATCGGCTTCGTCAATCGCTTGTAAAGATTGCTCGGCCATTTTCAGCTCGATGCCCTCTTCTGTGCCATCAATACCGCCGGTATCCACCACGATAAATTCCAATTCGCCCAATTTGGCTTGGCCATATTTGCGGTCACGCGTTAAGCCTGGAAAGTCGGCGACCAAGGCGTCGCGCGTGCGGGTTAAGCGGTTAAACAGGGTCGATTTACCCACATTCGGGCGGCCGACCAAAGCCACAACAGGAGTCATAAAAGCCTCTTTTAAAGAAGACAAAGGCTCTGCGCCAAACAGCGCAGAGCCAAAAAGTTAAGCTACGCCGCGCTTAGCGCGCAATAGCGTAGAGGGAGCCATCACGGCTTTGCAAATAGAGCACATCATCGTTCACCACGGGCGCGGTATAAAAACCACTGCGATCAACGCGTTCAAGGCGCGCAATCTGGCCATTGGTGCGATCAAGCCAGTAGACGTAACCTTCGCTATCAGCCACCACCACCGATTCACCCACCAAAACGGGTGCGGTGACGCCACGGTGCGACAGTTGGGTATTTGCCCACAGCTCTTGGCCGGTGCGGCGATCAACGGCATACAGGTGGCTTTGGCTATCGGTGAGTAAAATCACACTACCGCTTAACGCCATATCGCTGGCGCCCGAGTATTTGCGTTTCCACACTTCATCGCCGTTCATCAATTTGCGCGCGGTGAGCTGGCCGTTATAAGCAATGCCATACAACTCATCGTCGGCAATCAAGGGGCTGGCATCCACATCGACCATACGGTCAAGCTCCGTGGCGCCACGCGCATCGGCGACTTTCGAGTTGCGCACCGGCTGGCCACTGGCTAACAGCACGATACCCAGCTTGCCATCAGCGCGGCCATAGATCACCGCACTGTTGGTAATGATCGGGTTACTGGCACTGCGCAAGGTCAACGGCGGCTGCTCTTGCGCCAAGATCCACTGCTGTTTACCGGCATCGGTATCAAAGGCGGCCAAGGTGCCGGCGGCCGTTAACACCACCACTTTGCCCTCGTCCACCGCTGGGCGCGCGACAATTTCGCCGCCCACATTGGCTTGCCACAATAACTGGCCATCGGCTTGGTTTAAGGCATATAACTGGCCATTTTCCGAGCCAATAAACAGCTTACCGTAGCGAGCAACTACGCCACCGGACAAGCGCGCGCTGCGCTTGGCTTGATTTTCTGGCAAAGCGCTTAAATCCATCCGCCACAGGCGCTCGCCGCTCTCTTTAGCAAAAGCCGCTACGCTGCCATCGCGTGACGCGGCAAATACGTTGCTGTCTTCTAGTGCTGGCGTTAACTGGGAATAAAACTCGCCCACGCCTTGGCCCACCGAAGCTGACCACAGCGTTTGCGTCGCAAATTGCGCGCTCACGCTCGGCACGCCGGCCATCGGGTTAATGTCTGGCTCACTGTTAAACAGCGAGCAAGCCGGCAGCGCCAAGGCCACGGCGGCCGCCAGCGCAATATGCCGCCACACCGGTGGGCGCGGGCTTGCCGTATTACTCATTGGCCGCTCCCACTGCAGGCACCACGGGCACTGCCATGGCTAAATCATCCATTTTTAACTTAAGCGCAGGGCTTTCATCTAAGCCGCCGGCATCCGCCGCTTTTTGGTACGCCGCGCGTGCGTCATCCATTTTCTTTTGCGCCACTAAAATATCGCCGCGCAGCTCGCTGGCTTGGGCCGCAAAACCGGTGGCTTTAATTTGGCTCACGCTCACCAGCGCATCGTCGGTGTTACCCAGCGCCAATTCAACCCGGGCCAAGCGCAGCAGGGCAATCGGCAGTAACTCCGCATCGGCTTGCTTAACCACGTTTCTAAGCTGTTCTGCAGCTAAATCTAACTTGTCGGCTTTAATCGCCGCGGCGGCCAGTTGCAGCGCGGCCAGTTGGCCATAGCTTGCGCCTTGCTGGTCACTGGCAAAATTGCGCGCCGCATCCAGAGCTTGCTGCTCGCCGGTTTGCAGCGCGTTAGTGACCTGATCATAGCCCTGTGACGCGCCCTCTTGGCCGCTTAGCTGCTGCGCGGTGTAAAAACGCCAGCCAAACAAGCCCGCCAAACCCAGCACGGTACCGATGATAACGGAACTGCCGTTTTCTTTGATCCAGGCTTTGATCTGTTCAACTTGCTGCTCTTCGGTTTCGTAAATTTCCACGGCTTACACTCCTTTGGCGGCCAAAAGCTCAGTCAGGAGCACAGTGGCAGCGTCAATTGATAGGGTCTGTTGCTCGGCTTGGCCGCGCAGGTATTTAACAGTGACAGTGCCTGCAAGCACTTCGCTTTCGCCCAAAATGAGCGCCAGCTCAGCGCCCGATTTGTCGGCACGCTTGAGCTGCTTTTTAAAATTGCCACCACCACAGTGGCTCATCAGGCGCAGTTGCGGCAGCGCATCGCGCAAACGCTCAGCGAACTGAAAACCGTGTTGCTCGGCTGCTTCACCCATCATGGCTAAATAAACGTCCACTGCGGGGCGCACATCACGATTGAGTTCTAAGGTTTCTAGCAGCAGCACCAAGCGCTCCATGCCCATGGCAAAGCCGACCGCGGGGGTCGCTTGGCCACCTAACTGCTCAACCAAGCCATCGTAACGGCC
>JBOFMA010000098.1:0-1399 GCA_051658125.1 Aeromonas sp.
CCGTGGCCTTGGCCGCGCGAACTTAAATGCTAAGTCCATTGTTTTAGGAGTAACACATGTTTAAAAAATCTGTACTGGCCGCAGTTGTGGCGACCGCGTTTGCCCTCCCTGCGCACGCCGACATCAAAAATTTAGACATTTATGGTCAAATCGCGATTTCTGCTTGGTCAGGTGCTAACTGGGCGACAGAGAATGATGATGGCACTGGATATGACAATGCTATCCAGATTGAAAATGAATCGCGCATCGGCTTTCGTGGTAGCAAAGAGTTGGCTAACGGTCCTAAGTTCATTTGGCAAATTGAAGGCGGCAATGTAGCCGATGCTGGTGAAGGCAGCACCTTCGGTGCCCGTGACACCTTCGGTGGCTTTGAGTGGGAAGGTATTGGTAAAGTTCGCGCCGGTCGTATGCTGACCCCGCTGTATGAGTTGGTGGACTGGCCTTACAGCTCAATTACTGCTGGACAGGTTTTTGACTGGGCTGGCGATGTGATAGGTGGTGGTAACTATGACCGCCAATCAAACATGATCCGTTTTGATTCTGTCCCGATGAATGGTTTTAGCTATAACGCAGCTATTGGCCGAGGCAATGAAAGCGATGAAGATTCTAACTTCGTTGGCTTAGGTGCCCACTACACCACCGGTGGTTTGACTTTGCATGCAGCTTACGAGCGTAGTACCGATCGTAAAATTAGTGCAGGAGAGTTCGCAAATGGTCCAAGTTTCGGTTCTTTAGTAACTGAGGTTAAAGATGATGACGGTACGCTGACAGGCTATGCAGCATCGGATGATCCAAAGCTTGCACCGCATGGCACTTCTGATGCAGATGCGTTTTTGCTGGCATTCGAGATGAATTTTGACCATGGCTGGGGCCTATATGGCGCTTATAAGCGCTTAGAGTCTAACTATGACGGCATTTTCATGGCACGCGGATTCGATGTTGCCACTCTTGATAAAATGACCCAAGATAGTTATAGCTTGGGTGCGATTTACAACACAGGCCTGTGGCAGTTCAAGCTGGCGTATGCTGCGAACTTAGCACCTAAATTTGAGACATCTCTTGGTAAAGAAAGCGTGAGTGATTATAAAGACTCAATTATTTCTGGCCAGGCTCTCTACTTCTTAGATGATTCCGCTGTGGCTTATGCTCGCCCTTATTACTTGCAGCGCCAAGGCTTGAATCAAGTTCAAGACGGTGACAAAGAGTTCGGTATGGGTGTGGGTGTTGAATACTACTTCTAAGCCGATGTTGAGTTAAGACATGCCTATTTTGGCGGGCCATGCGCCCGCCTTTTTCGTTCGCAGTGATAAAAGAGGTTCTGCATGAAAATCGCTCTGGTCGCCGCCGTATTGGCGAGTGCGCCCTTGCTTAGTCAAGCGGCAGTCAATTTAGAAGTAGG
>JBOFMA010000099.1:0-7858 GCA_051658125.1 Aeromonas sp.
TGCTTACGAGCTGTTTTTAGCCGATGCCGCCGACTTTTTGGCCCCGGAACAGATCGTGGATATCACTTTGGAATTTGAACAGCGCGGCGCCGTTGAGGCCACTTTGCCGAGCAGCGATTGGGCCAGTGAGGTGGGCGAACCCATCGACCCACAAGCGTGGGCCGAAGTGTGGGTGGGCTTGCTGGATCATCAAGACGAATTTGACACCCGTTTTGCCACCTTTTTGCTACCTTGGGCCAGCCATGACAGCCGCGTCTTTGTGCGCTGGCACGCCGCGGCAACGACGTAACGCATAGTACCGCTTGCCCATTGCGCGTAATAATGGCCACATTGCACAAATAACACAGGCCGCCCATCGGCGGCCTGTGGCTAGCACTCGCGGCGCAGTGCCGTTAAGCCCCGCGCTTAACGCGCAGGCGTCACTAAGCTAATTTCAAAATCGCTAATAGTGATGAGCCCTTGCTTATACAAGCCACCGATAGCTTTTTTAAAGGTGCCTTTACTCATACTAAAGTGCTGATAAATAAGCGCAGGCTCACTTTTATCCCCCACCGCGAGGCTGCCGCCCTGCTTATTTAAGCGCGTTAAAATGCGCGCGCCGGCATCATCGACTTTGGCCAGCCCCAGCTTTTGCAGCGATAAATCCACTTTGCCATCGTCGCGCACTTGCTTAACCCACGCCGTCATAGGCCGACCAATCGCCACACGGCCAAACTGCTCATTTTTAAACACCATGCCGCTAAACTGGCCATTTACTACCGCTTTAAGCCCCAGCGGTGAGTGCTCCCACGGCAGCGCGCTCACTTCTTGCCCCACGCTTAAATTCGCCCCAGCGGGCTGCAAAAAGCGCTCTAACCGGCTGGTGCCGAACATGCGCCCTTCGTGATCGAGCAATAAATGCACTAAATAGGTGTGGTCCACTTGCATCGGCTTGTTTTGCTCTCGCGCCGGCACAAACAGATCTTTTTTCATGCCCCAAGCCAAAAAAGCCCCAATTTTATTGGCGCTGACCACTTTTAGGCCCACGGTATCGCCGCGCATAGCAAACGGCTTATCGGTCGTGATCACCGGCTCGCAATCGGCATCGAGATAAAGAAATACCGCGACGTTATCGCCCACGGCCACGCCTTCAGGCAGTTGGCGCTTAGGCAACAGTAATTCGCCATAGGTATCTGCGGCGAGCCAAGCCCCGCGATCTTCTAATTCAACCACGGGTAGTTCATTCATTTTGCCGATTTCAAGCATGGGCATCTCGTTGCATCAAGGGGAAAGGTCGCTATCTTACCTTAACTGCCGCCGGCCGGCCTAGTCATGAGCGCTTGGCCCCCTTAGCGAATAATAAGCTAGGTGATTGTTTTTAAACGCCTTGGTATCTGACGCGGCTTTTGCGTATCATCAGAAACTATTCTTAACACACCTATTTTGTCCGGCTCTGGGGCGCACCTTATGTCAAAAACTATCGCTTTATTGGCTCATTACCCGCCATATCAACTGGTCCATGCCGCAGAAATGCTGCGCGATACGTTTGAACAATTTTATGAAGCGCGCTACCAGCTCACCGTGCCGCAGTGGCGCTTAATGATGGTGCTCGGTCCTTATTACCCTATCAACCAAACCGCGTTGGCCGATGCCTGTGGCATGGATAAGGTGCGCGTGTCGCGGGAAATCAAGCGCCTCGGTGATAAAGGCATTTTATTTACCCAAAGCAGCCCAAGTGATAAACGGATCAGCTTGGTGTCGTTGACGGCTGAGGGGTTAGTGCTATTTAATCAGCTTAAGCGTGAGGTAAGCAGTTGGCAGACCACCATGGTGGACAATTTACCCAGCGCTGCGTGGTTATCGATTCGTCAGCAACTCGATGAGGTCAGCCACGCCATATTGCAACTGCAAGCTTTGGACAAGGAGTCGTTAGATGGAGCTAAAAAAACACCCTAATTTGGATGTGATTACGCTGCTAGGGATTGTCAATATGCAGCTGCGCGATCACTACGCTGATTTAGATGACCTGTGTAAGGCGCAAGATCTGGATAAAGCGGCGCTGGAGGCCAAACTGGCCAGCTGTGATTTTCACTATCAGAGTAAAAATCGTCAGTTTAAATAGCGCGCCGCCGTGCATGTCAGCCCAAGCCTTGGCTTGGGCTCTCTTTTGCCCGCGCTAGTCCGCGCGGCTGGCCTTCAGCCTGTGGGCCGCTTGGCAGCCCTGCGCCTTTTCGCTATCATCCGCGCACGTTAACCCCATTGGGATCCGCCTTGCCATGAATCCGAGCCAACACGCCCCCATCGCGGGCGCAGTGTGGATGATGACTGCCGGCCTCTGTTTTGCCGGCGTCAATAGCCTTAGCCAATATGTCAGCGTGGCGCTGCACCTGCCATCAACGCAAGTCGCCCTGCATCAATACTTGATAGCCCTGCTGTGCTTGTTGCCATGGCTAATTTACAAAGGCTTGGCGAAATCACTGCGCACACAGCAATTTGGCTTACACATTGTGCGCGTGGCGCTGGCGGTGATCGGCATTCAATTTTGGCTGTGGGCGCTTTCGGTTCCGGTGCCCATCTGGCAAGGCATTGCCCTGCTGATGACATCCCCCCTGTTCGCCACCTTAGGCGCAGCGCTGCTGCTCAAAGAGCAGGTGAGTCGGGCGCGACTTCTTGCCACCTTGGCCGGCTTTGCCGGCGCTATGCTGATCTTGGCGCCGTGGACCGATGACTTTACCCTCAGCGCCTTGCTGCCCCTCGCGGCCGCCCTGTTTTGGGCCGCCTATTCACTACTGGTGCGCTATCAAGCCGCTAGCGAATCGCCCCATACGCTGGTGGTGTATCTGCTCATTTTCAGCACGCCATTTAATCTGATGCTGGCGCTGCCTGAGTGGCAAATGCCGAGCCGCTACCAAGGTGGCTTTTTGCTGGCCGCAGGCGTGCTGTCGGCCTGCGCGCAAATTGCCATCGCCCGCGCCTATAGCGTGGCGCAAGCGTCATTTATTCAGCCATTTGATTTTGCCAAACTGCCGCTAAACGTCCTCGCCGGTTGGTGTGTGTTTGGCTGGGTGCCGCCAGGGCGCTTATGGCTTGGCGCGGCCATTATTATTGCCGCTGTGAGTTTGCTCACCCATTGGGAGCAAAAGCGCCGTACTTAACCCCGAGGCACGCAGGACGTGCCTCTTTTTTTACCCTGAAACTTTGTATAAGGAGATAGCGATGACAGGATCCCTCTTCACTTTGCCTACGCCGCAGCACTGGCTTGGCACCGCCGGTTGCCCCAGCGCCACCCGCGCCTTGTTGCTTGGCGCCGGCGAATTGGGCAAAGAGATCGCCATTGAACTGCAGCGTTTGGGCATTGAAGTGCACACCGCCGATCGCTACCCCCACGCCCCAGCCATGCAAGTGGCGCACCATGCCCATGTGCTTAACATGCAAGATGGCGCCGCCTTGCACGCGCTGGTCGAGAGTATTGCCCCGCATTTTTTAATTCCGGAAATTGAAGCGCTCGATACCCGCGTGCTCGCGGCGCTAGAACAAGCCGGCGTCAACGTGGTGCCGTGCGCTCGTGCCACCCACCTAACCATGCAGCGTGAAGGCATTCGCCGTTTGGTGGCCGAAGAGCTGCGCCTGCCCACCTCGCCTTACCGCTTTGTCGATTCACTGCCTGATCTGCAGGCGGCCGTCGCCGCGATTGGCTTGCCCTGCGTGGTCAAGCCGGTGATGAGCTCATCGGGCAAAGGGCAAAGTGTGCTGCGCACGCTCGACGATATCGCCCCCGCTTGGGCCCATGCCCAGCACGGCGCCCGCGGCCACGGCGAGCGCGTGATCGTGGAAGGCTTTATCGCGTTTGACTACGAAATTACTCAACTCACCGTGCGCGCGGTCGATGGCCTGCACTTTTGCGCACCCATTGGCCATGTGCAGCAAGACGGCGATTACCGCGCGTCATGGCAGCCACAACAAATGAGCCCCGAAGCGCTGGCTAAAGCGCAAACGATTGCCGGCACGGTGGTTGAGGCGCTGGGCGGCTATGGCTTGTTTGGGGTCGAGCTATTTATCAAAGGCGATGAGGTGTGGTTTAACGAAGTTTCGCCACGACCCCACGACACCGGCTTAGTGACCTTGGTCTCACAAGATTTAAGCCAATTTGCGCTGCATGTACGGGCGATTTTAGGCTGGCCAATTGGTCACATCCGTCAACTAGCGCCCAGCGCCTCGGCGGCCATTTTGGGCCAAGGCGACAGCAATGATCTGCGCTATGGCCACGTTGCCCAAGCGCTTAGCGGCGTGCCTGGCGGGCAGGTGCGCCTATTTGCCAAACCCGAGATCAGCGGCCGGCGCCGCTTAGGTGTGACTTTGTGCCAAGGCCAAGATAGCCACGCAGCGCGCCGCGATGCCGAAGCGATGGCCGAGTGCATCACCTTGCACTATTAACCTGACCTGCACTATTTCTGCGCGGCGCTGCCTTTGGCCGCGCCCGTGTATAGCGAATACGCCAACATATAACGCGCGGCTCGCCACACACCGGCAAGCCGCACAAGGAGAACCGATGTTTAGTGCCGTAATTTTTGATATGGACGGGGTTTTAATTGATTCCGAGCCCTTTTGGCAACAAGCACAAATCGAGGTCATGGCAGAACTTGGCCATCAGGTGAATGCGCAAGATTGCGCCGCCACCATTGGCCTGCGCATCGATCAGTTGGTCGCTAGTTGGTTTGCGCGCAAACCGTGGCAAGGCGCGAGCCAACATGATGTGGTTGAACGCATTGTTAGTCGCGTGAGCGCCCTGATCACCGCGCACGGCACAGCGAAATGCGGCGTGCATACATTACTGGCCCACCTGCACGCTAAGGGGTTGCCGATTGGCCTTGCCACCTCATCACCGCTGGCCATGGTCGATGCGGTGCTCGAAAAATTAGGCATTGGCCACTACTTTACCGCTGTGCATTCAGCGCAAGCCGAGCGTTTTGGTAAGCCCCACCCAGATGTTTACATCCATGCGGCGCAAAAACTGGCCAAAGCACCGACCGAGTGTTTAGCCATTGAAGATAGCTTTAATGGCCTGCTTGCCGCCAAAGCGGCGTGTATGCCGGCGCTGATCGTGCCCGATCCAGCGCAGCGTGGGGATGCACGCTTAGCCATTGCCGATTATCAGCTCGATGACTTAAGCCAACTGACCGCAGCCCAGCTGGCCGCTTGGCAAGCGGCCGCTTAGCCCGTTATCCGCCAATCGCACTGGCAAGCTGGCGCGCGCTGGCTAAGCTCAAAGGGCTTAGTGCACCAGGAGGTTTTTATGCTCAATTACATCAACCAACGCATTCACTGTCCGCACTGCGGGCAGGTGACCCGCGTCGAACTCGATGCCAGCAATGGCGACCAAGAGTTGTATGAAGAGTGCAGTGCGTGTGGCAACGCCATTCACCTGCGTTTACACCCCGACGAGGCGCACGGCCGCTTGCAGCTGAAAGTCGATGCCGATGACGAACAGATCTTCTAGCCCCAACCGAGCCTCGGGCTCGGTTTTTTTTACCGGTCATCACTTGGCCCGCCGGCGCCGCGCGCCAACCTATGAGCCTAAACCTGTGATCTCCTTAGCGCCGCCCGCGCATTTGCGCTATATTGCCGGCCAATTTTTGCCGCTGGTGGACCTGCGCTAACGCGCCGCGACCAGCTAACCACAAAAGGTAATTTGTATGACGGTATATGAATGTTGTGAAGCGGTGCGCATCGCCTATAGCCAGATAGGATCGGGCGAGCAAGGGTATATCCCAAAAGCTATCGCTGCGGCGGTGCGGGCGTTAAATAACGTGGCGGCAGATGAGACCGTACCTGCGCACCTGCGCGAGCAAGCGGCGTATGCCGCCGCCAATTTGCTTATTAGCGATCACGAAGACCGTTAAATCACGCCATTTTCGCCGGCCGGTTTATCCATGATTTAACCGGCATGCGCGTAGACTAGCCCGCAACTTAGCTAGATCTAACTCTTCAATACCCACTCGGCGGCCGCTTGGCCGCCACAGCTCGGAGATAGCAGTGCAACGTTACTGGTCGGAAGCCAAAACCCTTTGCCGCCTAGCCAGCCCGATTTTGGCGGCGCAAGTGGCGCAAGTTTTAATGAATTTCGTCGATACCGTGATGGCCGGCCAAGTGAGCGCCGTGGATCTAGCCGCGGTATCGGTGGCGACCAGTTTTTGGCTGCCGATCATTTTGCTAGTGCAAGGCATCATCATGGCGCTGACGCCGATTGTGTCGCAGCTAAACGGCGCGCGCAAAAGTGAGGCTGTGCGCCCCGCAGTGCATCAAGGCTTTTGGCTGGCGCTGTTTATTATCCCGCCGGCCATGCTGGCGCTCTATTTTTCGCCCTTAGCGCTGAGTTTTATGGATGTCGAGGCCGAAATGGCGGCCAAAACCACCGGTTATTTGCGCGCCATTTTATGGGGCTTACCGGCCTTTGTGCTGTTTCAAGTGCTGCGCAATTTTAGCGAAGGCCTCTCCCACACCTTGCCCACCATGGTGATTGGCTTTGTCGGCTTGGCGGTGAATATTCCGGCGAACTACATTTTCATCAATGGCCTGTTTGGCCTGCCCAAACTCGGCGGCGTTGGCTGCGGCGTGGCCACCGCTATGGTGCTCTGGGCCATGCTGCTAGCGATGTTGGTGTACGTTAAGGCCTCACGTCACCTCAATCGTTTTGATCTGTTTAGCCACCTAAGTGCGCCCAACGGCAGCCGCATTTGGCGCCTGTTTCGTTTAGGCTTTCCCATTGCGATGGCCATTTTTTGCGAAGTCACCCTGTTTACCGTGGTCGCCCTGATGCTGGCTCCCTTGGGCGCCCATTTAGTGGCCAGTCACCAAGTCGCGCTGAATTTTTCTAGCCTCGTGTTTATGTTTCCCTTTTCGCTGGGCGTAGGCGTGACCATTCGCGTCGGCCACCGCTTAGGGGAAGGCGATGCGCTCAAAGCCCGCGTGGCCGCGCGCACCGGCTTAATGCTGGGCATGGCGATTGCCGCTAGCACAGCCGCCATCACCGTGCTGCTGCGCACGCCGATTGCCGATATTTACAGTGACGATCAAGGCGTGATTTTGCTAGCCGCCACCTTGCTGCAATTTGCCGCGCTGTATCAGATCTCAGATTCTATTCAAGTGGTGGCCGCCGCCGCCCTGCGCGGGCACAAAGATACGCAAGCGGTGTTTTATATCACCCTGCTCGCCTATTGGGGCCTTGGCCTACCCGCAGGCATGATCTTGGGCCTTACCGACTGGGTGGTGCCGCGCATGGGCCCACAAGGTTTTTGGACCGGCTTTATTGTCGGTCTGTCGGCGGCTGCCGTGCTGCTGGGCTGGCGTCTGCGCGCAATTCATCAGCGCACCTGCCGGCCAGCAACGGGGCATACATTGGCATAATTAACTAGCATTGCGCCTTAGGGCCGTTAGTTTTGCTAATGATTGCGCAATTTGTAGTCAAACAAACTGCCTTGCAGCGCAGCGCGCTTGACAGGGGGGGGCGGCCTTTGTAGTATGCCGCCCGCAGGTTAGCGTAAGCCCTGCGGCGAAAAATGGGTTTATAGCTCAGTTGGTTAGAGCACCACCTTGACATGGTGGGGGTCGCTGGTTCGAGTCCAGTTAAACCCACCATTTTTCGTTAACGTTGAATGCGTGTCGCGTCCTTAGCTCAGTTGGTTAGAGCACCACCTTGACATGGTGGGGGTCGGTGGTTCGAGTCCACTAGGACGCACCATACACAGCGTTATTACGCACTTTGCGTCCTTAGCTCAGTTGGTTAGAGCACCACCTTGACATGGTGGGGGTCGGTGATTCGAGTTCACTAGGACGCACCAAATTTAAAAAAGCCCGCTTCTTGAAGCGGGCTTTTTGCTTT
>JBOFMA010000100.1:0-49724 GCA_051658125.1 Aeromonas sp.
TACGATGTGCTGTTTTTACCACTCGCGGTAGTGCCGCTGGCGCTAGTCATCGATCGCGCCCGCGCGCAAGCCGACCGCGCCGGGCTGGCGTGCTTGGCTTTGCTGCTACTACTCACCGCGTGGCTATTAGCCCAGCAACTGCTGTTTGGCTGGAGCACCAAAGCGTGGAGCTTAAACCGTGTGTGGACTGTACTGAGCACCAGCGCTTTATGGGCGCTGCCAGCGCTACTGCTGGTACCCTTGTGGCGCGCATGGGATGTGCGCCGCGCCACACCTTGGCTGGCGGGCATAGCGCTGAGCTTGCTGCTCATCAACAATGGCTGGGAAGGTACTCAAAAAGGCCACCCATTTAACGCCAGCGCGCAAGCGCGGGTAGATTTTATTCGCGCTTACAGCCAGCCGAGCGACACCCTGTGGGTGGATGGCAACGCGCCGCAATACTATTTGTGGACTGAGCGGCGCCCCGCGGCCGCTTATCTGTTTTTTAGTAATGTGACGCCCAATTTTGATGTCAAAGCGCGGGTACTTGCCGCACTTAGCCGCACGCCGCCGGCCTTTATTATTGCCAAACCTGAGCGCGTTGGCGCGGGGCTGGCCAGCGCGGTGCCCAGTGAAGCGGCCTATTACCGTTTTATTGCCCACCACTATCAACCCGTGTCTCTGCCAGCGCTGGGATCAACGCCGTCTGGGCTTTATCAGCGCCAAGTGGCCGCGCTGCCTGCAGGGGATCAGCCATGAGCGCAACACTCACCTATCTGGCAGGCTATCCTGAGCACTTGCAAGCCAGCGTACGCCACCTGATCGCCGCGCAAAAATTGCCGGCATGGGTGGAAAAACATGCCAACGATACGCACAGCGTACAAAACGATAAAGCGCTGCTGGCCTATACACTGGGGCTAAAAAACCGCTATTTGAAAAGCTCCAGCCCGCTGGCCAAGGTGGTGTTTGATGGCAAGATCAACGTCATCAAAGATGCCCTTGGCCTGCACAGCTATGTATCGCGGGTGCAAGGCGGCAAACTTAAAGCCAAACATGAAATTCGCGTGGCGGCGCTGTTTAAGCAAGCGCCTGAGCGCTTTTTGCAGCTCATCGTGGTGCATGAGTTGGCGCATTTAAAAGAAAAAGAGCACAACAAGAGCTTTTATCAGCTCTGCCAGCACATGCTGCCGGATTATCATCAAATTGAATTTGATCTGCGCCTGTGGCTCACATGGCGCGATCTAAGCGCCAAATAACTCCAGTTGCTGGCCACAAATGCGGGCAAACGACTGGTTGATAAACGGCAAAATAGCATCGGCAATCGGCCGCAACTGCTTGTCGATGTAGTGCTCATAATCGAGCGCACTGGTTTGATACTCCAGCGGCTCTGGGCCATTTAAGGTAATGACATAAGCGATAGTGCCGCGATGTTGGTAGCGCGGCGGCAAGCCGCGGCGCACATGCTGGGCATCGGCTAACCGCGCCGCGCGCACATGGGGTGGGATGTTTTTTTGGTAATCTGCCAGCGCTTGGCGTAGGCGTTTGCGATAAATCAGCTCGCTATCTAACTGGCCGCTGCGGGTCGCTTGCACCGTGGCCAAGATATACGCTCTCGGATCTTCATCATTAAACACCATGGCAAATAGCTGGGTTTGAAACGCTTTGGCCAGCGGCGTCCAATCGGCGCGCACTGTCTCTAAGCCTTTAAATACCAGTCGCGCCGCCGCCCCTTCGCCGACTAAACCGGCATAACGCTTCTTACTGCCCTTCTCTTGGCCACGAATGGTCGGCATCAAAAAGCGCCGATAGTGGGTTTCATATTGCAGCTCTAAATAACTGGTTAGGGCAAACTCGTGTTGAATGAACGCCTGCCAGCGTTGGTTGATCTCTTGGCACAGATACGCTCCCATCGCATCGGCGGCCGGCCCGCTGACCGCCGTGGGCAAATGCACAAAAATTGAATCGGTATCGCCATAAATAACCGCCAAGCCCTGCTGCTCAATCCACTGCCGCGTTTGCTGCATGATGGCGTGGCCGCGCAAGGTGATAGACGACGCCAAACGCGGGTCAAAAAAGCGACAACCGTTCGAGCCAAGCACACCATAAAATGAATTCATGATGATTTTTATCGCGGTGGCCAGCGCCTGATCCTGCCCCGCTTTGGCCGCATCGCGCGCCGCCCACAACTCGCAGATCAGCGCCGGCAAATGGTGGCGCTCGCGGGAAAACAGCCCGCCGCGAAAGCCGGGGATAGCCTCTTCCGGTGCGCGCAACCCTTCGATTAAGCCCATCGGGTCAATGCAAAACGTGCGGATAATACTGGGGTAAAGGCTTTTAAAATCCAGCACCAGCACATGCTGATATAGGCCTGGCACCGAGTCCATCACATAGCCCCCCGGGCTGGCTAAGCCGGTATCCGCGGGGAGATTGGGGGCGATATAACCACTGCGGTGCAGCCGCGGCAAATAGAGGTGGGTAAACGCCGCCACCGAGCCGCCAATGCGATCGAGGCTCAATCCCGTGAGATGGGCGCGCTCGACCACAAAATCTAGCAGTTTGCAGTGGGCAAAAATTTCCGCCACCAAGCGGCAATCTTCCAAGTTGTAAGCGGCCAGCTGCCCTTTATCGCTTTGAAACAGGGCGCTGATCTTGCTGGCGCGCCCGGCCACATCGTCAATGGCCTTGCCGCGGCCGAGCAGTTCACTGGCCACCGCATCTAGGCTGTAATTGGCAAACTGCCAGGTGGCGCTTTTTAACGTTTCAATGCCATCGAGCACCAAGCGCCCCGGCACGCTCACCGTGCCGCCCTCACCATCCATGCGATTGGCGCGCCACGTGCAGCGCGCCAAGCCGCGGCCTAAACGCAGCTGGCGCTTAGCTAATTCAGCGCGGCGAATGAGCCACTTAAAATCAAAATTCACCACATTCCAGCCCAGAACCAGATCGGGATCGTGGGTGGCAAACCAACGTTCTAACGCGCTAAATAGCGCCGCTTCATCGGCCACCCACATGATCGGTGTGGTGGGGCTGGCCGCCGCTTCTTCGGCGCCAATCATCAGCACGACCGCCGCGTCTGGGCTAAACAGGCCGATGGAAAACAGCGCGCTATCGGCCGCGCACTCAATATCTAGCGATACCCAGCGAAAATCAGGCTTGACCTTGGCCGGCGCTAAGCGGGCAGGCTCCACTTGCCATGGCGCAGCGGTGCCACGGCGTATCGCCGGCGCCCCCGACCACGTCACGCCCGCGGTAATAAAGCGCTCCATTAGATAGCGCTCGGTTAAGCGAATATCGGCTTCAAAGTGGGCTATGCCACGAATGGTGAGCAGCTCTTGCGCGCGGTGAAAGGCGCGCAAGGTGGCAAAATAGCAACCGACCACGGGGGTTTGATCAAAGCTGGTGAGCGCTAAGCGGCGAAAGCGGCCATGAATGCCGGCGCCGACAAACAATTCGCGGGCCGTACTAAGGGCAGCGGCAGGCAGAAAAAATAGCGGCGTCTGGCCGCGCACCGTCACGCGCACCGGGCCTTGCGCGCTCCATAGCCACAAGGTGATCTCGGTGCCATTGCCCACATCGCGCGCCTGCTGGGTCAAGATAAAGCCTTGGCTCGGCGCCAAGCGGGCCGGCGAGGAAGAGTGGAGCGTGGGCACGCTCAAGCGACTCACGCTACGGGGCTCAGGCCTTGGCGAATCCGCCGAATGCCGGCTTCATAGCGCCCTTCACCGCTAGCCGCATCGACTTGGGTTTCAAAGATTTTTAAAAACCACATGTACTGCGCCGGATCATCGATTAATAGCGTTTCGACCACCTGATTCATCGCCCGCACATCCTCTAGCGTATCCTCGCTGGGGTAAGGCGCCAGCGGCGGCAGAATTTTTAAGCGATAGACATGCCTCGCTTCATCATAACTAGCGAGCATTGGCAGCGCGCGGGCGCCGGTTAATTTCACCAATTTAGGCAAAGCCGGCAGGGTCGCTTTCGGCTGGCCAAAAAAAGGCACAAACACGCTGGCATCGCGGCCGTGGTCTTGATCGGGCAGGTAAAAAAAGTGCGTGCCGGCGCGTAGGGCTTTAATCGCCGGTTTAATACCCACCCGGCGTTCATACACTTGCCCGCCTTTGGCGCGCTCGCGGTTGATGTACCAATCAAACAGGGCATTTTTCGGGCTTTTCATCATGGTGCACATGTTTAAGCCCATCAGCGGAAAATAGCGCCCAACCCGATCAATTGCCCAGGTGTGCGGCACGACAAAAATCGCGGTTTCGCCGCGCGCGCGCAGGGCATCGACCTGCTTCCAGCCCTCCACCACCACGCTATGGCGCAAAAAGTGCGCGCTGCGCCAGGTCAACTCGCCAAAGCTCAGCATCACTTTTAGGCCAATTCGAATTGAACGCAGCAGCAACGCGTGGCGCTCAGCGGCGCTTAACTGGGCAAAGCACAGACGCAAATTGGTGTCGGCAATATAGGCCTGCTTTTTTGAGCCGCGCAGTAGCCAAGGGGCCAAACGATCGGCCAGCGCATCGCGCCAGCGGGCCGGCACAAAAGCCAGCAACGCCAGTAACGCCAGTGCGCACCAACTGCCCCACAGGCGCGGATGCAACAAACCTTTATGAAATGAGGTATCAAAAACCGGGTCACGAGCAGTCATAACAGCCGTCAAATCACACAATAATCAATGGAAACAATGCGCTGGCGCAGCAACCGGCAAGCCAGCGCGGTGATGAACTATCCGCTTATGCCCCCGCCTGTGGCGTTTGTCCGGCCCGAATACGGCGAATGCCCTCTTCGTACAGGCTCGGCAAACTGGCATCTACGCGGGTTTCGAAAATCTTTAAAAACCACATGTATTGGCCGGGGTGACGGCACAATTGCGTTTCGACCATGGCATTCATGCGCGTGGCATCGGCCGCAACATCCACACTGGGAAAATCGGTAAACGGCGCTTCAATTTCCAACCGATAACCGTGCGCCACTTCGTCGTAGCTCACCATCAGCGGCACCGCCACCGCGCCACTGGCTTCGATCAAACGCCCCAGCCCCGGCAAAGTCGCCTTGGCTTGACCAAAAAAGGGCACAAAAATACTCTTCTTGCGGCCGTGATCTTGATCTGGCAGATAAAAAAAGCTGTGGCCGCGTTTAATGGTGCGGATCACCGCCTTAATGCCGGCGCTGCGCTCATACACTTGGCAGCCATGGGCGGCGCGGGCACGGTTTAAAAACCAATCAAACAGTGGGTTGCGGGCTTTTTTCATCATGGTGCACATCGGCACGCCACGAGAGCGAAAATAGTAACCGGCCGCATCGACCGGCCAGGTGTGCGGTACCACCAGCACCACCGGTCGTCCGGCTTGCTGCTGCGCTTGGATATGCTCCCAGCCACTCACTTGCATGCGGCGCAGTAAATAGCCCTCGCTGCGCACCAAAAACTCACCAAAGCCAAATAGGCTCTTTAGCCCCACCCGAATCGAGGTTAGCGCAATGGCATCGCGCGCTGCAGCGCTTTGCTCTGGAAAGCAGAGGGCCAAATTGGTGCGCGCGATAAAGATCGGTTTTTTTGACCAGCGAAAGACCCACGGTGCGATGGCATCGGCCAGTTTGTCCCGCCAGCGCGCCGGCACAAACGCCAGCAGCAGCAGCAAAGCGAGCGAGAGCCAGTTGAGCCAAAAACGTGGGTGCAGCAATTGACGGGTAAACGCCACCTGATACACAGGATCGAGTGCAGTCGGCTGCGGCGCAGCCTGATCAGACAAAGACATACAATGGGCGCCAAATAAAATGGGCAAAATGGTGAGGCATTGTAGTGACTTGGCATTAAATTGCGAGTCTTAGGCCCTAGTGTGCGCGCTAATTGCCCATAAATGGCAAGCTTTGGCCGACAAAAAAGGCGCCGAGCGGCGCCTTGGGGAGTTATTTTAAGCGCGCGGTGCAAGCAAGAAATAGGCGTAGCGCAGCGCCACATAGCTAACAATCACACTGGCAAGCGCTAATTCAATTAGCGCCAAACTGTGGATTTGGCTGCTGTAGTGCAAGATCTGGGCGTGCTGGGCGGGGCTGACATCGCTAGCCAACGCGCGCACTAAGTGCTCAACTTTAAATAGCGCCGTGGCACTGATCACCAGCGGGAAGGTAAACGCCGCGTAGCCTGGGGAAAATGGTAAGCGCAGCAATTTGAGCAAACTCAAATAGATAATCCCCGTCATCAATAGCGCAATGCCCAGCAGCACCGCCACCAACAGTAGCGAGGGCGCGGGGGTAATGGTCAAGTAACCGGCCAATGAGAGGCTCGCTGGCGCGGCCAAAATCGCGATAGTGGGTTTAGCGCCATCAGCAACTTCAGCGGCAAAGATCAAGCGATAGAGCATCAACGGCAGCATCACGCCATAGGCGCACAGGCCAAACAGCAATAAACCATCAGCCAGCCACAACCACTCGGGGGCGTTGGGGTAAGCAACCGCAGCCACAATCACCCCCACTGGCGGCACGAACCAACTCGGCACCATATGGTGCAACGCAAAATTGCGCGCGCGGTGATAGATAAACGTCACTAAAAACAAGCAGTGCAGGGCAATCGCACCCAGCCACAGCCCGATGCCGGCGCTAGGATGGCTTAGGCTCAGCGCTTTAGCCACCACCATGCAGGCCATGGCAAAGGTCGGTACCACACTGCCCACCACTGGGTGGGCCAAGTCATCGGCCAACAAGCGCGGGTGCAAAATAAATTTGCCGGTTAAAAACAGCAGCAAAGCCGCGGCCAGCACGGCGCCCGTGGCTTGGGCATGGCCGGCAAACAGACCTAAATTTTCCAAACACCAGCCTAAACTGGCAATGCCTAGGGCCAAGCCCGCCATTGGGGTGGGTAAGGTGGCTAATTTTTTTTGTACAAACGCGAGCATGACTACCTCAAGTGATCTGAGCATGACGATAAATGATGGGCCTAGGATAAAGCGAAATCAGCGCTTACTATATCTAAATGATTTAAACGTTTTGTTTAAGGCAACTAAACAATGAAAATAACGCTCCAACAGCTGCATGCGTTTGCACGCATTGCCCGCACCGGTAACTTAGGCCTTGCCGCGCACCAATTGGCGCTAAGTAAAGGCGCCGTTTCTCAAGCCTTGCAAGCGCTCGAGCAGCAGCTGGGCACACCACTATTTGATCGCATTCACCCGCGTCTGCAACTTAACCACGCCGGCCTGCGCCTGCAGCCATTAGCCGAAGAGCTGCTAACCCGCGCTTTTGATATCAGTGCGCTGTTTACCGGCCACAGCGAACCGGCCTTGCCGCTGCGCCTTGGCGCGAGCCAAACCATTGGCAACTATCTACTGCCAACGCTGCTGGCCACCAGCGCCCCCCGCGACATAACGCCTGCAAGCAACGCGCCAATGCCGACGGTGTTTATTGCCAACAGCCAAGCGCTGGTCAGTGCCATTTTTAATTTTGAGTTAGATCTGGCGCTGGTGGAGGCCGATAACCCGCACCCGCTGCTGGTCAGTGAGCCGTGGCTGCGCGATGAAATGGTGATTTTAGCCGCGCCCAACCAGCCGTGGGTGGCCCATCACGGCGCGCCGCTGCCATTAAGCGCCCTGCGGGGGGCGCCGTGGGTACTGCGTGAGCCCCATTCTGGCAGCCGCGAGCACTTTGAGCGCTATGTGCGCCCCGCCTTAAGCGCGTGGCAGCTGCGTCTTGAGCTCAACAGCGTGGAAGCCGTGCTATTGGCCTGCGCGCAAGGCTTAGGCGTGACCTGTTTATCGGCGCGCGCTGCCGCGCCTTGGCTGGCCAGCGGCCGCTTACAGCAGTTGCCGCTTATCGAGCGCCAGTGGCGGCAATTTTTCCTGCTGTGGCACAAACAAACCTATTTGAGTCAAAGTGCCCGCGCCTTTGTGCGCGTTTGCCAGCAATTTGCCCCCGAGGCCGATGCGCTATAGCCGCGCCGCCAAACTAAGCTGCCTTATGCCGCCAGGCTGCGCAGCCAAGCAATTTCTTCCGCCCACAGGTTTTCATCAATGGTTTCTAGCACCAGCGGGATACGATCAAAGCGCGCATCTTGCATGATGAAGCGAAACACCGCCTCGCCAAGATTGCCGTCACGCAAGCTGTGATGGCGGTCAACGCGGCTGCCGAAGGTGCATTTGGCGCCATTTAGGTGCATGCCTTTTAAATATTTAAAGCCCACGATACGCTCAAACTCGTTAAACACCGCAGCGCAACTAGCTTGGGTGCGCAGATCATAGCCCGCGGCAAACGCGTGACAGGTATCTAGGCACACGCCAACGCGGCTTTTATCTTCCACACCGGCAATGATCGCGGCGAGTTGCTCAAACGAGTAACCCAAGTTCGAGCCTTGTCCTGCCGTGTTTTCAATCACGGCGGTAACCCCGCTACTTTGCGCCAGCGCCCAGTTCAGTGATTCACTGACGCGAGCCAGGCTGGCCGCCTCATCGATCTGCTTTAAGTGGCTGCCGGGGTGAAAGTTTAAATACATCAAACCTAGCTGCTCGCAGCGTTTAAGCTCATCTAAAAAGGCGTGGCGCGATTTTTCTAGCGGCTCAGCTTCTGGGTGACCCAAATTAATTAAATAGCTGTCATGCGGCAAAATTTGCTCGGGACTAAAGCCGCCGGCCGCGCAAGCGGCTTTAAACGCGCTGATACTAGCCGCAGTTAAGGGCGCCGCCTGCCACTGGCGCTGGTTTTTGGTAAACAGGGCAAACGCGTTAGCGCCTAGCGCCGTGGCGCGCGCAATGCACTGCTCTACGCCGCCTGCCGCACTGACATGGGCTCCGATATATTTCATGATTTATCCTTGCATCAAATAGAAAATGCCAGTCAAAGACTGGCATTTTGGCCGTCGGTTAACGGCGTGTGCGCGGTTAACCGGCGAGTTGCAACAACTTACTCTTGCGGCAGATCAGTCTGCGCGAAGTACTCAATGCTAGCGTTTTTACGCAGCAATTTGAGCAGCGCTTGGTACTGCGCCTGTGATTGGCTTTGTGCCAATTGGCCTTGCAGCATACCGGCCAGCTGCGACGCTTCGCTGGGCTCATTGACGGCGGTGAGTGCCAACACCACGCGATCGCCATTAGCTTGGCTAGCCAGCGTCAAGCTAGGCTTAACCGCGCCATTGCTGGCAACTGGGCGAGGCAGGCTAAAGGCTTGCGCCAATACCGCTTGATCCAACTCATCGCCAAAGCGCGCCACCTTGTTTAAGGTCTCAACGCTTAACTTGGCCGCACGCACCGCATCCGCTATGAGCGTGCCACTTTGCACCGCATCGACCACGCTTTGGCCCAGCGCGCGGGCTAACTCACCGGCTTTTTCTTGGGTAATGGCCGCAGTCAGCTCGGTTTTCACCTCAGCTAACGGCTTAGTTGCCCGCGGACGGTGACCGGTGATATGCAGCACTAACGCCTTGCCATCGCCAATTTCAATCACTTCAGAGTTGGTGTTTTCATCGCGCAGATTTTCCGCAAATGCTTGCGCTAACACCTTGGCATCGTTAAACGGCGCAGGCGCATTCTCGCGGCTAAAATAGTCGCTCGATTGCACTTTCAGACCCAACGCTTGCGCGGCCATGTCTAACGAGTCTGGGTTTTCAAAGCTGGCATCCGCCAATTTTTGCTGCTCGCTAAAGTAGCGTTCTTTGGCTTTTTCGGCCTGCAGACGGCTGATGGTTTCCGCTTCCACTTCAGCAAATGGCTTGGTTTGACCCGCTTCCACCGCTAGCAGCTTGATTAAGTGGAAACCAAACGGGCTTTTCACCACGCCGGACAGATCGCCCACGTTGGCCAACGCAAACGCCGCCTCTTCAAACGCCGCATCCATCACGCCGCGCTCAAACCAATCGAGCGCGCCGCCTTTACTTGCCGAGAACGTATCGCCCGACTGCGCTTTAGCGCTAGCAGCAAAATCGCCGCCTTGCTGCAGCTTGGCTAACAAATCAGTCGCCGCTTTTTCTGCAGCCGCTTCATCGTCGTTAAAGGGCAGCAAAATGTGCGCCACTTGGCGGCGCTCAGCGCGGGCAAACAGCTCTTGGTGCTCATCGTAATAGCGCTTGGCATCGTCCGCTGTCACCTTAATGCCTTGGCTTAATGCCGCCGCATCTAGCAGCAGGTAATCAATTTTTACCTGCTCATCGCTCATAAAGCGATTGCCGTTGGCTTTGTAAAACTGCGCGATCTCTTCTTCTGACACGCTCACCGCGGCCACGTGATCCGCCACGTTAATCCGCACTACTTGCAGATCGCGGGTTTGGTTATACAGCTTATCGAGTTGCTCGGCTGCCGGCTTTAACGCCACTTCGCTACCAAGCAGCGCGCCGACCAATTGCTGGCGCACCATCTCTTGGCGCAATGATTCACCAAATGCTTCTGGCGTCATGCCGGCGTTGCGCACCAGTTGCAAGTAACGCTCATTGCTAAATTTACCGTCCACGGCAAAATCTGGCATCGACATAATCGCCGCTTTGATCGCTTCATCGCCCACGCGCAAACCCAGTTGCTTGGCTTTGCTGTCGAGCAAGGCTTGCTCAATCAAGCGGTCAAGCACATCGCGGCGCAGCTTTTTGCTGTACTCCGGATTGGCGGCCAATTGATTAAACGCTTCACCCATTTGGCTTTCCAAGCGAGAGCGTTCATTGCGGTAAGCGTTTTCCAGCGCGCTAGCGCTGATCTCTTCGCCATTGACGCTGGCGGGGGCGGTACGGGCGGGGCCATTGATATAACTACCAATGCCCGCTAAAGCAAAGGAGAGGATGATAAGGATCAAGATCACCTTGGCGACCTTACCCTGTGCCCCTTCGCGCAATGTATCTAACATCATGATGAAACTTGTGCTCCAAGTGAAATGGGTATTACAGCTGAAAAAGAGAGAAAAAGGCGCATCACTAAGATGCGCCCTCGGTAATCTGGCTTAGCGCGACAGCGCTAGGCTTAGTTCACAGCGTCTTTGAGCGCTTTACCGGCTTTAAATGCAGGCACTTTACCGGCAGCAATTTCAATGCTGGCACCGGTTTGTGGGTTGCGGCCAGAACGGGCTGCGCGCTCGCGCACAGCAAAAGTACCAAAGCCGACCAACGCGACCTGATCGCCCTCTTTGAGCGCATCAGTTACGGTATCCATGAAAGCGTCCAGTGCACGTCCCGCTGCCGCTTTAGAGATGTCAGCGCCTTCGGCCATGCTGTCAATCAGTTGAGTTTTGTTCACGCTTAATTCCTCTTGGTTCAATTTCCACGGTGGCGGGGAAGGCCCCGTCGCAAGGTGAGGTTTTATAACAAGCCTACCTACGAGTTGCAAGCGCCAATCGGCCGCAAACCCGCGTTCTATCACGCTTTGCGGCCAACGCCACCGTGCTTTTTTACGCAAAATACCCAAGGGGCGGCGCGCAAGTCGCCCCTTGTCGCTATCTTTGGGCGTTAGCCTAAAGTCACCGGTTCAAACCCTTGCGGGTTATGTTCCAGCGCTAAGGTCAACACCTCATCAATCCAACGCACGGGATGAATTTCCAAGTTCGCTTTCACGTTCTCAGGGATATCCGCCAAATCGCGCTCGTTGTCTTTGGGGATCAAGACGCGCTTAATGCCACCACGGTGCGCCGCCAGCAGCTTTTCTTTCAAGCCGCCAATTGGCAACACTTCACCGCGCAAAGTGATTTCACCGGTCATGGCCACATCGGCGCGCACCGGATTGCCGGTTAAGCTAGACACCAGCGCGGTGCACATGGCAATACCGGCGCTGGGGCCATCTTTGGGCGTAGCGCCTTCTGGCACATGCACGTGGATATCACGCTTTTCATAAAAATCGCTGTTGATGCGCAGTTGCTCGGCGCGGGCGCGCACGACGGTCATCGCCGCTTGAATCGACTCTTGCATCACATCGCCCAAGCAACCGGTGTAGGTCAATTTGCCTTTACCGATCATGTTGGTGGTTTCGATGGTCAACAGATCGCCGCCCACTTCGGTCCAAGCCAAGCCACACACTTGGCCCACTTGGTTTTGCGCAGTGGCTTTGCCGTAATCAAAGCGCTGCACACCTAAAAACTCGTGCAAATTGGCGCCATTGACATCGACTTGTTTAATCGATTTATCCAGCAAAATGCGCTTGACTGCTTTACGACAAATTTTGGAAATTTCTCGCTCCAGACCCCGTACGCCCGCTTCGCGGGTGTAATAACGGATCACGCCTAACAGCGCCGAATCATCCACCACGATTTCGCTCTCGCGCAGGCCATTACGCGCAATTTGCTTGGCCAGCAGGTGACCTTTGGCAATGTTGAGCTTCTCATCTTCGGTGTAGCCCGACAGGCGGATAACTTCCATGCGATCGAGCAAGGGCCCGGGGATATTCATCGAATTAGAGGTCGCGACAAACATCACGTCAGAGAGATCGTAATCAACCTCTAAGTAGTGATCGTTAAAGCTGGTGTTTTGCTCCGGATCTAATACCTCAAGCAGCGCAGAGGCCGGGTCACCACGCATATCCGAGCTCATTTTGTCGATTTCATCGAGCAAAAACAGCGGGTTTTTTACCGCGACTTTGGCCATTTTTTGGATTAGCTTACCCGGCATTGACCCGATATAGGTGCGACGATGACCACGGATCTCCGCCTCATCACGCACGCCGCCCAGCGCCATACGCACATATTTACGCCCCGTCGCTTTGGCAATCGATTGGCCGAGCGAGGTTTTACCTACACCAGGCGGCCCCACCAAGCACAAGATCGGCCCTTTGAGCTTATTAACCCGCGCTTGCACCGCGAGGTATTCCAAAATGCGCTCTTTGACTTTATCCAAGCCATAGTGGTCGCAATCTAAAACTTCTTGCGCCTTGGCCAGATCTTTTTTCACTTTTGAGCGCGCTTTCCATGGCACCTGTACCATCCAATCGACGTACGAGCGCACCACTGAAGCTTCAGCCGACATCGGCGACATCATTTTTAACTTAGCCAACTCGGCGAGCGCTTTATCGCGCACATCGCTGGGCATGCCGGCCTCGTCAATTTTGCGCGTCAGCGTCTCAAATTCATCCGGCACATCTTCTAATTCGCCGAGCTCTTTTTGAATCGCTTTCATCTGCTCGTTGAGGTAGTACTCGCGCTGGCTTTTCTCCATCTGCTTTTTCACCCGCGAACGGATGCGCTTTTCTACCTGTAACAGGTCGATTTCGCTTTCCATCGTCGCCAGCAAAAATTCGATGCGCTCTGCCACATGAGTCAGCTCCAGCACCTTTTGCTTGTCACTGAGTTTGAGCGGCATGTGCGCGGCCAAGGTATCGGCTAAGCGCGTGGCATCATCAATGGCGGCAATTGAGGTCAGTACTTCAGGCGGAATTTTTTTATTGAGCTTGATGTAGCCTTCAAACTGGCTCACCGCCGCGCGCACCAGCACGTCGTGCTCGCTGGCCTCAACGGGGATCGAAGTCAGGTAGTCGGCCTCGCCCATAAAAAAGTCATGATCTTCTTGCAGGCTCAACAATTGCGCGCGCTGGCCGCCTTCGACCAGCACCTTGACCGTGCCATCAGGCAATTTCAGCATCTGTAAGATGTTGGCCACGGTACCGATGGTGAAAATTTCATCCGAGCTAGGCTCATCGGTGGCGGCATCTTTTTGTGCCACCAGCAGGATTTTTTTATCCTGCGCCATAGCGGCTTCTAAACAGCGAATAGATTTTTCTCGTCCCACAAACAGTGGAATGACCATGTGGGGATAGACCACTACGTCACGCAGGGGCAGAACGGGGATCTCGATGCGCTGTGAACGCTCTAGGTTCATACGTATCCTCTGGGCTTGATCTAAGCGGGTAATTACGCCCTGTCACGCCGCAAAATAATGTGAGCAAAGCGGGCAAAAATGGTGATGGTGGGCAGTATATGGGGGCAAAAAGCGCAGATCCAAGCCTATTGACCGCAAAAATAAACAAAGGGGCTAAAAGCCCCTTTAACTGCGCACGCTAGGTGCAATTAGCGGCTAACGCCGCTTACTCGGCAGCCACCGATGCCTCGGCATCCGCGTTGGCATAAACCACCACTGGGGCGGCGTTATCTTTGATCACCGCGCTATTGACCAGTACTTTACTCACGCCCGTCAGCGACGGCAGGTCGTACATGGTGTCAAGCAAAGCCGCTTCCACAATCGAGCGCAGGCCACGGGCGCCGGTTTTGCGCTCCATCGCTTTGCGCGCAATAGCATTAAGCGCTTCGTCTTCAAATTCCAGCGCCACGCCTTCTAAATCAAACAGTGCTGTGTACTGCTTGGTCAGGGCGTTTTTGGGTGCCTGCAATATTTGGATCAAGGCGGCTTCATCAAGTTCCGTTAAGGTAGCGACGACCGGCAGACGACCGATGAACTCAGGGATGAGACCGTATTTGATCAAATCTTCTGGCTCCACTTGCTTAAACATCTCGCTTAAGCTCGCTTTGTCATCTTTTGACTTCACTTCGGCGCCAAAACCAATGCCAGTGCCTTTAACCGAGCGCTGCTCAATGACTTTATCTAAGCCCGCAAACGCACCGCCGCAGATAAAGAGGATTTTTGAGGTATCGACCTGCAAAAATTCCTGCTGCGGATGCTTACGCCCGCCCGCAGGCGGCACCGAGGCAATGGTACCTTCGATAAGTTTGAGCAGCGCTTGCTGCACGCCTTCACCCGAGACGTCACGGGTAATCGACGGGTTATCTGATTTGCGCGAAATTTTATCGATTTCATCGATATAGACGATGCCACGCTGGGCTTTTTCTACATCGTAATCGCACTTTTGCAGCAGCTTTTGGATGATGTTTTCCACATCCTCACCCACGTAACCGGCTTCGGTTAAGGTGGTGGCATCGGCCATGGTAAATGGCACATCGAGCAAGCGCGCCATGGTCTCTGCCAGCAGCGTTTTACCGCTACCGGTCGGGCCGATGAGCAAAATGTTCGATTTGCCCAGCTCCACGCCATTGGCTGTGCCGCTATTGCGCAGGCGCTTGTAGTGGTTATACACCGCCACTGCCAGCACTTTTTTCGCGTGCTCTTGACCAATCACATAGTCATCGAGGTGCGCGCGGATCTGGTGCGGTGTGGGCAGCGGATCGCCGCTTTTGGCGGTAGGTTCAGCGTCTTTTACTTCGTCTTGAATAATGTCGTCACACAGCGCGATACACTCATCGCAGATGTAGACGGAAGGGCCGGCGATGAGTTTACGCACTTCGTGCTGGCTTTTGCCGCAAAAAGAGCAGTAAAGCAGCTTATCGCTGTCACCCTTGCGTTTGTCTGTCATGCTACAACCTCAAATAAAATCGTGCCCAAGGCCGGAGATCTGCGTCTTAGCGCTGATGCAAAATACCATCGACTAAGCCATAGGCGACCGCTTGCTCTGCCGACATGAAGTTATCACGGTCGGTATCACGCTCGATAGTGGCCAGATCTTGGCCGGTATGGAAGGCCAAACGCTCGTTTAGGTTGTTTTTAATTTTCAAAATTTCTTGCGCGTGAATTTGAATATCCGACGCTTGGCCTTGGAAGCCGCCCAGCGGTTGGTGGATCATCACGCGGGCGCTTGGCAAGCAAAAACGCTTACCCTTGGTGCCACCGGCGAGCAAAAACGCGCCCATCGAGCAAGCTTGGCCCATACACACGGTGCTCACGTTTGGCTTGATAAACTGCATGGTGTCATAAATCGACATGCCCGCCGTCACCGAACCACCCGGTGAGTTGATGTAGATGTAGATATCTTTGTCAGGGTTTTCTGACTCTAAGAACAACAGCTGCGCCACCACCAGGTTGGCCATGTGATCTTCCACCTGACCGGTTAAGAAGATAACGCGCTCTTTTAAAAGACGGGAGTAGATATCATATGAGCGCTCGCCTTTGGCGGTCTGCTCAATCACGATGGGCACTAAGGCGCTTTGTGGCGACTCAGTGATGTCTGTATAGTTCTTAAACATAAGGCTTTGTCCCTAAAATAAAATGGCTCGGGCAAAATGCACGCGAGCCATTTGTAAAAGCCGATTGACGTTAGGTCAAATGTGCTTAGGCAATGGCACCTGACTTGGTGATCACGTCATCAAACGCTACTTCTTTCTCACTAACCTGCGCTTTAGCCAAGATCAAGTCAATCGCCTGATCTTCAATTGCCAGGTTACGCACGCCGTTTAAGGCCTGCTCATTCTTCTGGTAGTATTCGATCACTTCTTTTGGATCTTCGTAAGCGGTCGCCATTGACTCGATGATGGTCGCAACGCGCGCGTCGTCAGCTTTGATCTCGTTAACACGGATCACATCACCCAGCAGCAGACCGATGCGTACGCGACGCTCAGCTTGCGCTTGGAACAGCTCAGCCGGCAACTCTGGGGTGTTACCGCCCTGGAAGCCGCCAAAACGCTGCAGTGCTTGCTTACGCAGTACGTCAATTTCTTGCTCAACTGCGGCTTTTGGCAGGTCGATTGGGTTGGCTTCAACCAAACCGTTCAGCACTTGCTCTTTTACGCTGTTTTTCAGCGCTTGCGCCAGTTCGCGCTCCATATTTTTGCGCACTTCAGCTTTGAGCTCATCGAGTAAACCGCTCTCAACGCCAAAACGCTTAACGAACTCTTCGCTCATCTCTGGCAGCACGCGCTCTTCAACTTTATGCAGCTTAGAGGCAAACACGGCCGCTTTGCCTTTCAAGTTTTCAGCGTGGTAATCGTCTGGGAAGGTCACGTTGATGGTGAACTCATCGCCAGCTTTCTTACCGATGATGGCATCTTCAAAGCCAGGGATCATGCGGCCGTTGCCCAACTCCAGCGCAAAACCTTCGGCTTTACCGCCGTCAAACGCTTCGCCATCGATGGTGCCGAGGAAGTCCATGGTCACGCGCATGTCGGTAGCGGCAGCCACATCAGCTTCGCCCCACGTCGCACCTTGCTTGCGCAGGGTTTCCAGCATGGTGGCTAAATCAGCGTCTTTTACGCTCGCCACTGGCTTTTCAACTTTGATGTTGTCTAAACCAGCCACTTCAAACTCTGGGTACACTTCAAAGCTAGCAGTGAATACGAAATCTTCGCCTTCGTTGATCGCTTTAGGGGCCATAGTTGGCGCGCCAGCTGGGCTCAGTTTCTGCTCGATGATGGCGCCGATGAAGTGCTTTTGCATCATGTCGTCCGCCACGCGCGCTTGCGCTAGGTCACCAAACATCTTCTTGATCATGGCAACAGGGGCTTTACCTGGGCGAAAACCATCGATTTTGCGGGTTTTAGCCAGCATGTTCAGCTCTTTACGCACTGCCGCGTCCACGTCAGCCGCAGGTACAGTGATGGTCAAACGGCGCTCTAAACCCTGGGTGGTCTCTACAGAAACTTGCATTATTTTACCTCGTTCATCTCAGCCCAAGGGCTGAACCGGTGGCCCCAAACGGGGGCTTGTGTGTATGAAAGACGATGCTCTGTCTTTTTGTAAAATTTTGGACGCAGCATTATAGCGGCCACAAGGGGGTGAGTCGAGCCACAGAGCCCCGTTTGGCGCGCCTTGGCCTGATTTAAGGCCGACTTTGGCGTAAAACTTGTCTCCATATGGGGCGCAAAATTTGCCCCTTCAATGGCTAAGGTAAAAAAAAGTCGTTTTTTTGCTAAATCGTTGCGCGCCAGCCCAAAGCACGCGCAAAATTAGCCGACATTGCCCATCTAAGGAGCTCGTTATGGACTTTTTTCGCAGCCTATTTAACCTGTTGTGGTTTTTACTCGGCGGTATTTTGATGGGGCTGGCGTGGTGGCTCGCCGGTCTGCTCTGCTTTGTGTCAATTATTGGCATACCGTGGGGACGCGCCTGCTTTATGATTGGCCGCTTTACCTTTTTTCCGTTTGGCAAACAAGCCATGCGCCGCGATCGCTTACATGGCGCAGAGGACATTGGCACTGGCGCCTTGGGTTTTTTAGGCAATCTGCTCTGGTTTGTCTGCGTCGGCGTGTGGCTGGCCATTGGCCACTTAACCTCGGCTGTGGCCTGTTTTGTGACCATTATCGGCATACCATTTGGCATTCAGCATTTAAAGCTGGCGCTCATCTCCTGCGCGCCGATTGGCCTTTCCATTGTCAGTAACGACACCTTTGATGCCCACGCTAACCGCCCGTAAAGGAGCCTCCGTATGCCGCGTTCGCCCGCAGTGCCGCTACCAAGCCATTTTTTTGCTCAACTGGCGCGCATGAAACTGATCTATCGCTGGCCGCTGATGCGCAACATTCAAAGCGAAAATATTGCCGAGCATAGCCTGCAAGTGGCGATGGTCGCCCACGCGCTGGGGGTAATTAGTAATCGCTTGTTTTGCCAAGGCGCACCAGTAGATGCCCATCTTGCCGCGGTGATGGCGCTGTATCACGATGCCAGTGAAGTGCTCACCGGCGATCTGCCCACGCCGGTCAAGTACTTTAATGAAGCGATAGCCAGGGAGTACAAAAAGATTGAGGCGGCGGCTGAAGCGCGTTTGCTAGCGCAATTACCGCCGGAATTAGTGGACGATTTTCGCCCGCTGCTCAGTAACCGCGCACAAGATAGCGCGCTAGCCCGACTGGTCAAAGATGCCGATACGGTGTGCGCCTACGCTAAATGCCTAGAAGAGCTCAGCGCCGGTAACCTCGAATTTGCCCCAGCGAAAAAGCGCTTAGAGGCAAGCCTTAGCGCGCGCATGCATCCGGCGCTGGATTATTTCATGCGCGTGTTTGTGCCAAGCTTTTCCCTGCCACTTGATGAGCTAAACCCGCAGGATGAGCATGATGCGTAAAGCGCCTTAACTGCCGCCCAATTCCCGCGCCGGCACCAAGCGGCTGGCTTGCCACGCGGGGTACAAGGTCGCCAACAAACTCATACTCACTGCCGCGCCCGTGACCCACGCCACATCTGACCACGCCAGTGCGGTGGGCAAAAAGTCGATAAAGTAGATCTCGGGGTTGAGCAATTTTCGCCCGATAAGTCCCTCAATGCCCTGCATCAGCGGGGTTAAATAGTGCGCTAAGCTGGCGCCAACTAGCGCGCCCAGCAGCGCGCCCAGCACGCCGCTAACCACCCCTTGCACGATAAACGTTAGGCGAATTTGCCCAGCGCTGGCGCCCATGGTTTTTAAAATAGCAATTTCGCCACGCTTTTCATTAACCGCCATCACCAAGGTGGAGACGATATTAAAGCAGGCCACCGCCACCACCATCAGCATGACCACATACATCACGGTGCGCACCATTTGAATATCTTGGTACAGATAGCCTTGGCTGTTCATCCAACTGCGGATATAGACGTGATGCGGGAAGGTTTGCGCCGCCGCCACCGTGATGCTTTGCGCGCGCAAGACATCGCTAACTTTTAAGCTAAAGCCTTCAATCGCGCTGCCAAGCCCCGTCAGGGCTTGGCCATCAGCCAAATGGATATAGGCCAAATAGCTATCGAGCTGGCCGCCCAGTTGCAGTAAACCGACCACGGTAAAATCATGGCGCATGGGCGCGGCAATAGCATTGTCACTGCCGCCTTGCGCCAGTAGTAGCGTTACCGTATCGCCAACCTTAGCGCCCAATTTATTAGCAATGCCTTGCCCCAAGATCAGCTGCTGACCACCGGCGTGCAGCGCCTTTAAGCCCGCGCCGGTCATATAGCGCCCAGCATCACTTAAGGTGGTTTCTAACTCCGGCGCCACGGCGCGAATTTGCACGCCTTTGAGCGCTTGGTTAAATTCCAGCAGCCCGCTTAAGTTAATCACCGGCGCCACGGCGCGCACATCCGGCGCTTGTAGCAACTGCGCACGCAGCGCCGGCCAGTTGGCCATCGGCGTCTCGGCAGCCACCAGCTCGCCATGGGGGATAACCGACAACACGCGGGCGTTAAGCTCACGCTCAAAGCCATTCATCGCCGATAGGCCTAAAATCAGCGCCATCACGCCGAGCGCAATACCGACCAGTGATGAGGCGGAAATAAACGCAATAAAGCCATTTTGCCTACGGCCGCGGCTGTAGCGCAGGCCTAAAAACAGCGGCAGCGGTGTAAACATTACGCGCTCTCCGTCATCACGCCGCTAACAAGGCTAACGCGGCGGTGCAATTTGGCCGCCAGACCTAAATCATGGGTGACCACCACAAACGCCGTGCCCAGATCGCGGTTTAGCTCGCACAACAAGCCATACACGCCTTCGGCGCTGGCATGATCCAAGTTACCCGTCGGCTCATCGGCCAGCACCAAGGCGGGGTTATTGACCAGCGCGCGGGCAATCGCCACCCGCTGGCGCTCGCCACCCGACAATTCACTTGGCCGATGATCTAAGCGATGCGCAAGCCCCACCCGCCCCAGCATATGGCTGGCGCGCTGGCTGGCCTCGGCCACGTTGCAGCCCGCTATCAGTAGCGGCATAGCCGCGTTTTCTAGCGCGGTAAAATCACTGAGCAGGTGGTGAAATTGATACACAAAGCCCAATTTTTGATTACGAAAGCGCGCTTGCTCGCGGCTGCTCCACTGGTGGATAGCTTCGCCGTGAAACATCACAGTGCCACTGGTGGGGCTATCGAGCGCGCCGAGCAGATGCAATAGGGTAGATTTTCCCGAACCAGAACTGCCGACGACCGCCAGCATTTCACCTGCGGCCAGCGTTAAATCGACGCCGCGCAGCACCGGGGTGGTCAGCGCGCCCTCTTGATACACATGGGTTAATTGCTGACAAATCATTAAAGGGGCGTGCATACCATCACTCCGCACAAAGCGTTAAAAAACATCGATTAGAAAGGGTCATCAAGGCTAGGTTAACCGCACCGCTATTCATGGCGCAGCGCCTCGGCTGGATTTAAGCGCGCAGCGCGCCAAGCGGGATATAACGTGGCACTAAAGCTCAGCGCCACCGCGCCTAAGGCAATCAGCGCCAATTGCGCGGGCAACAGCACCACCGGCAAACCAGCGCCACCGGCCGCTAAATAAAGGTTTAAGCCAAGGCCACTGAGCAGGGGATTTAGGCCCACGCACAGCGCCAGCCCAAGCGCCGCGCCCAAAGCCGAGCCGAGCACACCGCTAGCGGCGCCCAGCACTAAAAAAATCTGTACAATCGCGCCTTCGCCCAAGCCCATGGTGCGCAAAATCGCAATTTCGCGTGCTTTGTCGCTGACCACCATCACCAGCGCCGACAAAATATTAAAACTGGCCACGGCGATGATCAGCATCAGCATCAGCCCCATCAAGCGCTTTTCCATCGCCACCGCTTGAAATAGCTCACCGCGCTCACGGCGCCAATCTTGCCACTGCAAGCCAGCAGGCAGTTCTGTGCTAAGCGCGGCATCCACAGCAAAAGGGTCATCGAGCCACACGCGCAGACCGCTGAACTGTGTGCTTGGCCAGCGCAACAAACGCTGGCCATCAGTCAAGGCAATTAGCGCCACTTGGTTATCCACATCCGCGCCCAGCGCGAAAATACCGCTAACGGTAAAAACGCGCTGTGCCGGTACGCGGCCAAATGGGGTAAAACGGGTGCCTTCGGTTAAGGTCAAGCGCAAGGTATCCCCCACACCGACATTGAGCGCAGCGGCCAGCCCTTGGCCTAGCACCACCTGATAGCGCGCTTGGCGCAAACTGTTTAAGTCACCGGCTAAAAAATGCTGGCGCAAGACATCTCCGGCCGGCCACAGGTCAGCATCAATGCCTTGCACTTGCACGGCGCGTAACTGGCTGGCGCTTTGCAGCATGCCTTCGGTCTGCAGCAGCGGTGCATGGGCGACATAATGCGGCAATTGGCGCAGATCCAACGTCACTTGTTGGCTATCTAAGCGCTGCGCGCTGCCGGTGAGCAGCAAATGCGGCACCACGCCCAAAATGCGCCCTTTAAGCTGGCCTTCAAAGCCATTCATCACCGATAACACCACCATCAGCGCCGCCACACCTAAGGCAATGCCCACGGTGGAAAACAGAGAAATAAAGGAGACAAAGCGATCTTGGCGCTTAGCGCCAGCGTAGCGCAGGCCGATGGCGAGGCTTAGCGGGTGAAAGAGTCCAGTTTTCAAGAGTTAAGATTGCCAACAGAAGAAGATGCCGGATAATACGGGCAAAACCCGCTCCATCACAAGCCAGAGCCGGCGCAATGCGCGTCGCATTTGCGGAATTTGCCTATGTTGCCAATAACCTTCCCCCCCCTGCCGACCAAAGCGGGGCAAAAAACTGTGCTGGGCCACTTGCTTGGCGCCAGTGCTGCAATCATCGCCGCTGAGCTCATCACCGCCGCGGATGCCCCAGTGGTTCTGTTGACCCAAGATACCCAATCGGCCCTAAAACTCGAGCAAAGCCTGCGCGATCTGTTGCCCGAAAGCCACACGGTGCGCCTGTTTCCCGACTGGGAAACCCTGCCGTATGACACCTTTTCGCCGCACCAAGACATTATTTCGACGCGGCTTGAAGCGCTGTATCAGTTGCCGAGCTTAACCCGCGGCGTGTTGATTGTGCCGATTGCCACCTTAATGCTGCGCTGCGCGCCGCAAAGCTATTTAGATCAAACTAGCTTGCAACTGCACGCCGGCCAGCATTTGAGCCTCACCGCGCTGCGTGAGCGCTTAGTGCACGCTGGCTATACCGCGGTTGAACAGGTGCTAGAGCACGGCGAATTTGCCGCCCGCGGCGCCCTGCTCGATCTGTTTGCCATGGGCAGTGACACCCCTTATCGCTTGGATTTTTTTGACGACGAGCTCGATTCCATCCGTCCGTTTGATCCCGCGACCCAGCGCTCTGGCGCGCCCATCACGCACGTAAACCTGCTGCCGGCGCACGAATTTCCCTGCGATAGCGCCGCGATTGATCTGTTTCGCAGCCAATACCGCGCCAAGTTTGCGCATTCCAACCGCGAAGGCTCGATTTATCACAGTGTCAGCAAACAGCTGCTGCCCGCCGGCATTGAGTACTATCTGCCGTTGTTTTTTAACCAAGCCGCGAGCTTATTTGACTATCTACCCAGCCACACCTGCTTGCTGGCCTGTGGCGATATCTACAGCGCGGCCCATGCGTTTTGGCAAGAGGTCAACGCGCGCTATGAAGATCGGCGCGGGGATGTGCTGCGCCCACTGCTGGCGCCAAACGAGCTCTATTTACCGGTCGAGGAGCTGTTTGCCGCGCTGGGTCACTACCCGCAGGTGCGTTTAGAGAGCGCGGCGATCGAGCCACGGGCTGGGCAGACGAATTTACCCCTCACGCCGCTGCCCGAGCTGACCTTAGATCAGCGCCAAAGCGAACCGTTTGCTGCCCTTAACGTGTTTTTGGCCGAGTTTAGCGGCCGCGTGCTGTTTTGCGTCGAATCTGAAGGTCGGCGTGAAGTATTAAGCGAATTGCTGGCCCAAGGCGGCCTGTTGCCTGAGCGCTTAGCCGATCGCGCCGCCCTCGCCCACAGCGCCGCACGCTTAAATTTGCTGGTCACGCCGCTGGATAGCGGGTTTATTGCCGGCGAAGGCGCGCGCGCTTTAGCCGTGATCACCGAAACCGAACTGCTCGGCAGCCGCGTAACGCGCAGCAAACGGCTCGATAAGAGCAAACATCTCAATGCCGATGCGGTGATCCGTAACTTAGGCGAGCTGACCCAAGGCCAAGCAGTAGTGCACCTTGATCACGGCGTGGGCCGCTATGTCGGCTTAGAAACACTCAACGCCGCTGGCATTGCCACCGAATTTGTCACCCTAGAATACGCCGGCGGCGATAAGTTATTTGTTCCTGTCACCGCCTTGCACCTTATTAGCCGCTACACGGGGGCAGAAAATCCACCACTGCATAAATTAGGCGGCGAAAGCTGGAGCCGCGCGCGGCAAAAGGCGGCAGAAAAAGTGCGTGATGTGGCCGCTGAGCTGCTGGATATTTATGCCATGCGCGCCGCGCGCCACGGCTTTGCCTTTAGTCATGATAAAGCCGCCTATGGCCAGTTTGCCGCCGGTTTCCCGTTTGCTGAAACCGAAGATCAACTCAATGCCATTAATGCGGTGCTCGGCGATATGTGCCAAGCCAAATCTATGGATCGCTTGGTGTGTGGCGATGTGGGCTTTGGCAAAACCGAAGTGGCGATGCGCGCCGCGTTTGTGGCCGTGCATGGCGGCAAGCAAGTGGCGGTGCTGGTGCCGACGACCTTGCTTGCCCAGCAGCATTACGACAATTTTCGCGATCGCTTTGCTAACTGGCCGGTGCGGGTCGAAGTGCTAAGCCGCTTTCGCTCAGCCAAAGAGCAAACCCAGGTGCTGCAAGCGCTGGCCGAGGGCAAAGTCGATATCATCATCGGCACGCATAAGTTACTCGGTAAAGATCTGCACTTTAATGACTTAGGCCTGCTGATCGTGGATGAAGAGCACCGTTTTGGCGTGCGGCAAAAAGAGCAGATCAAAGCCCTGCGCAGCGATGTGGATATCTTAACGCTCACCGCAACGCCCATCCCGCGCACGCTCAACATGGCGATGTCCGGCATGCGCGATCTGTCGATTATTGCCACGCCGCCGGCCAAACGCTTAGCGATTAAAACCTTTGTGCGGCAAAGTGAACCGGCGGTGATCCGCGAGGCCATCTTGCGTGAGCTCAAACGCGGCGGGCAGGTCTATTACCTGCACAATGATGTGCAAAGCATCAATGAATGCGCCGAGAAACTGGCCGAATTGGTGCCCGAGGCGCGCATTAACATTGGCCACGGCCAAATGCCCGAGCGCGAGCTGGAGCGGGTGATGAGCGATTTTTACCACCAGCGCTTTAACTTGTTGGTGTGCACCACCATCATCGAAACGGGTATCGACGTGCCCAGCGCCAACACCATCTTAATGGACCGCGCCGATCACTTAGGCTTGGCGCAGTTGCACCAATTGCGCGGCCGCGTTGGCCGCTCCCACCACCAAGCCTATGCCTATTTGCTCACGCCGCACCCCAAGCTGATGACCAAAGATGCCGCCAAGCGCTTAGAGGCGATTGCGTCACTCGAAGATTTGGGCGCGGGCTTTGCACTAGCGACCCATGATTTGGAAATTCGCGGCGCCGGTGAGTTGCTGGGGGATGATCAAAGTGGCCAGATTGGAGCGGTGGGCTTTACCCTGTACATGGAGATGCTCGAAGAGGCAGTCTCGGCACTAAAAGCCGGCAAAACGCCCTCATTGGATAATTTATTGCGCCAACAAACCGAGGTGGAGCTGCGCATTAGCGCCTTGCTGCCAGAGGATTATATCCACGATGTTAACCTGCGCTTATCGCTGTATAAGCGCGTGGCTAGCTGCGAGGCCACCGCTGATCTCGACGCGCTGCGCATTGAGTTAATTGACCGCTTTGGCTTGCTCCCCGCCGCCGCTAAGCAGCTGTTTGCCTTAGCTGGGCTGCGCCAGCAGGCCAGCCGGTTAGGCATTAAGCGCTTAGATTTAGCCGAGCGCGGCGGCTTTATCGACTTTAGCCAGCAAACCACCATTGAACCTGCCCGCCTGATCAAGCTGCTGAGCGAGCAGCCGCGCCTGTATAAAATGGAAGGCCCCACCCGCCTGCGCATCGCAGTGCCCAGCACCGATGCCGACAGCCGGTTAACCTTAGCCACCGATCTGCTCGCGCAACTGGCCTAAGCGCCTTAAGTGCGGAGCGCCGAGCTCATCGCACACATAAGCAAAAGGGGGCGCCACTGGCGTCCCCTTTTATTTAGTTGCATGGCTTAAACCTCGCCCGCTTACAGCGGGTAAGGCTTACCAATAGCAAAGCCTTGCAGCGCATCGACTTGCATTTCAATCAAGAGCTGCTTTTGCGCCACTTGCTCGATGCCTTCGGCAATCACTAAGCAATCCATGCGATGGGCGACATCAATTAGCATGCGCACCAGTTGCTTGCCATTTTGATCTTTATCCAATCCGCCGAGCAATTCATTGCTGAGCTTGACGTAGTTCGGGCGCAGATCGCGCAATAAGGTCAAGGAACTCGTGCCATTACCAAAGTGGCTCACCGTGGTGCGCGCGCCGTTGCGCCGCAAGATCTCAAACACGCGTTTCGCGCTGCCTAAATGCTGCGCGAGCTGATCTTCACGCAGTTCAAAGACCAAATTGGCCGCCGTGGTCGGATCGCTTTGCAATTCACGATCCAGCCAAATCAGCAAGCTGCTGTTTTGCAAAATATTGGCCGACAGGTTAATACCCCAACGCTTACCCCGACCCAACTTACGGTACTGCTCGATGATATGGGTGATCACCAGTTGCTCAAGACGCGTGAGCATATCGAGACGCTGTGCGATGGCAAACAGGGTACTCGTAGGCAACAGCGAACCGTCATTGCTGTAAAAGCGGGCGTAAATTTCGTTATAGGTCACCGCATCAGCTTTTTGCGGTTCAATCACTTGGCTACTTAAATTAATGCGCTTGTTGGTAAGCACCTCTTTTAGTACTACTTGCCAGTGCTGCTGCCCTTGCATATCGCCCAAAGCATCTTCTTGCTGCAGGGCCCAGCTGTTGCTGCTTTGGGTTTGCGCGCGGGCCAATGCCAAGTCGGCGCGTGACAGTACAGACTCAATTTTTTCACCCGCACTGACCGACACAATGCCGGAATACGCCGCGCTATCGAGTTCATTGAGCGCTTGGAACTCATCAAACGCATCTTTTAGCGCCTGACCAAACAGATGCGGTACTACGTCATCGGCCGGGTTGATCATCAAGGCAAAATCACCGCCGGCAATCCGATAAAGGGAGGCATGCTCATAGTGGCCAGCAACCGAATTAATCATGTGCGCGATGCCGTTTAAGTAGCTATCACCTTCACTGTAGCCGCGCAGCTTATTTACTTTGTCTAATTCCGTGGCCCGGATCAGCACCAGCAGGCCTTGGCCTTCGCTGCCATCACCTTGTAAGAAATTGACCATGTCGGTGCGAAACGCTAAGCGGTTGCCAAGTCCGGTTAACTCATCAGCGTACTGATCGGGTAACACAACTTCGTGCGCCGGTGATGACGGCGCAAAGGTCGCATCACCCTCATCGTCAGCCGTTGCGGCGTTCGCTTGAGCAGCAAAGCGCGGCGTATGCGCGATGGCCGCCGCTAACGTGGCTTGCGCCTGCACCGCTAGCGGCACAATCTCATCTTCAGCCACTGGCGCGGTAGCGTCTTCCTCTTCTTCGGGCACAAACGGGTCAGCGTCGGCCATATTCTCTTTGACCCACAGCCCCAACAGCGCGCGGCGCATCTCATCGTCTTCTAAACGGTCGGCATCGCGGTGCTCAACGGCATCAAGCCAGCACTCGTTTTGGTAGCGGCGCGCATCGGCCAGCACGCTTTTCACCAAACCAGTAGAAAAAACTCCGCCACAGATAGTGACGATTGGGATAAACATCGTGTACCAAGGCGAGAGGGATATCACCAGTAGGTAGGCTTGGATCAGCGGGATTCCGATACACAAGCTCAGTGTCATCCAAAAAATTCGTTTTCTTAATGCTTCAGCCATGGGGCCTCCAACACGGTACAAGGCAGGCTGAGCGAGGAAAACCTTCACCCCATCGCCGCGGCGCTGACTGCCGCTTTGGCCGAGGACCAACAGCGGCGCGCCTAGCCAATGAGCCTACCTGTACCAACACGCACAAAATAGTGCAGCCGACACCTTGCGATCTCGGCTGCGCTACCTACTTAATTTAAAGCCTGCTTGGCGCTGGCGCCGCAATGCTGGCTTTATTAGCGCGGTTAATCAGCCACCTCAATTAGGGCCTTAGCCAATTCCACCGGCTCAAATTCTTGACCGTCTAATTGCGCATTCCAGTTCGGGCCAATTAACACGTCATCTTCATTTAAGTCATTGACCCAATCATCTAAAAACTCTTCCAGCGCAATGCTATCTGGGGCGTATTCGGCCCACTCATCGATGCAGTGCACTTTCGCGTCAGCAGCGGTTGACCACAACGGCATCACATCGGTCTCTTCAAATTCTGCCGATTGGCAGATGACCCAATCTTCACCGTAGCGCAGACCCCATACCTGACCCGTTTCACGCACCTGCTCAATAAAGAGGCGGACATTTTCTTCCAGATTCGTTGTTAGCATGCTCATGGGTTTCTCTCGTTGCGTTTTAATTGCCTAGATAGAGAGCCGCACAACGCATTCGCGGGCCCCGCCTAGATCTTTGGCACATTTTGACAAATATTGTCCTAAAAGATATAGCGACTCAAGCCCAAGCGCCGCTTTTCTCTCGATTGAGTGCAAAAAATTGTTACATGACCTCACGAAGGCCAACAAAGCGTTGCCAGCGTGCGCGCACTGGCGCGGGCAAAACGCCAAACCCTGACTTTAGTGGCACAAGGTTGACGCCGCGCACAAATAACGGAGTCGCAGGGGTAGCGCGTTACAATTTCGTGATTGAAAGCACTTTTTCTTTGCGGCGAAACAGGCATGATAGTTAGGCAATAACAACTAAGGAGTAAGGAATGTTGTTAAAACCTGCCAATACAGCTAACTCTAGACAGTTGCTGAACGAGACCATGGCCTTGGTTCTCGCAGGAGGGCGGGGAAGTCGTCTCAAACAATTGACCGACAACCGAGCCAAGCCTGCAGTCCACTTCGGTGGTAAATTTCGCATCATCGACTTTGTTTTATCGAACTGCATCAACTCCGGCATCCGCCGCGTGGGTGTGGTAACGCAATACAAATCCCACAGCCTGCTTTGCCATTTGCAATCTGGCTGGTCGTTTTTGCGCAATCAAATGAATGAGTTCATTGATCTGCTGCCGGCTCAGCAGCGGGTAGATGAAATTAACTGGTATCGCGGCACCGCCGATGCCGTGTATCAGAACCTCGATATTATTCGTGGCCACGGCCCGAAATATGTCGTGGTATTGGCCGGCGATCACATCTACAAGATGGATTACGCCGCTATGCTGATGGATCACGTCAACTTAGGCGCCAAAGTCACGGTTGCCTGCATCGAAGTGCCACGCAGTGAAGCCAGCGCATTTGGTGTGATGGCCATCGACGAATCACGCAAAATCAATGCCTTTGTGGAAAAACCGGCCAATCCGCCGAGTGTACCGGGCAAAGATGACACCTCGTTAGCCTCGATGGGCATTTATATCTTTAATGCAGATTATCTCTATGAGCTGCTGCAAGATGATATAAAAGATGAGCAGTCGCACCATGACTTTGGTATGGATGTTATCCCGCGGGTGGTTGAAGAAGGCACCGCCTTTGCGCATCCGTTTAGCCTGTCGAGCGTCGGCTCTGATCCTGACGTGCGCCCTTATTGGCGTGATGTCGGCACTATCGATAGCTTCTGGGAAGCTAACATGGACTTAGCCTCTGTTAAGCCAGAATTGGATATTTACGATCAACACTGGCCGATTTGGACCAGCCAAGCGATGTCGCCACCGGCCAAATTTGTGCAAGATCGCAATGGCCAACAAGGCATGACGATTAACTCAATGTTCTCGGGCGGCACCATTGTCAGCGGCTCGTTTATCATGAGTTCCGTGCTATTTACCAATGTGCGCGTGGAGTCATTTTGTACCATCGATCAGGCGGTGATCTTCCCTGATGTGGTGATTGGCGCCGGCTGCCGCCTGCATCGCGTGGTGATTGATAAAGGCTGCGTCTTGCCTGATGGCTTAGTCGTAGGGGAAAACGCCGCCGACGATGCGCGCCGTTTCCAGCGCTCAGAGCGTGGCATTGTGCTGGTGACCAAAGAGATGTTAGCTGAGCTAAGAGCCAGTGAAAAAGCCTTGGCCCCAGTGCAAGCGGCGGTAAGAAAAGCCCAAGCCAAGGTATAAGCTGCGGGTAACCCACAGAAAATCTAAATAAAAAAAAGCGGAGCTTTAAGCTCCGCTTTTTCATGCCGTTAAAAACTTAAACGGTCGCTTTTTTGTGCTCACCGATAGGCAGCACGGTGCGGCCAAACTGCTCGTTTAATACCGTCGCCATGGCCAAGTAGATAGCGCTGGCGCCACAGATGATGCCTTCAAAGCCAGCGATGGTGCCGATCAGGGCGCTACCGGTGAAATCGCGCGCCGCTAACAGGAAAAACAGCACGGTCAGCGAGGCAAACACAAACTGCTTCACGCGGGGGAAGTTCACGGTGCCAATCAGCATAAAGAAGGTAAACAGGCCCCACATCAGCAGATACCAGCCCATGTAAGCGTGCGGCGTTGCTTGCGCATTAACCCCCAGATCCATACCTGGCATCACTAGCAAGAACACCAAGCTCCACCAGAAGGTGCCGTAAGAGATAAATGCGGTCACGCCGAAGGTGTTACCGCGCTTATATTCCATGATACCGGCAATGATCTGAGCCAGACCGCCATAGCACAGGCCCATCGCCAAGATCATGGCGCTGATCGGGAAAAAACCTGCGTTGTGGATGTTTAACAAAATGGTGGTCATACCAAAACCCATCAGGCCAAGCGGCGCTGGGTTGGCTAATTTCTCGCTCACAAAAGACTCCAACAATTCGAAGGGACAAAAAGAGGCGCGATTTTAGGCAAGCTGCCCCCTACTCGCAAGCAATTAGCGCGCAATTGGCCTTCGCCTGGATAAAAATACCCCCTGCGTGCAGGGGGGAGGAGGATTGAGCGGGGCGGCCACGGCGATGGCGCGCGACTTAAAAGGTCGGCGTGCGGGCCAAAAAGGCCGCCAAATCGGGGATGGGCGCCGCACTTAAGCGCTGATCCTCGGCATGCGCTTGGCCAAAACTGCATAGCAAAACGCGATCGCTGGTGCGCGAGCGCAGCTGGGTGATAAAGCGCACTAAATCAACCCGCGAGAGATTTTCTAACTCGGCGCACACCAATTCGCGCTGGTTAAAGGCAAAATCTTGCTGGCTAATCGCTTGCCAAAACCGCTGCGATTTACGCTGCAAATGGGTATCACGCTCGCGCCACAGCGCCAGCAGGCCATCTTTACTTTGCTGCCACTGGGTTTGGCTAATTTCAAACATCGCCAGCGGGAACAAATTCACAAAGTCATTGATCGCCTCTTGCAAGGCGGCGGGGCCGGCCACCGGCGACTGCACATAAAAAATCAAGCCGGGGTGGTTGTTGATCGGCATGTAATTACTGCCCACCACATAGCCCAATTGCTGGCGGGTACGCAGTTCATGGAAAAAATTCGACGACATAATGTGATCGGCAAAGCAGTAACAGGCCACGTCCCGCGGCGAACTCGCTTGGCCTTGGTAATAGAGCAGCAGCGCCGAGTCTTGCTGGCCGGTCTCAACTTCAAACACCGCCGTGCCTTGGCCACGCAAATCGGTCAGCGGGCGCTGGGTTTCCATACTGGCCGTGCTGTCAGGCACCAGTAGATTTTCCACCAGCGCGCTTAATTGCAGCGCTTCTGCTTGCGTCCAGTCGCCATGCACCAGTGCCTCGACATGCACATGGGCAAACAGGTTTTGCACAAATTCCGGCAATTCCTCACGGGTAATATCGCGTAGCGCCGCCAAGCAATCGGCCACCGGCGGATTATTGCGCTGCAAAATAGACCCTAACTGGCTAAACAATTGGTTGATAGGCCGCGCTTTGCGCTGATTTTCCCAGCTGCGCAGCAACTGCACTTTGACTTCATCAAAGCGCGCCGGATCGGGGTAGCCAAAGGTGCGATTTTTTAAAATGGTTTCCAGTAGCAGGAGCTGCTTTTGCGCAAAGCCCGACAACTGGATAGTCACGCCGCCTTGGTGGGCATAAAACAGATAACCCAACCCCGCCAACTCGGCCGGATATAACAGCGCATTGAGGTGATCGGTAAGCACTTCAACGAGTAGACGGGTCATCGCCACGTTGCGCGTTGAGGCCATCGCATAGGCGCTATCAATCGAGATATAGACGTTGCCTTTGGGCAGGGCAAATTCGTGCTCGTGCAAATGCCACAGGCGCAAGCCGGGCTTATCAATTAAGCGCGTAGGCACCTCACGCGCCGTGGGCGCAGGGCGCGCGGTGAGGCGATCACTGATAAAGGGATTGGGCGCCGGCAGTGCTAACTGGCTATCCGGCGTGGCCGCATGCCAGCTGGCTAATTGGGCGCCATCTAAGCGGGTAACGGCATAGGGCGTAGCATACCAGCGGGCTATTTTATCGGTCTGCACCTCGGGCGCGGTCACCAGCACGCGCAGATTATCCGGTGTCAGTTGCTCAAGCAGCCCGCGCACTAGCGCTTCATCAAAGCCTTGCATTAAAAAATCGCCCGCAAGCCAATCTTCCGGCGCATAGGTAAACAGATCCATCACCCGCTCAGAAACGGTCTCGATGGCGCCGCGCCCCTCTAGGGTGGCAAACGCGCTGGCCACGACTTGTTGCTTTTCGTGATAGCGCCACGCCTCTAGCCCTTCGCGGCGCATTAAGGCCAAATAACCAAAGGTCAAATCGATAATGGCATCGACATGGCGCAACCCTTCGGCAGTTAAGGAAAACTGCACGTTGTAATCTTTAAAATTACTGCCGCTAATGCCGCTGCCAGCACTTAACTGGTTGGCCCAGCCGCGCGCTTTTAAGAGTGACAGCAAGCTGCCTTGCCCTTCATAGCCAATCAAATGGCTAATCGAGATCAGCGGCTTAACCCGATAGTGCGCATCGAGGTTAGGCAGGGCAAAGGCCAGCACCAGCTTGCGCTTCTCTTTAATCGGCTGTATGTCGATGCGCAGCCCCACATCTTCTGGCCGATAAAGCGGCGCGCTAATCGCCACCGACGGCAAGTTACGCGCCAATATGGGCGAAAAATAGCGCTCACACCAGGCTTGCATTTGGTCTAACTCAGCCGGCGCAAGCATCACGAGCGCCATGCGCTCGCTGCTGTATTGGCTTTGATAAAATGCCAGCAAATCGTCATACAAGGCGCGATCGGGGTGATCGCCCAGCGTGTCTAAATTGCCCACTGAAAATTTGGCAAACGGGTGAGCTGGATTCACCGTCTCTTTGTGCACTTGGTAACTGCGGCGCGCATCATCTTGCAGTTTTAAGCGATATTCCGCCTCAACCGCATTGCGCTCTTTATCCACCATGGTTTTATCAAACGTCGGGCAGATGAAAAACTGCGAAAAGCGGTGCAAGCCTTCGGCATAAAACTCGTTGTCAATTTCAAAAAAGAAATTGGTATGTTCGGTGCCGGTCCACGCATTGTGACTGCCGCCGTGGCGGGTCATAAATTGTTGGTACTCGCCCGCCTGCGGGAAGGTTTCTGTGCCCAAAAACAGCATGTGCTCTAAAAAATGTGCCAGTCCTTGTCGATCGGACGGATCGGCAAAGTGACCGCAATTAACGGCTAAGGAGGCGGCCGATTTATCGCTGCTCGGATCACAAATCAGTAATACACGCAGGTTATTGTCTAGGCGCAAAGCGCGATAATGGCGGTGATCATTAGGGCTTTGGTTAAGGTTGGCAGCCAGAAGGTGCATGAGATGCTCGCTGTGGGCGGGAAAGTGGCACAATTATTGGCGGCGAAAAGAGTTGAGGCAAATCAAATTCTTAGCCTAGATGCACTTTACGCAGATTTTGCCCGCTTTACCGCGGCCGACCGCCGCGCGCCCACCTGTGCTATAGTGCGCCCGCTCTGTTACTTCCTCTGCGTTAAGGTGTCATTTATGCAGCTATTTATCATGCGCCACGGCCAGGCCAGTTTTCAGGCGCCAAGCGATGCCGCGCGCGAACTCACCGCCCAAGGCCGGCAAGAATCATTACTGATGGCCCAGTGGCTAAGCTCGCAATTAAGCGCGCCGCTTGACGTGGTGCTGCACAGCCCCTATCGGCGTGCGGTACAAACTTGGCAGCACATCAGCGCGCACTTGCCAAGCCAGCAGGTATTGGTGTGCAACGAAGCCACGCCCGAGGGGGATGTGGATTTTGTCGCCAGCTATTTAACCGCCCTTGCCGAGCAGCACGCAAGCGTACTGCTGGTTAGCCACCTGCCGCTGGTGGGCTATTTGCTGCAAGATTTGTGTCATTTACCCCATGCGCCGATGTTTGCCACCTCAGCAATTGCCGCTATCGATTGGCGTGTGACGGATCACGGTTTTGGTCACGGCGAGTTGCTTTGGTTGCAATCTCCGCATAAAGTGCGCTGAAACGTTAACAAAACGTTACTAAATTCGGTTATTTAGGATGAATGGCCGATTTTCAACCAAAACGCGGGGGGCCGCTTACCCCGTTGTAATGAGACATGGTCGCGGCCAACACCGGTTTGCGCCGACCATAGCACTGCTTAAGGATGAGAAAACGATGCGAGAGTTTAAGTTGTATCTGCCCCGTTTAGTGGCTAAGCATGTAAAAACCTTTTTTAAAGGCGAACTTTATATTCATGGTCGTGGCCATTTTAGCTTTCAAGCCGGCCAGTTAGTGCTGCCGCGCTACGCCCCGGCGCTGCATAAAGCCACGGTCAATGAAATCAATGCCCTGATCTCACGCCTGCATCTGGTGGCTTAAACCGCGGCCAACCGACCGCCACACGCCCGCGCGTGTGGCGTTTTTTTGCCCAGCATCTGCACCAAAAACGCTTATATAAAGCGCCAAATGGCACTTGCCGCCACACCGACAAATTTTCCGCCGCTACCCTACCTAAAAGGCTTGTATCTTGCGCCTTGCCGCCTATACTGCCTCGCTTGTGATCCCGGTCACGGTCGCGCCCTTATGGCGCCCTTTTTTTCTTTGCTGCTTAGGTCATGCCATGCCGTTAGCCTTGCTGTTTCCTCTTACCTGTATTGTCATTTGGGCCGGTAACGGCGTGGTCAGTAAATTAGCCGTCGGCATCATGAGTCCGGCCGCTTTGGCATGGTCACGCTGGCTGGTCGCCGCCGTGATCTTGACGCCGTTTTTAGCCCGTTCGCTGTATAACGTGCGCGCGCACGTCATCCGCGTGGCACCTAAGTTACTGGCGCTGGCGCTGCTTGGCATGGTGCTGAGCCAAAGTATGGGTTACACCGCCGCGCAAACGTTATCGGCCACCGAAATGGGCCTGATGATGGGCCTTACGCCGCTGTTGACCGTGTTGCTGAGTATGTGGCTGCTGGGCGAATCGCCGACTAAAGGCGCGGTCAGCGGCGGCGCGCTGTCACTACTGGGATTACTCATCTTACTCGGCCAAGGCAACCCGCTGGGGCTGCTCACCCATGGCATTAATATCGGCTCGTTTTATATGCTGCTGGCAGCGAGCAGTTACGCTCTGTACGGCGTGCTGCTCAAGCGCTGGCAGTTGGGGTTAAGCACCTGGCAACTGCTGTATGCGCAAGTGTTATTTAGCGTCTTGCTGCTCACCCCTTACTTTTTCTTCGTCGATGGCCACTTAATAGATCGCCGCGCGCTGTGGCTGGTGCTCTACGCGGGCGTACCGACCTCGGTACTGTCGCCTTGGCTGTGGATGCAAGCGATTCAACTGCTGGGCGCCAACCGCACCTCGATTTTTATGAACTTGCTGCCGCTGATGACCGCGTTGCTGGCAGTTGGCCTGTTGGGTGAAACCTTAACCCCTTACCATTTGCTGGGCGGTGGCTTAACCTTGATCGGCGTGCTGCTCACCCAACTGTGGGTCGCCCCGTTGCTGCGCAAAAAGCTCAGCGAAGCCGAAGCGGCCACCGCAGCCAGCGGTTTTTAAACTTACTTTTCCCATCATAACCTCGCGCCGCCACGGCGGCGCTGATCAGGTAATAACTCAACGACTAGGTGACACGCCGATGCAGGCGATAACAAAGAGCCGCGGCCACTGCGCCGCTTATCGGCGCGAACGGCGCGCCAAACAAGCCGCCCTACTCACACTTATTCTGCTGCTGGGCGCCTGCGCCGAGAAAACTGCGCTCAGCCCAAGCTGCACCGCCGGCTGCCAATGGGGCCATCTACTTGGCAAGCAGCAGCGCGATGGCCTGCTAAACGCCGATTTAGTGCCAGTAACACGGGTCAACAGTACGGCGGCGCGCAATCTAACCACTTTTGCTGAGCAAAGCGCGCTGGCCAATCGCTCACAGCGCATTCGCCAGCGTTATGGCGCCTTGTATCAGCGCTTAAATCAATGGGTGCGCGCGGGGGGCGATCCGGCCATCTTGCCGCAGCAAGGCGTGCGCTTAGCGCAGCTCGGCGGCGCGGATCGCCGTGGCAATGTACTATTTACCGGCTACTACTCGCCAGTACTTGAGCTACGCCACACGCCAAGCGGCGCCTTTATCCACCCGCTGTATCGCCAGCCGCTGTGCCAAGGCCGCTGCCCTAGCCGAGATGCCATTCAGCGCGGCGCGCTAGCCGGCCAAGGTCTGGAGTTGGGTTACAGCGCGTCGCTAGTAGATAACTTTATGCTGGATGTGCAAGGCTCGGGCTTTGTGCACTATGGCGATCCGCAGCAACTAACCTATCTTGGTTATGGCGGTAAAAACGGCCATGGCTATGTCAGTATTGGTCGCGTACTGATTGAGCGCGGGGAAGTGGCGCGCGAAGCGATGTCGATGGCGGCAATTAAAACTTGGGCTGAGCGCCAACCGATGGGCGTGGTCAAAGAGTTGCTGGCAACCAACCCATCGTATGTGTTTTTTGAGCGCCGCCCCACCTTGGAAGTCAAAGGCGCCGCGGGTATTCCTTTGCTGCCAATGGCGGCGGTGGCCGCGGATAAAAGCTTGCTACCGATGGGCACGCCGCTGCTGGCCGAGGTGCCGCTACTCGATAACCAAGGCCGCTGGACGGGGCAACATGAACTGCGTTTGCTAATTGCGCTGGATGTCGGCGGCGCGGTGAAAAAAGGCCACCTTGATCTTTATCACGGCATGGGCCAAGCGGCAGGCACAAACGCCGGCCACTACAAGCATTTTGGCCGCGTGTGGCAATTAAGCCTTGATCAGCCATTTCTAAGCGCGCGTTAATAAGTACGTGACGTGCCGCCGCGCATGCGGCAAAAAAAAGCGGCCGCCCTCAGGGCGACCGCTTTTTTCGTTTTTATCGGCAGGCGCTGTAATTAGCGCGCCCAGGTAATAATGTGGTCAATCCAATCGCCGGCAAACGCTTCATGCACTACTTTGCCGCGCACCGATTGCCCAGCTTGGTGCATGGCCGAGTGACTGCCGGTGAGCAGCGGATGCCACTCGGGCAAGTCGCTGCCTTCGGCCAGCAAACGGTAAGCACAGGTTGACGGCAGCCAATCAAATTCAGCGATCTGCTCATAGGTTATCTGCAAGCAATCGGGCTCGCGCGCAAAGCGCTGGGCATAATCACCGCACTGGCAGGTTTTGGTGTTGAGCAAATTGCACGCCACATTGGTAAACACCAGCTCATCTGTGTCTTCATCAATCAGCTTGTTTAAACAGCATTTACCGCAGCCGTCACACAGCGATTCCCACTCCTCACTGGTTAACAGCGATAGGGGTTTTTCTTGCCAAAAGCGCTTCGACATGGCGACGGTCTCATTTAGGATGCAAAAGGGCGCCTGTTATACCGCGCCCCGCCGCCTGAAACAAGTTTACCGCTGCATTAGCGCGAGGCGTTTGCCCGCGCGCCAAGGCGCAAGTTAATCAGCTCCACCCCCAGCGAAAAGGCCATGGCAAAATAGACGTAGCCTTTAGGAATGTGCAGATCGAGCCCTTCTGCCAGCAAGGTAAACCCGACCAAGGTCAAAAACGACAGCGCCAACATTTTGATGGTGGGGTGCGCTTCAACAAAGTCGCCAATCGTCTTGGCCGCTAGCATCATCACCAACACCGCAATAATGATCGCCAGCACCATCACCGGCACATGATCAGCCATGCCGACGGCCGTGATCACCGAATCGAGGCTAAACACCAGATCCAAAATGGCGATTTGCACCAGCACGCTAAGCACACTGACGCTGCGCGCCGTTAAGCTCGGCGTCGCCGCATGATCATTAAACGCGGCGTGAATTTCATGGCTGCTTTTGCCAATTAAAAATAGGCCGCCAAACAACAAGATAAGATCGCGCCCTGAAATAGCCTCACCAAACAGGCTAAATAACGGCGCGGTTAAGCGCATCACCCACGCCAGCGAGAGCAGCAGCAAAATGCGCGTGAGCATGGCCAAACTTAAGCCTATTAAACGCGCGCGCTGCTGCTCGGCTTTGGGCAAGCGCCCCACCAACACAGAAATGAAAATAATGTTATCAATCCCCAGCACGATTTCGAGCAGGGTCAAGGTTGCCAGCGCAATCCACGCGTTGGGGTCGGCCATCCATTCCAACATAAGTTACATCCTCAACAACAAGTGTTCTCACCATGCCAACGCGCTAGCGCTCCGGTCAATCCCTTCTCGGCGCCAAGGTCAAAAAAGTCATGCTGTGCTTAGTTGCCTGCGGCAAAGATTGGCCTAGCGGCTAAGGTTCGCTATAGTCCGCGGCCACCACCTGCTGTGAGAAACTTGCATGAAATTTAGCCCGCTGCTTGATGAGCTGATCAAAGGCTTACAAATTCTGCCCGGCATAGGCCCCAAATCGGCGCAGCGCATGGCCTTTACCCTATTAGAGCGCCAGCGCCCCGCCGGCTTAAAACTCGCCGCTACGCTAGAGCGCGCGCTCAACGGCATTGACCACTGCCAGCGCTGCCGCACCTTGACCGAAGAGCGCTGGTGCCCGATCTGCGCCAGTGCCAAGCGCGGCGAAAATGGCCAGTTGTGCGTGGTTGAAAGCCCGGCGGATGTCGCAGCCATTGAGCAAACCGGCCAATTTAGCGGCCGCTATTTTGTGCTGATGGGGCGCTTATCACCGCTTGATGGCATAGGCCCCAATGAACTGGGCTTTGATAAGCTCAGTGACATTTTGCACGAAGGCTACGTCAGCGAACTCATCTTAGCGACCAACCCCACGGTGGAAGGCGATGCCACCGCTTGGTATATCGCTGAACTGGCGCAAGCGGCTAATGTGCCAGTGAGTCGCATCGCGCACGGCGTGCCGGTCGGGGGCGAGCTCGATTTAGTCGATGGCACCACCTTGACCCACTCGCTGCTCGGCCGCCAACGCATGGGCTAGCCGCCCCCCCCTTAGCGCAGGTCTCACACCGCCCGCCAACTGGCTTTAAGCGCGCATAACATGCTGGGCACAACAAAGCCGCGTCGGTCACCCCACGCGGCTTTGTTATCTAAGGCCAACGCCCTTACCACACCGGCTGGCACAGATAGGGGTTGCTGACTTTTTCGCGGCCAAAGGTCGAGCTTTGGCCGTGGCCTGGGATAAACACCACGTTATCGCCCAGCGGCAGCAATTTGTCGGTAATCGAAGCAATTAAGGTCGCGTGATCGCCTTGCGGAAAATCGGTGCGGCCGATGCTGCCGGCAAACAAAATATCACCAACCCACGCCAGTTGCTGCGCGGCATGATACAGCGCAATGTGGCCCGGAGTGTGTCCAGGGCAGTGCAGCACGGCCAAGCGTTCGTTGCCCACCTGCACTTGCTCACCTTCGTTTAACCACTCATCAGGTAAAAACGCCTCGATAGCGCTAAAACCAAACATTTGGCACTGGGTAGGCAACATATCAAACCAAAATTTATCTGCGCTGTGCGCGCCAATCACACGGGCACCCGTTTTTTGCCGCAATTCGGCCGCGGAGCCCACATGATCCAAATGGCCGTGGGTCAAAATCACGCGGCTTAAGGTCAACCCCCGCGCCGCCACCGCGGCGAGCAATTTATCCGCCTCGCCGCCCGGATCGACCAAGGCCGCTTGCAAGGTGGCATCACACCAAATCAGGGAGCAATTTTGCGCAAAGGCGGTCACCGGAATAATTTCAAACTGCAACATAGGCTTTTCTCACACAGGGTTAACGCGGGGCGGCAAAATAGGCCAAGCACGCCGCTTTATCGCCACGAAAGGCAATACGCTCAGACTTATTGCCAAGCTGGTACAAATACATCGGGTCGTAGTAACGAGTCAGTAGCAAGGTGATCCAAGCTAAATGCGCGTGCGTGTCGCCACCGCGCTGTTGCTCATCAAGCGCCTGTTGCATCAAACGGTTAAGCTCAGTATGGGTTTCATCGCCTAAACGGCGCTTTAAGCGCGCCAAGGCATCGAGCAAATAGGCGCTAAACTGCGGCCACGCCGCGTCCACATCGCCACCGGCGTGCGCTTGATAGCGCGCCCACAAATCATGCACATAGTCTTGCCGGATCTGCTCGGCACGCTCGGCTTGCGCCACCTCCACCACCACCAGCGGCGCCTGGGTCATGGCCGCATACAAACTATCGGGCACGCAGCAGCGGCCAATCAGGCGGCTTTCATCTTCCACCACAAACTGGTTTTCCCCAGCGTGGCGGCGCTTTAATAGCTCAATGCTGAGCTTATTTTCAAAGCTGATATTGCTCGGCTGGCCGCCGGGCAGTTGGCCAAACGACGAACCGCGATGGCGCGCGTGGCCTTCTAAATCCACCGCTTGACGCACCGCTTGCAGCAGATGGGTTTTGCCCGAGCCGGTCATGCCGCTGAGCACCTGCCACCGGCAGTGGCTGGCGGCATCGTCTAATTGCTCGATTAAAAAGCGCCGCAGCGCCTTATAGCCGCCCGCCACCCGTGGCCGCGGCGTGCCGGCGTCACTAAGCCACTGCTGCACTGTTTGCGAGCGCAATCCGCCACGAAAGCAATACAATACGCTCGCGGGCTGAGCGGCAATCTGTGCCTGCCACGCGGCTAAGCGCTGCGCCCGCACATCGCCAGCCACCAGCTGATGACCGAGCTCAATCGCGGCTTCTTGGCCTTTTCTTTTATAGCAAGTGCCCACCGCCGCCCGCTCTTCATCGCTCATCAGCGGCAAATTTATCGCCGTGGGAAAGGCGCCTTCACTAAATTCAATCGGCGCGCGCAGATCAATTAGTGCCACGTCACCTAAAAACAGGGCCGCGTAATCGCTTATTTCAGCCAAATCGCTCATCAAATAACCTCAACCCACGCCGCGCTGGCATCTTGTCGCGCCTGCAAGCGCCCCACTGGGGCCAGCGTGAGTCCCGCTTGCGCGGCGATGGCCAAAAACGCAGTTTCACTCTCTGGGCTCACGGCCACCAGCAAGCCACCACTGGTTTGCGGATCGCACAACAGATCGCGCTGGCGCGCCGTCAGTTCACCTAATTTGTGGCCATAGGCAGCAAAATTACGCGCGCTGCCCCCCGGCACGCAGCCTTGGGCCAAATAGTCATCTACTGCGGTAAGCAGCGGCAGAGCGGCAAAATCGAGCGTGGCGTTAACGCCAGCGCCTTCGCACATCTCCAGCAAATGGCCGCCTAAACCAAAACCGGTGACATCGGTCATAGCATGCACGCCGGGTAAAGCGGCGAACGCCTGCCCGACGTTGTTGAGCTGGCACATAGCAGCGGGGGCAATGTCGGCGTGCTCGCTACGCAGCAGGCCTTTTTTCTGCGCGGTGGTCAAAATACCAATGCCAATAGGCTTGGTTAAATAGAGCGTATCACCGGCGCGCGCCGTATCATTTTGCTTAATCGCATCGAGCGCCACCAGCCCCGTCACCGCTAAGCCAAAAATCGGCTCCGGCGCATCAATACTGTGGCCACCGGCCAGCGAAATGCCCGCGGCGTGGCACACTTCGCGCCCACCATCGATCACTTGCTGGGCAATTTCTGGCGCCAGCACATTCACCGGCCAGCCCAAAATGGCAATAGCCACAATCGGTTTGCCGCCCATGGCATAGATATCGCTGATGGCGTTGGTCGCCGCGATCTTACCGAAGGTATAAGGATCATCGACAATCGGCATGAAAAAGTCGGTGGTCGACACCACACCTTGGCCATTGCCAATATCCACCACCGCCGCATCGTCTTTGCTGCTGTTGCCCACCACCAAATGCGGATCGTTAAACTGCGGCAGTTGGCTTTTTAAAATAGTGTCTAAAACTTTTGGCGAGATCTTGCAGCCGCAACCGGCGCCGTGACTGTACTGGGTTAAGCGTATCTGTGTCATAAAAGCCTATTCCTTAAACTTTTTTCGCCATTAATGCTGTTCAAGCTGATGACCAACCAACTGTTGGCGCCAGCCTTGCAGCAGCGATGGGCGTTCGGCTACGGCGCGTTCATCGGCGCTTAAGCACCAGCTCCAAGTGAAATATTGATGAATGATTTTTTTGCTGGCGATAAGCTCAGGCGGCAACTGCTGCTGCGTGGCTTGCGCATCGACCAGCGCTTTCACGCGCTTTAATTCGCTTTTATAGCGCGGGAAATCGACCAAGCGACGCACCAGCGCTGGGTGAGTGCTGGCCGGCAGGGCTTGGGCCTGCGCCACTATATCCAGCAGGCGCTTGCCGTGGATTTTGATTTCAATTGGCAACAAATCGAGCAGTTGCAAATCGCGCAAGGTTTTTGGCGCCGCTTCGGCGATTTTGAACAGGTGCAGCTCTTTAACCACAAAGTTAAGCGCCAAATCGCGCCGCTGCGCTTCACCTAAACGCCACGCCGCCAACTCGCGCAAAATGGCCAATTGTGGCGGAGTTAGCTGCCACGCATTGCCAATGTCCAAATAGGCCCGCGCTGGATCAGCCGTGCGCAATTTACGCGCGCAGTGCCGCTGGCACTCTTCTGCAAACCAGGCTAGCTTGTCGCTTTCGCGCAATTGCTTGAGCAATTTGTGATAGATCGGCAGCAGATAAAATACATCGGCCGCGGCGTAATCGAGCTGACGGGGGGTCAATGGCCGCGCCAGCCAGTCGGTACGCGCCTGATCTTTGGCCAACTCCACGCCCATAAAGGTCTGCACTAAGGCACCAAAGCCCATCGACACGCCGTGGCCTAAAAAGGCGCAAGCCAGTTGGGTGTCGTGCATGATGCTCGGCAAATGGCCGGCTTGATGCACGATCAGCTCCAAATCTTCACTCGCGGCATGCAAAATCACCACTTGCTCCGGCGCGCGCAGCCGCGCCCACAGGCCGCTTAAATCCAAACTGAGCGGGTCGATGAGGGCCAATTGGTGGCCATCAAACACCTGCAGCAAGCCCAATTGCGGGTAATAGGTGCGCGTGCGCACAAATTCGGTATCCAGTGCCAACGGGCCTTGTGCCAGCGTGGCCAAATAGTCGTCCAGCGCGCTCTGCTCGCTAATCAGTTGGTAATCCATAAACACCTACTTAAAACATAAGGCGGGATGAAAAAACCGTGGTTGCCCACGGTTTTCGTTAACGCGCGAGGGGGCGAGCCGCGCTGGCTTCATCGCGCAGCGCGCGGCGCAAAATTTTGCCCACATTGGTTTTGGGCAATTCCGTGCGAAACTCAATTAATTTCGGCACCTTGTAGGCGGTGAGGTGAGCGCGGCAGTGGGCGATCAGCGCCGCTTCATCAAGCGCGGGGTTTTTCTTCACCACAAAAATTTTCACCAATTCACCCGACACTTCATGCGGCACGCCAACCGCAGCTACTTCCAGCACATCGGGGTGGGCCGCCACCACCTCTTCAATCTCGTTGGGATAAACGTTAAAGCCCGAGACCAAGATCATGTCTTTTTTGCGATCCACAATGCGCAAAAAACCATCGTCGCCAAATTGCGCAATATCGCCGGTGCACAGCCAACCATCTTGGATCACTTCCGCCGTCGCCTCTGGGCGCTGCCAGTAGCCGGTCATCACCTGCGGCCCGCGCACTTGCATCTCGCCTGGGCTGTTTTTCGCCACAATGGCATGGCCTTGGCCATCAATTAAGCGCACATCGGTCGAGCTCACGGGCAAACCAATCGAGCCGGTATAGCCTTTGAGATCATGCGGGCAAACGCTAACCAGCGGCGCACACTCGGTCAGGCCATAGCCTTCGAGCAGCGGGGTGCCGGTTTGCTGCTGCCAGCTATCGGCCACGTTGCGCTGCACGGCCATGCCGCCACCAATGGTCAGTTTTAATTTCGGGAAGCGGGTTTGCTTAAATTCATCGTTGTTTAACAAGGCGTTAAACAAGGTATTCACACCGGTAATAGCAGTGAACGGATATTTTTTCAGCTCTTTGACAAAGCCGGGAATATCGCGCGGATTTGAAATCAGCAAATTGTTGCCGCCCAAGCGCATAAACAGCAGGGCGTTCGCAGTTAACGCAAAGATGTGATAAAGCGGCAACGCCGTGACCACAAACTCGTCGTTGCCCGACAACACCGGCCCATACACCGCCAAGCACTGCTCGACGTTGGCCACCATGTTGCGGTGGCTGAGCATGGCGCCTTTCGACAGCCCCGTAGTGCCACCGGTGTATTGCAAAAAGGCCAGATCGTCTGGCGCAATTTGCGGCTTAACGTATTGCAGATGCTGCCCTTTGGCCAAGGCTTGGCGCAGACTTAACGCGTGCGGCAAATCGTACTTGGGCACCAGTTTTTTGATGTATTTCACCACCAAGTTGACCAAGGTGCCCTTGGCAAAGCCCAAGTTATCACCCATACGGGTTAAAATCACGTGCTTGACTGGCGTGTTATACACCACAGTTTCTAGCGTGTGGGCAAAGTTTGACACCACCACAATCGCCTTGGCGCCGGCATCTTTTAGCTGATGCTCGAGCTCACGCGGCGTGTACAACGGGTTGACGTTCACCACCATCATGCCGGCGCGCAAAATACCAAACACCACAATAGGGTATTGCAGCAAGTTGGGCATCATCACCGCCACGCGGTCGCCCTTTTCCAATTTCAGATCGTGCTGCAAATAGGCGGCAAACGCGCGCGACTGCTCTTCTAAGCGGCGATAAGTGATGGTTTGGCCCATGTTGACAAACGCCGGCTTGTCGGCAAATTTGTTCACCGCGTCTTCAAACATCTCCACCAGCGAGGAAAAAATATCGGGGTTAATTTCCGCCGGCACATCGGAAGGAAATTGCGCCAACCAAGGGCGCTCGCCCGTCGCAGTCAGGGTGTGATCCTGCATAACTTACACCTTTATCGGTTGCACTCATCAGAGTGGCAAAAGCCGCCGCCCACTGCGCCAGCTTCTATCAAGAAGAAAAATGGCCGCTAGTGTAGCGGCAATGCGTGCGGGTTTCGACACATCCGCGTGCGCTTGCGCTGTTTTTGCGCGATTTGAGCAAAATAGTTGCGCCGCGGCGTCAGTGCTAGCCGCAGGCCCGCTGCGATAGCCTTAGCGGCGCCAGCGGCGCGGCCAAAACGGATCGCCATAGGGGTAAAACAGCGGCTCGCGATAGCGAACTTCCACCGGCACCACTTTAGGCCAGAGCTTATGCTGGCGCACATCTAAGCGCGCAAAGCGATAAGCAAACTCGCCAACATGACCTGCCACCGGTTCCCCCAGCGTGCCGAGCAGCGTTAGGCTGCGTCCAGGTGCATAAATTGCCGGATCGATAAAGCCGTTAAACACCGCCACAAAGCGCCCTAGGCTTTGCTCGGCTTGCAGCGGCACGCCCTTGGCATTGAGCGGCAGATAAACCACCTCAACCCAGCTGGTCTCGCGGCGATTTTCCACCTTGGCAATCAAACCGCTCCAGCGCGCATAGCGCAGCAAACCCGCCGGCATTTGCGCGGCGGGTATCTCACCTTTGCCCGCGTCCGCAGGGCTAAACGGCACCAAAGCCGCCGCGGGGGCAAACGCCAACTCGGCCGGCACCGGCTCATCGAACGCAGCGCAGCCAAACAAACTGCTGGCGACCAGCAGCAGGCCACCGCGCGCCCAGCGCCGCAGGCCATCTATCTGTCGTGATGCCATCATGACCTCCTTTACGGCCAGCTAACGGGCGCGCCTTAAGCGAGGTGCGCGCTTGCGCCTGAACTAAAACCCGCCCCGCGCAATTATTCGCGCCCAGGCAGTTTTTTCCAGGTGACCTTGTCGCGTAAATAAACCGGCGTTGCTTCGTGCGCCGCACACACCTCACCGGCCAGCCACTTGGCTTTGGCCAGCGGCAACATATCTTCAGCCCGTGGCAAGCGCACCGCGCTGTGCTCCACTTGGCAAGCCAATGCCGACAACGGCTCGGCATAGACGTCAAAACCGGTGCCGGCGCTGTGCCACACGCCGGCCAGCGGCTCGCCTTGGGGCAGCCACTGCGCGGCCAATTCATCTGGGCGACTCACCACTTCCGTCTGCAGCGGTTGCATCACGCCGGCACTTAACTGGTAGGCGCCCAGATAGACCTCGTCCATACGTGCATCAATGGCGGCCAACACTTGACACGCGTTGTGCTGAGCCCACGCGCCCTGTGCCATCGCGGCCAAGGTAGAAATGCCAATGAGCGGCACATCGACACCAAACGCCAAACCTTGCGCCACGCTAATGCCAATGCGCACACCGGTAAACGACCCCGGGCCTTGTCCAAACGCAATCGCGCTTAACTCGGTTAAACGCACGCCGGCTTCATCTAATACGCTTTGCACCATCGGCAAAATTTTCTTGGTGTGATCGCGCGGCGCCTCTTCCCAACGGGCATACACCCGCTCATTGCCGGCCTCATCGACGCACAACAGCGCGGCGGAACAGGCTTCGGTGGCGGTATCAACCGCTAAAATTTTCATCGCTGACATAAGGCGGGTTAACTCATCTATTAAGTAGACGCGAGCGCGTCTAATGCAAAAAATTCGCCCAAGCGCGCTAGATCACGCGTGCGCGTCATCGCGGGCAAACTACGAATAAAACTGGCGCCGTAGGGTTTATTCACCACCCGAGGATCACAAATCACCAGCACGCCGCGGTCGCGGCCATCACGGATCAAACGCCCCGCGCCCTGCTTGAGCGCTATCACCGCTTTGGGCAGTTGCAACTCGCTAAACGGCTCGCCGCCGCGCAATTGGCAATCTTCCACCCGCGCTTTGAGCAGCGGATCATCGGGGCTGGTAAACGGCAGTTTGTCGATGATAACACACGATAAGGCCGCGCCGCGTACGTCCACCCCTTCCCAAAAACTGGCGGTAGCCACCAACACCGCGCGGCCGTTGTCCACAAATTGGGCCAACGTGTGCGTTTTGTTCTCTTCGCCTTGCAGCAGCACCAAGCGCCCCAACTCGCGGCGCAGCACCGCTGCCACCTGCGTCATCGCCGCGTGACTGGTGCACAAGAAAAAACAGCCGCCGGGCGTGGCGCGAATGATCGGCAGCATCAACTCGGCCAGTTTTTCCCCTCGGCCAAATTGATTGGCTGGGGGCAAAAAACGCGGTACGCACAACGCCGCTTGGCGGCCATAGTCAAACGGGCTATCAAGCAGCAACTGCTCGGCGCCAGCAAGTCCCAGTTCTTGCTCGATATGGGCAAAATGGTTATCCACCGACAAGGTGGCCGAGGTAAACACCCAAGCGGTATTGGGCCGTGCAATCTCTTGGCTAAAGCGTGCACTAATCGAAAGCGGCGTCACATGCCAGGTAAAATGGCGGCGCGAACACTCATACCAATATGACGCGCCGGTTTGCGTCACCGCCAGCACCTGACTTAAACGGGTTTTTAGCTCGCAAATGCGCTCAAAGGCTTGGTTTAAGCGCTCGCCACGGCCGAGCGCCAGTTTTAGCACCGCGTAACTTAACTCCAGCGCATCGTGAAAACGTGCCAACGCACTGGCAAACGCCGGCCGGCGCAACATATCGCGGCTGTTGCCGCGTCCAGTATCCATGGCAAAAGCTAAGCGCACATCTTGGCAGGCAATGCCCAAGCGATCGGCCGCCTTGCCCAGTTGCGCCATGTCTTGCGCCTCGGCGCGATAGGCCAACTGCATATCGTGGGCCAAATCTTGCACCGTGCGGCTACTCAGCGATTGGCCAAAATAGTGGCAGGCAATTTCGCCCAATTGGTGCGCTTCATCAAACACATACAGCGCCGCCTCTGGCAGTAACTGCCCAAAACCGGTCTCTTTAACCGCTAAATCGGCAAAAAACAGATGATGGTTAATCACCACCAACTGCGCCTCGAGCGCTTTTTGCCGCGCGCGCACCAAGTAACACTCGCTGTAATAGGCGCATTCGCGCCCCAAGCAATTTTCATTGCTGCTGGTGATATAGGGCAAAATCGCAGCATTTTCGGCCAGATCCGGCACGTCGCTCACATCGCCGCTCTCGGTGGTGTTGGCCCACGAGCGTACTTTCACCAAATCTTGCAGCAATTCTGCGCTTTGCCCATGGGCTTGCGCCGTTAGCTGGCTTAAGCGCTCGCGGCACAAATAGTTGCTGCGCCCTTTAAGTAGCGCCACCGGCACTGTGCTGTCGAGGGCGGCGCAAATGGTGGGCAAATCGCGATAAAACAGCTGCTCTTGTAAGTTTTTTGAGCCGGTGCTGATGATCACCTGCTGGCCGCTGGCCAAGGCCGGCACTAAATAGGCATAGGTTTTACCGGTGCCGGTGCCCGCTTCAGCCAGCAGTTTGCCGCGCGCGCTAATGCACGCGCTGACCGCTTGCGCCATCTGCAATTGCGGCGCACGGGCAGCAAAACCACTGATATGGCGCGACAAAGGGCCATCGGGCGCAAACAGCGCGGTAACTTTTTGACTTAAGCAACGTTCAGGCATAGCAGCACCCAAGAAAAAATGGTCGCTAGTATGCCACAGTTGCCCACTAGGATCAGACGTAGACCTAGGTCAGATTAGCCCGCAGGGCGTAATCTGACACACCGCAGGGCGTGTTCCGACCCCGCCAGCTTAATTCTTAAAGGAGATATAATGTCCAGCGCTTTACTTCTTGCCACTCTGCTTAGCACCGCAAGCCAACCCCAACCCAGCAGCGAAGTGATTGGCGGTTATGCCGCCGGTTGCGTGCAACAAGCCCAAGCGCTAGCGCTGCACGGCGAAGGTTTTCAGGTGATCCGCACCGAGCGCGAACGCTACTTTGGTCACCCGCAACTGATTAATTTTGTCACTCAGCTGGGCAAAAGCAGCCACGCCGCCGGCCTGCCGGGGCTCTATATTGGCGATTTGTCGGCGCGCCGCGGCGGCCCGTTTGCCTATGGCCACAGCAGCCACCAAAACGGCTTAGATGTGGATATTTGGTTTCGCATGCACGATCGCCCCATTCGCGCCGCCGAAGCGCGCGAACCGGCCGAATGGCCACTGATTGACGAAGCGCGCTATGTGCTGCTGCCCGAGCGTTTTGGTACAACGCAGTACCAATTGCTAAAACTGGCGGCAACGCCAAAAAACGTCGCCCGCATTTTTATTCATCCGCTGATCAAACAGGCCGTGTGCCAGCGCGCTGGCGCGCACTTGGCCAAGGCCGACTGGATCAGCAAATTACGCCCGTGGGTCGGCCACTTTAGCCATTTTCATGTCCGCCTTGCCTGCCCAAGCGGCAGCCCCGAGTGCAAAGCGCAAGCGCCTATCTTGTGGGATGCCAGCGGCCAACAGGGCTGTGGCGCAGAACTGGCCAGTTGGCTCAAAGATAAACCGCGCCTGCCCAAGGTCTCACCCAAGCGCAAACCGCCGCAGTTGCCCGCCCGCTGCCAGCGCGATTAGCCAGAGTCGGCATGACCGATTTAGCCGGATAACAAATGCAATAAATCATCCTGCGCGCAGGCTGACACATTAATCGCCGTCATCCTGCGCGAGCAACGCGAGTCGCAGGATCCAGATGCAACAGCGGCGCGAAATACACAAAAACCCCAAAATGCACAAATTTCGCGCACTTGATGCACAAAAACAAAAATACCGGCAATTTTAGGTTGACGCTAGGCCACTACGCGCTTACATTACGCCCCGTTCACCACCGCAAGGTGCTGAATGAAAAAATTTGGTGAGGTGTCCGAGTGGCTGAAGGAGCACGCCTGGAAAGTGTGTATACGGCAACGTATCGAGGGTTCGAATCCCTCCCTCACCGCCAAATTCTTAACCCAAGCAATTGATTTGCTTGGGTTTTTTCTTTTTTGCATGCGGCGGTGGGTTGACAGCCGTTTGTCTGCTGCGGTGTTTACCGCAGCCGCAATCAACGTAGCAAGGCACTATACCAGTGGCTTATGTTATTACTGCCGATTAGCACATTGATGCCCGACTGCATCAGCATCTCTTGCTTGGTTCTATT
>JBOFMA010000101.1:0-3614 GCA_051658125.1 Aeromonas sp.
ATTTTTGTTCCCCGGCACAGGCAATCCTTGTTGTTTGGCGTTATTGCGCCAATGGTACAGGGTTTGCAGGCTGATACCCTCTAGACGAGAAACCTCAGCTGCGGACATATTTTCCGGTGGTAGTAACTTGCGCAAAATCGCCTGTTTTCGTTCTGCACTGTAACGCGCCATAACTAGTCCTAATCGCCCCACTGACTGATTTTTGACTAGTGACAACTATCCTAACATAGGGGGAAGCCCCGCCACAGATAACGGAGCTAACCGGAGACCAGCAGATTATTTTGGAGGTATTGGGTGAACGCTACCGACAAATTTATTCCTAAATCAGGTGCGAAATGTCGGTTTAATTTATCATTTTGATAATTAATCATAATTTAAATTAATTAATGCCTTCGCATACACTCTTGTCATCGAAACAAACACACGTAACAAGTAACGCTATACGGAGCATCAAAAATGAAAATGAATCACATCGGTATCATGGTCGGTGATATGGATAAAGCGGTTGAGTTTTATACGCAAGCGCTGGGTTTAAAGGTCGTAATGAACAACACCAAAGTGACCGAAGAGCGTGAAACCGCGATCGGCCGCATGTGCATTGCTGTGTTTGGTGAGGGCTTTAAGGGGTTTAATATCGCTCACCTAGTTACCACCGATGGCATTGGTGTTGAACTGTTTGAAATGAAAGAGCGCCAAGAGCGTCATGTGGTGGACTTCTCACGCTTGGGTATCTTCCACTTCTGCCTGCAGACCGATGATTTTGCTGGTGTGATTGCACGCACTGAACAATTTGGTGGCAAGGCACGTATGGATATCATGCGCTATCACCCAGAAGATGACAGCAAGCAAGCTAAAATGGTTTATCTGGAAGATCCATTCGGCAATCTGTTCGAGCTGTACTCTCACACCTACGAAGAGACCTACGCGTCTGATTACGAGTAATCAGACGCTAGCTTATTAAGTGTTAAGGGCGGGTAGCTATACTCGCCCTTTTTGTTATTTCCACGCCGCATCGTTAGCTAAACTTCACCGAGTGACCGCTCGATCACTTCAATAACCTGTTCATAACGCTTCGCTAGCGGCGCATTGAGCTTGCTCACCAAATAGATTGGCTCTTGCACATCAGCCGTGACTTGGCAGGTTTTCAACCGATCTTTGGCAAAAAACAGGTTAATGCACCAACGAGGTACCACCGTAAAACCAATGCCTTTGGCGATGGGGAGCAAGATCTGGTGTACTTGATTGATATAGCTTTGCGTCGGCAAATTATCTAGGTCGACCAACTTTAAGCGGGCGCTATACGCCTGATCAACATAGGTCTGAAAGTAATGATCCATATCAGGATGGCGTACCACGCCCAGACTCGTCAGCAACTCATCAAGCGGTAAATGCTCATCTGCTGTAATCGGTAGCACTAGGGCTAAAAACTCTGCCCCCACAATACGGCTCGCAAAATATTTTGGATTAGGCTTTTTTGTAACCAAACCAATATCAATGCTGCCCCGCTTTATCTGCTCGAAAATACTTTGGTTAGGCGCAGCTTCTAGTTCAATCGATAAACCAGGATGATCGGCTTGAAAAGACAAAAGCGGTGGGTAAAGCAACCAAGCTAACGTGCCTGAACAAGCAATAGTGCAGCGGCCACGGCAAGGCTCATCATGGGCTAAGTGCTGCAACAGCTGAGCCTCCTGCTCGAAGTACTTAACTGCATATTCATAAACTTTGCGACCGTGCACCGTTAGCTCAAAATTTTTGTTAAATCGATTCAGCAGCGCATAGCCACACGCGATTTCCAATTTGCTGATGTGTTGACTCACTCCGGGCTGAGTCATATGTAATAACTCCGCCGTCTTGGTGAAATGACCGACATCCACTAACAGTTTAAATGTTTTCAACCAGATCGGATTAAGCATAATCAGCACCAAACTGTTATCAATAATTTTATTATCAATGAATATTATACAGCAAACGCGGCCCATGCCCCATGGCGTCCGCATGAGTGCTCACTTTTCATCCGCTGAGCCAAATCCAGCATTTAAAACCTGCAATAAATAGTCGGTATTCATCATACAGCGCTTAGTTCGGCATTCGGCGGCGTTTGCCGGCATGCGGTAAACGCCGCTATAACGGCTTTAGCCAATTTAGGATGGTTGTTTTTTACTGCCAACAAATAATCCGCTTGGCTTAGCTAAAATCGCCCCAGTAATATCCGTTTGGCAACCCATCGCATCGATGGTGACTAAAGCACCGTCGAGCTTGAGCAACTCAGGGATCGCAGTTATTTCATTGCTTTTTTCTGCAGTTTTAAATTGGCCTAGCACGAGTTGGTTAGCACTCGCATAGGCACTGACCATGTGCAGCGCACTGCGTCTATTTTCGCGTAACCGTTCACCGACAAGGGCTTGACACGCACAACTCGGCAGGGATGGGGTAATCCGTTTTCTCGATGCAGGCTCGGACGATGGCGTGCAGCCACTCTTGGGGACAACGACCCAGCCGTTTCGCTGTCTCCACCAACGACAGGAGCCGCTGACGAAACTGCTCTCCACGACATGAACACACGCCGTAGCTCCCTTTGCGCCACAGCATCTCGTCATCCTTGATGAGCCACTCACAGCGACCTCGGTAGCGTTTCGAGCAGAGTATTGCGCCTTGCTCTAACCTCTTTAGCCAGCTCTGTCGATAGCGTCTGAGCCGGTGCTCGTAGCACGCCTTGCTCAAGGCCCCATTCTCATAGCGATGACGAACCCGAAAGACACTGTTGGCCAGCAGTACCAACCTGCTCCCAACGGACTGATTAACCGGCTCACCACTTTGGCCGATGGCGACCACATTGCGCAGCACATGGGCCCAGCAGAGTTGCCGCTGACAAACCGGTAGCCAGCATACTGGTCTGTCACCAGTACCCCAGCCAGCTCCGACCCCAGCAGGCGTTTGGCCGCATCGGTACCACGGCCGTAGGCTGTCATGAAGCAGACCGCTATCTTGCTCAGTACCATCCACATCCAGCGTCGCTCGCCACCCCATTGATGACGAGTTTCGTCGGCGTGGATGAGTAAGGCCGATTGCACCTGCTGGCTGGGCCCCACGTTTTTTACCGGAAGCTGGACGCGGCCTAGCCGGGGTGTGCTACCAGGGCCATCACTGGAGGGCGGCTTGGAAGAGTTGCCGCTGTGTTGATTGAGGCGCTCTCCCCACTCGGTGATACGGTCCTGCAGCTTATGTATCAGCTCGTGGGCCAGCTCGATGGTCAGAGAGTTAACCGCCAGTGTTGGATTCTTTTTGGTCATACCAGTAAGCATGCAATACGGGTTAGGTCAAGCAACAGGCAAATGAGGAACATGAGATGACCGTCTCTTTTTAATGTCAATACACCCTTGGTGAACCGTTACGGCATGCAGGCCGCGCGAACAGCTAATTTCAGCGCGCATAGGCAGGATAAAACGCCGCAGCTAATACTAAAACCAACCCAACGCAACAAGGCCACCTCAATGAGGTGGCCTTGTCGTTTTGCTGTTAGCACTTGCGCACTAACGTCTAATTGGGTGCCTGGCAGTTCCCTACTCTCGCATAGTGAATACTACACTACCATCGGCGCTACCGCGTTTCACTGC
>JBOFMA010000102.1:0-7468 GCA_051658125.1 Aeromonas sp.
GCGGTTGAGGACAATGCTGAGGCTAATTTTGATGGTCAGCGCCGTTCACGCCGCACGCCACGCAGCCAGCGCATTGAAGGCCAACGTCGCAAGCGTTTTAACGACGAAGCACGTCAGCAAGCGGAAGGCGCTAGCGCGGCTACCGAAAATCTCGAGGCAGCAAACCCTGAGATTACTGCGCCAGAGAGCGTGCCGGCGCCATTGACGCTAGCCGCGCAATCGGATTTAGCGCGCAAAGCCGAAGATGCCAAAGCCGCGCAAAACGTTGCTGCGGTGACTGCCCCGCAAGCGGCGGCCTTGGCCGCGGCACTTAACGCCTCAGCGGATTTGACGCTGCACGCGGCGCCGGATCACCATGAGCTAACGGTGCCGGCGTCGGCCGCTGCCCCTGTGCAAGATGCTGCCCCCGCCGTTGAGATGGCGCCTGTTGTTGAGATGGCGCCTATTGTTGAGATGGCGCCCGCCGCTGAAGCGATGGTAGCCGAGCCGGTGGTCACTGCTGCGCCAGTCGCCGCCGAACCAGTGGCGCCAGTTGTGGTGGTCCCTGCTCAAAGCGCGCCAGTGGACGCGGCGCCGGCCGTAGCTGCCGTGCTTGAGCCGGTCGTAGTGGCCCCCGTAGCCGCAGTAGCACCTGCACCTGTGAAAGCTCCGGTGGCGCCCCCTGCGAAAGCCGCGGTGCGTGCTGCCGGCAGTGTGCTTGCACAAGCGCGCCGCGCGACGGCGCCCATGGCCACGCCGGCCCAAGCGCCCGCTTTGCCTGCGCGCCCTGCGGTTGACTACCCACCGCTCACGCGGGCGCAGGTGGTCAGCTCTGGCCGTCACGGTGGCAGCACCTCGGCGCGCAATGTGGCGACAAGCCCAGCGGTGCACGCTTAAGTTAAGAGGTGCTCAGCGCTTAGCTAGCTAACCTATCAGCCACACCCTCAGCGGTGTGGCTTTTTTATGTCCGCTTGCTGCAGGTCGGTGTGAGTTTGGCTAACGTGGACGCGTGATAGGCGCGCGGAATTAAAAGTGAACTGCGCTATAAATGAAGGCGAAGTGGCATAACCTCGGTTATATGCGCACTTGCTGCCTACACTTAGATAAGGAATGCCTCCTATGACCTCATTTGCACCGCCGGCGGCGTGGCTAACACGTTATCTGCTCACTCACTTGGTCCCTGCGCGAGGCGGCTTAAGCGCGCATCACGCCTTGGCCACGCAGGCTAAGCCGGCGGCGGTGCTGCTTTTGCTGCAGCCACAAGCGCGCCGTGGCGAGTATGCCTTGCTTTTTACCCGCCGCAGCCCGCATTTGCGCCATCACCCTGGGCAAATTGCCTTTCCGGGTGGACGCTATGACGCGGCCGATGGCCATTTAAATGCCACTGCCGTGCGCGAAACGGTGGAAGAGATGGGCGTGCAGCCCGCGGATATTCAACTGCAGGGGCAATTGACACCGCTGCTCACCGGCACTGGTTTTTGGGTGCAACCGGTGGTGGGGCTGCTGGCCGCGCAGGCAAGTTTTCGGCCCGCCCTGCAAGAGGTAGCGGCTTACTTTTTTGTCCCGCTCAGCGCCCTGCTAGATTTGTCTCTTTATCACACCTTAACGCTGCCGCGCACGAGCGCTCGGCCCGCGCCCCACACCCTGTATGCCTTTTGCTGGCAGCAGCAATTGATCTGGGGGGCGACGGCGCAAATGACCTACCAGCTCGCCGTGCAACTGCAGCCATTGGCCAAGATGTAACGCAGTTGTTATGCCAAACATTAACAAAAGTTGAACTCTTATCGGTCTTTTAATAAAAACCCGGTTTTATTCAGGATTTTTGCGCAAAAAAGTGAATCGGATCAACAAAATTTTCCTATTTTGCCGTATCCTTGCGCCAATTTTTTCATAAACCACAATCTTAGGGGACAGCAATGAGTGATGCAGTCACAAATGCGCAACAATCCATGAGTTCGCCCACGGCAATGAAAGCGTGGAATCGAGCCGATGCCACTTGGGTGATCAGCCTATTTGGTACAGCCGTAGGCGCGGGGATCCTGTTTTTACCGATCAACGCCGGCATGGGCGGTTTTTGGCCGCTGGTGGTGATGGCGCTGCTGGTGGGGCCTATGACTTATCTGGCGCACCGTGGCTTGGCACGTTTTGTACTGTCGTCCAAAAATCCGCAAGCGGATATCACTCAGGTGGTTGAAGAGCATTTTGGTACAGGTGCCGGCAAACTGATTACGCTGCTTTATTTCTTTGCGATTTACCCGATTGTGCTGATCTATGGTGTGGGCATCACCAACACCGTGGAAAGTTTTATGGTCAACCAATTGGCTATGACGCCGCCACCACGCGCCATCCTGTCTATCGTGCTGATCTTAGGCATGATGTCGGTGATGCTGGCCGGTGAAAAACTGATGCTCAAAGTCACTGAGTTTTTGGTTTATCCGCTGGTGGCGATTTTGGCCGGTATCTCACTTTATTTAGTGCCAAGCTGGACTGGCGCGGCCCTGGCGCAGACCCCATCAGCGGCTGATTTTGCCACCACCTTGTGGCTGACCATTCCAGTACTGGTGTTCTCGTTTAACCATAGCCCAGCGATTTCTAGCTTTGCGTTGGCTCAGCGCCGCGAGCATGGCGATCACGCCGTGGCAAAATCCGATCTCATCTTAAAGCGCACTGCGATGATGCTGCTGGGCTTTGTGATGTTTTTCGTCTTTTCTTGCGTTATGAGCTTAACCCCTGAGCAACTGGCACAAGCAAAAGCACAAAACATTGCCGTGTTGTCTTACTTAGCCAACCAGCATGCTAGCCCGCTGATCTCTTACTTTGGTCCGTTGGTTGCGTTTGTGGCTATTGTCTCTTCATTCTTTGGCCACTACTTAGGTGCGCGTGAAGGCTTAAAAGGCATGATCGTGCAAGTGGCACGCAGCAGCGGCAAAACCGTCAACATGCCGGTGGTTGAGCGCTTTATCATTGCGTTCTTCGTGCTCACCCTGTGGGGCACAGCGGTCATCAACCCGTCGATTTTGGGTATGATTGAAACCTTAGGCGGCCCAGTGATTGCCACTATCTTGTTCATCATGCCGATGTACGCCATTAAGCGCGTGCCAGCGATGGCCAAATACCAAGGTCAGATCAGTAACGTGTTTGTGACCGTGATGGGTTTAATCGCTATCTCAGCGATCTTATTCCAACTGGTTGGCTAAACGTTAAGCGCCCTGTGGCGCGGGTTAAGCTACTAAAGGCCGGTCGCTTGCGACCGGTTTTTTTTCGCCAGCTGGCAGCCAAAACGGCGAGCATCACTCGGGTGAGGAGTGCGTCACGGGTACGGCGTAAGCTTTTGCCTAGCTCGCGATGCGTGGCAACTGGCTGGCTAGTTTACCGCGGCGCAGTGCAAGCGGTGGGTTAGGCAGCGGGGTAGCTTGGTTTGGCAGCGCGGACAATAGAAAAGCCCCCGCGGGTGAGGCGGGGGCTTTTTTGCCGGTAGCCAGCGCAGCTAGGCGCTAGGCTGTCGCGTTTTAGGCTTGTTCGGCCGAACGGGCTAACTCGCTGTTAATGTTCTCATCGGCGGCCATACAGGTCGCGGCGGTAAACAGCACGTCGGTCGAGCTATTGAGCGCTGTTTCCGCAGAATCTTGCACCACGCCGATGATAAAGCCCACGGCCACCACTTGCATGGCTATGTCGTTGCTAATCCCAAACAGGCTGCAGGCCAGTGGGATCAGCAGCAAGGAACCCCCAGCAACACCCGACGCGCCGCAAGCACTGACGGTCGCCAACACTGACAGCAGCACAGCGGTGGCCATATCCACTTGAATACCCAAGGTGTGTACGGCAGCCAAGGTCAAGACGGTGATAGTGATAGCGGCACCGGCCATGTTGATAGTGGCACCTAAGGGGATCGAAACGCTGTAAGTCTCTTTTGGCAGACGCAGTTTTTCGCACAGCGCCATGTTCACCGGAATGTTAGCGGCAGAGCTGCGGGTGAAAAACGCGGTCATGCCGCTTTCTTTTAAGCAGGTAAATACCAATGGGTAAGGGTTACGCTTAATTTTTGAAAACACGATCAGCGGGTTAACTACCAAGGCGATAAACAGCATGGCGCCGACTAAGACCAGCAGCAGTTGGGCATAGCCTAGCAGTGCGGAAAAACCGGTTTCAGCCAAGGTGGAGGCTACCAGCCCCATGATGCCCAGTGGTGCGCAGCGGATGACCCATTTCACAATAGACGACACGCCGGCGGCCAGATCGGTGACTACCGCTTTGGTGGAGTCACTGGCGTGGCGTAGCACTATGCCCAGCGCCACAGCCCAAGCCAAAATACCGATGTAGTTAGCTTCCATCAGCGCTTTGATCGGGTTGCTGACAATGTTCATCAGCAGGGTTTGCAGTACATCGATAATGCCACCCGGTGGCGTGATCTGGGCGTTGTTGGTCACCAGATGCAAGCTCGATGGGAACATAAAGCTGGCCATTACCGCGACCAAGGCGGCGGAGAAGGTGCCAAACAGATACAGCGCCAGCAGAGGGCGAATATTGGATTTTTGGCCCTGTTTGTGGCCAATAATGGCGGCCATTACCAGTACAAACACCAGCAGCGGTGCCACGGCTTTTAGCGCGCCGACAAACAGCGCGCCTAACAGACCAATACTTTTAGCCAGTTCTGGGGCGGTGACGGCAATAGTGGAGCCTAATACGAGGCCGACGGCGATTTGACTGATCAGGCTGGTACGATTAACCAGCCGGATAAACGGATGGGGTTGTGATTGCGGTTGTGGCATAGGGATCCCTCACTGGCGTGCTGCGCAACGGCGCGGGCAACGGTGTCTGTCTTTTGGTTTGAAGTCTGCGTCACTCGGTAACATCTGGTGCGCTTTATTTTGTTTGCAGATCGAAAATATGACACTAAGTCACAAAAATCTAGCTTTTAGACACATAAAGCGGTCGCGATGGCGAAAAAATGCAAAACAGCCGTGCACGTGGCGCTGGATTTGGCCTAGTCATTCACTGCATAAATTGAGCAACGCCGAATTAAAAAACATTAAAAATCAAATACTTAACTTCATATAAACGAAGAAGATTGAATTTGTAGCGTTTTTTGTTCAAGGAAAAGATAAGAGGTAAAAATGAGGAAATCGATAAGAAGTGGTTGCGGGAGCCGGATTTGAACCGACGACCTTCGGGTTATGAGCCCGACGAGCTACCATGCTGCTCCATCCCGCGTCCGAATTGTAGTGCTGTACAACAAGTTATGGCTAACGTTGTTGTGTTGGTTGCGGGGGCCGGATTTGAACCGACGACCTTCGGGTTATGAGCCCGACGAGCTACCATGCTGCTCCACCCCGCGTCCGAATTGTAGTGCTGCACAACAGGTTAGGGCTAACGTTGTTGTGTTGGTTGCGGGAGCCGGATTTGAACCGACGACCTTCGGGTTATGAGCCCGACGAGCTACCATGCTGCTCCATCCCGCGTCCGAATTGTACTGCTATCTCAACACGTTAAAACTAACGTCTTGTCTTGGTTGCGGGGGCCGGATTTGAACCGACGACCTTCGGGTTATGAGCCCGACGAGCTACCATGCTGCTCCACCCCGCGTCCGAGAAGGCGAATACTACGCGAAAAACGCCGCCATGCAAGTAAATGTTTTAGTTTTTTGTAAAAAGTTATGTTTTTCAACTGCATTTGTCTGTTTTTGCAGCATAATCCGCTATTTACTGTGCTGTGAGCGGCGTTAACCGCTGTTGACGCCGTGGTTTAAGGCAGCGCTTCGAATAAGGCGCACATGGCCGTTTGGCTGATGAGCAGCGCGCAAAGGGCGCTGGACACCACCACCGGCGCCATTGGCTCGCCGCGCCACAGCGGGGTAAACCAAATACCTAAGCCCACCAGCACGCTGCCAGCATAAACCAGTGCGCTGGGGAGCATGGCATCGATGCTGGCGACATCCATTGTGGGGCTGTGCAGCCACAAGGTGAGCGCCAGGCTGAGCAGCTGCAAAATAGTGGCGCCTAGCGCACTGGCGGGCAGTAACCAGTTAAAGGCTTGCAGGCGGTGGCGCGCTTTTAGCAATTGTAAATGGCTAAAGGCCGTGCCCAAGATCAGCAGCGTTAATACGCTGTGGCGCCCGAGTTGCAGCATGACGACTACGCCAAAGGCGGCCAGTGGCACGCCAGCCAGCGCCCACCAGACGGTGGGAATTGCGCGTTTGGCTGCTTGCTTGCTCTGTAGCAGCGAAAGCAGCACGCCTAGCGCACTGGCGCTGGCCAGCAGGGTTAGTTGTAGCGTGCTGGCGCCGGCGTCAATCGCCAGCATTAGGCTAAGCGCGCTCATCACCCAGAGGGAGAAAAGCTCATTGCTGATGCGCGCCCGTTGTCCTGGGCATAAATCGCCTTTATACAGCACCACGCCTTGTACTAGCAGCGCGCCTAACGCCATCAGCCCCACCAAGGGATAAAGCCAAGCAGGCAGTTGAGTAAACATGGGGGTCTCCTTTACGAGCCAGTAACCGCTCGGCCGCCGCCGGCCGAGGAAAAATGGCGCGCAGTATACCCGCGCCCACTCTCCCCCTCCAACTGCTCTTGCGCGATAGTCTTGCGTTAATTGATCTAGCCTTGCCCGCGTGCCAGCGCCACCACTTTGGCAAACATCTGCCGCAAAATGGGTGGAATGGCGCTTTGCCCCAAGCGCTCGGCCTCTTCCACCACCGCAAGCGCCAGCCCCGGCTTGCTGCGCTTGTGGATCGCTTTGCTGATCACTTGGTTGGCTTGCCACAAGGCGCGGCCACCAACGCCGGCTTCGCGGCGATAAATAGCCTCAAAGCCATGGCTATATAAATAGTGCTCGATATCGGCGGCCGGCAGTTGGGTTAACCGATCACGCTCTTTATCGCCTTTTAATTGCGCCCGCGCGGTGGTGACATATTTCATCCCCGCTTCATCGCCATCGCTTAATAGATGCCACTCAATGCCAAAATCACGCGCCACTTTGATTAATGGCGCATGGCCACACTGGGCAAATTCAATAATGCGCACCCCTTCGGCGCGCAGGGAATAACCGCAAATTTGCGCTAACTCCGACAGTAGCCAAATTTCAGTCTCGCCTTCAACTAACAGCCAGACCCGCGCAAACATCGACATCGGCCGGTTGATGCGCACATGAAAGGCTATTTTGCGCAAATCATCACTGCTATAGCGCTCGCCACCAAGTTGGTGGCAGCTGATCTCGCCATCGCGGCGCACGATGCGCCGCACTTGGTGTAGCGGCAGGCAAGAGAGCAGATCACCGGAGTTGGTGGTGAGTATTTTTTGCCCCGGCAATTGCTCAAGCAAGCCCCAAACCAGCGCCAGCATGCCAGGGTGTAGGCGGCTTTCTGGATCTTCCACAAGCATGATCGGGCGCACGCCCAAGGCCAACTCTTGGTTGCCACGCGCTTTTAAAAAACTCGCCGCCATGCCGGCCATGGCCAGTAACAGGGCGCGATTATCGGCGTGGCGGATCA
>JBOFMA010000103.1:0-13539 GCA_051658125.1 Aeromonas sp.
GTGGAGCGAAGTTTCGCTTGGTTGGAAAAGAACAGGCGGTTGTGGAAGAACTGCGAGCGTAAACTCAACACCAGCTTGCAGTTCATCCACTTGGCTTTTTTGGTTCTCCTGCTCAGGAGATTGTGAACAGGTTCTAAGAAGTGGGAAGCCTCGCCGCTTGCGGCGGGGAGCAGTCACCAATCATTGCTTTGGCCATAGACATAGCCATGTAAAGCCGATTGCTCATCTGGGGAAACGGGGTGAATCCGAGCCCCATGTACATGCTCTTAGCTATGTTATTTTTTGCGTCAACGATAATCATCGGAACAGGCATTGTCTCTGATGAAACTATCGCCTTCCTGATTGCATCGATCAGCAAGATAGAGCCAAACCCTTGACGCTTGAGTTGACTACTGACGGCAAGCCTCGCTATGAGCGCACAATGCAGGGATGTAGGGTATTTTTTAGCTATGTAATCAGGCAAATCACCTAGCTCAACAGTGCATAGAGCTAGGGAGTAAAACCCTTTTATTTGAGAAGGGTTCTGTGGGCTTGTCAGTACAAATGTACGAGCCAAATCTTTCTGATCATGCTGGCCAGAGGTGGCCTTGAGGTAGTTATTTAGCGCTTCAACACCGCAATCGAAATTGCTTCTGTCGTGAACTTGCTTATCTAGACGTTCTACATTCATTTGTTATTGTTTCCCTATGTTTTCGAGCTGCAACAAGGAAACGTTCATTCATCTTAACAGGCTGTTCGAGGGCATTGACGAAAGCCAGTGCATCCTCTTGACACAGTTTTATACGCATTTGTTGCTCAATTAGTCTCTTAGCTTCTGCAACGGCAGCATTAGCTATGAAACTATTCAGGCTAGCGCACCCTGATAGTGACAACGCTCTTTCGAGCAGCTCTTTAGCTTCAGAACTCACCCTAGCGGTGATACGGTCATTCATTAATGTGGCCATAAGCCGTACTCCTATGCCTTTTCGGCGATTAATCACGTAAATACCCGATGCTCTTTCAGGTTGAGTTGAGCCACCGGAATGTATTTTTGGTGAAATGCGAAGTTTCCTTCACTATCAATAATACCATCAAATTTAACAAAATAAACAATATGTGCAAAAATGGCACCACCACTTAGCTGTAATCAGTCATTGCTGGCGTGGACTTACCTTTTGCGGCGGTAGCCGCTGCTTCGCCGCTGAGCTGCCTAGGCAGCGAACAAGGTGCTGTGAAGTAGGCCCACCGCTTGCGGTAGGCCTACTTCACCCATCCTGCCCTGAATTCAACTACGTTTACGCCAAAAATGTGTGCACCAGGCTGTGCACAAATTATGCAAAACATCAGCACATAGCCGCTAAAGCAGTGCGGCGCAAGGCGGCGCAGTTTCAGCGCAAGGCGGCGCAGTTTCAGCGCAAGGCGGCGCAGTTTCAGCGCAAGGCGGCGCAGTTTCAGCGCAAGGCGGCGCAATTTCAGCGCAAGGCGGCGCAATTTCAGCGCAAGGCGGCGCAATTTCAGCGCAAGGCGGCGCAATTTCAGCGCAAGGCGGCGCAGTTTCAGCGCAAGGCGGCGCAGTTTAGCGCAAGGCGGCGCATCAAAAGCATGTAGTGGCTACTGGCCACGTAAGCTTTCAATTTCCGCATATAAGCAGATGTAAGTGCAGCATTGCCTCATAATTTTCTACCAAATTATCGTACTCTATTCTATGAAATTGGTTTTGGGATAGTTTCTTAGCCGATCTATACAGCTTTGACTTTGAGTTCGTATTTAGTGGATTGGGTTAGGAGGTTTGTGACGAGAGAGGCAGAGGTAATCGTACAAAAAATGAAGTTCTGGAGTAGGCAATAGAAGTTGAATATTGCGAACTAGAAATATGAGAAGTAGCTACCGCCAAGGGCTATTCATTTACCGGTGAGGTAGAGAGCGCATGTGCTTGCACACGGACTCCCAACGTCCGAACCGGAAACGATTGTACTGGCGAACCGGCACAACTTTGGCGTGTATAGACATTGCCTAGTCTCCATTTTGTTCTCAGCTAACTGCTGATAGCCATTACACCCTATGTGCAATGCTTAGCAACATAGATAGTAAGGCGAAACGGAGCACCTAAGCGGTAGCTACCGCCACAATTCTAGCATTCCAGTTTTAAAGTTTGGAAGCAGTATATGGTGAAGGATGCCATTTCCTAAGAAGCGTTATAACACAATACAGCATTGGTATTTTTTGAGTATCAACTCATACGTTTCTGCCTAGTTAGGTCATCATCTTGTCAAAATGGGATTCGAAGTTGGTCTTGATGAATACATCTTTAAATCGCTCGACGAAGGTTTTCGGATCAATCTCACCGAAATCAGTGAGGTTAACTGAGTCGGCATGTGATTCACGGTTGATGTAGCGGTAGAGCGCCCTGAACTCTGGATTTCCCTCGCTAAGTTCAGTCAATGCCTTACTCAAACTGGAAGTCTGATGCACAAAGCTGAAGTAGTACTCCAAGATATTGCGCATCATGATTGGCATCACGTTAGGGGATACTCGACCTTGCAATGCATCCTTGATAGTTTGCCAGAAGGCTTGATAGTCGTTTTGTATTTCACGCTCTTCCATAGACACGACTGAGCTGTATTCAGACTTGGTGATTCGGAACATCGCTAGGGATTTTTCTTTTTCATCCTTCAGTAGCTTTGTCATCTCATGGAAGAAGAACAAGTTATGCGTGAGGATGATCACTTGTTTAAATCGATCGCGCGGCGTGAGCACCTGTCGCCGGATCAGTGATGCAATGTCGTAGATATAGTTATGGGAGAGGCTCGATATCGGGTCATCAATGACGATGATGCGATCACTATTGAGCCTTCCAGTGGAAGTATCCAGGTTTCCATTACAGACCTCAAGGAAGTAGAGAAACGATATCAGCGTTTTCTCACCTTCGCTTAGTGTTCTAAAAACCCCTTCGGTCTGACCGGGACGCTCAAGACGATATTGCGGCACAATGCCTTCTTCTTTGATGAGCTTGAAGCCCTTCAGACCCAGCACTTGCAACCAGTTATTTATACTCTCTACCGATTGGTCGATGTTCGTGATGGTAGCCCTAGATTGAGCGATGATTTTGCGTTGTACCTGAATTCTATCCCGCAGAGTTTGAACCTCATCCTCGGCTACTTGGCGTTGGCGCTTCTGCTCATTGTTGCTCTTTTCGAATTCTACAAATGCGGCATCACACGAGGCCCTATACCAATTAAAGAAACGTCGTTTGACATCCTCCTTATGTTGCTCCCTGTTTCTGATTTTTGCGTTGCTAGCATCTATTTTCAGCTGCTCAACAGCGATTTCACTGTTCAGCTCAGCCATAAAAGGTGCAGTAGATTCCAGCGTAATCGCGATGGATGGGCTGGCGATTTTTGCGGAAAGGGATTGCAGGTTTTTCTGAAATACAGCGTGAAGCTTGGTGACATGGAGTTTTATAGCTTGCAGTTGATATTCCGGAGCCTCGCATCGCCTCAGGAATTGATCCACCGCGCCTCGATATTGGTTTTCTAGTTGTTGCAGTACACCAAGGCGTTGCTCATAGGTTTTGTCGAAGACCTTATGAATCTCAGCATAAAAATCCTGCGGCAAGAGTTGTTGGCACAGTGGGCACTGGTCTTTTGCTTCGTCCTCATAGCGCAGTGCCTGCTTGACCCAGTCCGAATGCCCCAATTGCTGAATTAGCGTAGAAAGGTAGGAATCTCCCGACCCCGTAATAATTTCTTGCATGATCGGATCAGCTTCCAACTCATTCGCCTGGAAGGTTAAAGGGGCGATCCCAGGTCGCTCCTCACTGGCCTCGCTGAGCTCTGCCGCTTCTTTTAGCAGTCCCTGGATTGTGTCAGAAGTTGCTACGAGCGGGACACTCTGGACTGCATCAAGTAACCGTTCCTTTTTGCTGTTGAGCGACTTGAAGCAGTAAGACAGTGCGGTGTTATCAAAGTCACGCTTGGGCTCCCAAATACTGTCCAGCAGAGTATCACGAGCTTGCTCCTGAGCCGTCTTGCAGTTATTCATCTTCTCCATTGCAGTTTTACGGGCAATTTCCAAATTGGCTATTTTTTCCTTTGCCGCGTTAAGGGCTACCTCAGCCTCAACATTACTCTCATTTAGGGTGAAGATTCCAGGCAGGGATGCGACCGCATGGAAATTCTTCTCCATGAACGTATGGTTGTAGACTAATACCTCCCGACCGGTCTTTGCGGGTTCCACAGAGCAAATGCTGTAGCAGGTTTGAGAAGGGGTCTGAAGAAAATTACCGATGGTGGTCTTTCCCGTCCCATTTTGACCGTAAAACAAGTTCACGCGCTTGAGTGGGTTGATGGATATTGGTGAATCAGGGGGGTAACTGGAGACGTTGCTAAGCAGAATTTTTTCGATCATTTGGCTGTCCTTGATATGAGCTAATCTAGCTCGAAGAAACCCACGGTCATCGAATGAAGGCTTGGGATACCGGAGGTTACTGTCGCGATCCGCATGGTTGCGTGATTGTTTGAGTTGTTTTATGAACAATTCAGGCTTTTTCTTTTCCCACTCTTTCAATGCATCACCCCCCCCATGAGTCCGAGCGCACACATGGGGTTAGCGCCCCAGTCTTACGCCTCAACCATCACGCGAACGCTGTTGATTAGTGAGGTTTTAAAGGCTTGATCGGCGGCCCATAGCTTGTAGAAATCCAAATCATCTTTGCGTTTTTGTAGCATGATCTCTTTTAGCATCTTCTCAAACGCCAGGTCCTTGGTGTGAGTATCAGCGTTCGATGCATACTTAGCTTGAAAGTCTGGATGCGTTCTCATCGCGTCTCGCATACTCAACATCCGCACACGCTGCTCTTCAGGTGTGGCACTCCAACCTTGGAACCAACGCTCATTAAAAGTGCGCACGATGTCATCGAGCGGATCTTCCGTCTTGTCACCCCCGTGTGCACCACGCGGGTTTGGATTTTGAGGGTCGAGTTCGGTTTCTTGATCACTAAGTGCAATGCTGTGGTTGAGCTTAATCCGTTGTAAGCCATATGAAGCGAGGTCTACCGACTCTAACAACGCATCAATAGCATCAGCTTCTGGGTCTGCCACCTTCAGTTTAGGTATGAGGAATTTTAAAAACCAAAACAGCTTTTCCCAGTTCACCATGTCATACGGCATGATGGACGCCATCTGCCCATAAATTTTGACGAACTGCTTAGCCTTAATCTTAAAGTCCACTTGATCGTCGAGTTCTAACTCAAACTCATGGTCAAAGCGTGCCGCCGCCACATCGATGATCGGGCTAAGTGTCTGCGCGTCCTCATCATTGAAATAACGCGTCACAAAGTCTTCAACCTCATGCCATTCATAGACTCCCACATCGTCCATCGCGTCTTTTAGCTCATGCAGCACGTTAATATCCGTGGCTTGAGACAATGATGTCGCGGTATAGAAAGGGTCGAACGCCGTTTGGATCTCTTCAGCCGTGTTGAAAAAGTCGAGTACAAACAAATCTTCGGTCTTTTTTCCCCACTTAGGGGCGCTGCGATTGAGGCGCGATAACGTCTGTACGCACAAAACACTCGTCAGCTTTTTGTCGACATACATGGCGCACAACTTTGGCTGATCAAAGCCGGTCAGATACTTATTCGCCACCACGAGCAGGCGATAATCATCGGTATCAAACATATCCTTGGTATCGGACTCGGCGAAGCCGTTCATATCCGCCTCAGTGTATTCGCTGCCATCAACTTCTTTGCTACCCGAGAAGGCAATCGCCACCTTAAACGGATTGCCTTGCTTTTGAATAAGGTCTTTTATCTTCTGGTAATAGCGAATGGCCGTCTCAATATTTTGAGTCACCACCATCGCCTTGCCCTTACCTTTGAGCTTCTTGGTATTCACCACATGGGTGGTGAAGTGTTCCAGCATCACTTCAGCTTTGCTATCAATCGTCTGCTGGCTACGCTCCACATAGGCTCTTAGTTTTTTCTGGGCCTTCTTGGTATCAAATGCGGGGTTTTCTGCGATGGATTTTTCAATCTCATAGAAACTCTTGTACGTCGTGTAGTTCGCCAGCACATCTAAAATGAAGCCCTCTTCAATGGCTTGCTTCATCGAATACAAGTGGAACGGCTTGAACGAGCCATCTTCTTGGCGCTGACCAAATTTTTCTAACGTACTGTTCTTAGGCGTCGCGGTGAACGCCAAGTAAGACGCATTGCCACGCATCTTGCGCGACTTCATCGCCTGAAGGATTTTATCCTGAGCATCCTCAGCTTCTTCAATCGCCACCTTACCCATCGCCCGGTTCATATTGTCATGCGCAGACCCTGATTGAGAGCTATGCGCCTCATCGATAATCACCGCAAAGCGCTTATCACTTAAATCCGCGATGCCATCGATGATGAAGGGGAATTTTTGAATGGTGGTAATGATGATTTTTTTGCCATGCTCAAGCGCGAGCTTAAGTTCCGATGACTTCATTGCAGGGGCAATGATGTTCTTAACTTCGGAAAACTCTTTGATGTTGTCGCGCAGCTGCTTATCGAGCAAACGGCGATCCGTCACCACAATGACCGAATCAAACAACGGCTGATCCATGCCCTTGCCGCCGGCAACTGCCTCAGTCGCAGGATAGGCTTCAATCAACTGATAAGCCGCCCACGTAATCGAATTGGATTTACCTGAACCCGCCGAGTGCTGGATCAAATAGGTCTGCCCGACCCCGTGATGGGCGGCATGACCAACCAAACGGCGCACCACATCCAACTGATGATAACGCGGGAAGAACAGCGTGCGCTGGGCCAAAGGGTCTTTGCTCGAACCATCTAACCGCACGAAATGTTGAATGATATTGGCGAGGCTTTCTTTAGCGAAGATCTCCTGCCAAAGATAAGCCGTTTTATGGCTCGTTTCGTGTGGCGGGTTACCCTGACCATGGTTATGCCCACGGTTGAACGGCAAAAAGAACGTACTACGACCGGCTAATTTAGTGGTCATGTACACTTCATCGGTGTCGACGGCCATATGCACCAAGCAGCGGCCAAAGTTCAACAATGGCTGTGTAGCATCACGATCATCACGGTATTGCTTCTGTCCATGATACCGCGCCGTCTGCCCCGTCCATGCGTTCTTGAGCTCTAGCGTTATCAACGGAATACCATTGATAAACAGCACCATATCGATCTCTTGTAACGGGTTCGCCAAGGAATAGCGCAACTGGCGTGTACAACTAAACACATTGTCGGCGAAGTGCTGCTTTACTCGTTCGCTGCTGCTAGCTAATGGCGCGGAATAGAACAAATAAAAATGCGCGTCATCAACGCTCAAACCCTTTTTCAGCAGATGCAAAATGCCATGCTTTTTGATCAAGCGATCAAAGCGCTCAAGTAGCTTACGCTGCCAATCGGCTGGATTATTTTTTTCTAATTTCGCCAGCTCAGTTTCCTGCGTCTGGCGCAGGAACGACCAAAAAATATGCTCATCAATCGCGTACTGTCGATTGAAATTGCTCGCCGCACCAATGACATAGCCAGCCCCAGCGGACTGCGGGGTTAATCCCTGCTTTAGCTCTTCAGTGCAAATTCCCGCCAAACACTTTTCGATGGCAGATTCCAAGGCTTGTTCATTGGTTTGACTGACCATATTAATCCTTTAAATTTTTCTCTAACACGCGCCAATGTCCGCCCCGCTTGGGGCCGTGGAAAGCCAGCCTCTGTTGCTGCTTTAACTTCGTCACGGCACGCTCAATGGTACTGGGTGATTTGCCAAGGTGAGACGCAATCTCGGCCAACGTTAAACTTGGCTGATTAGCTAACAAGTGCAAAATTTGCTCTGGGGTTTTTACCCGCATTTCTACCTGCGTTTTTACCCGCATTTCTACCTGCGTTTTTTCACTTGCCACGGCCAACTCGGTATCGGCCGAGGTTTGCACTTCATGTAAGGTCTTGGCAATGATGCCCAGCATAAACTCAATAAACGGTGCGCAATCGGTTTTTGCCGTACTGACACGGATCGCGTGGTAATACTCGGCTTGATGCTGATGGATTAAGCTTTCAACGGGGATGTCCACAAAGGCCGGCTGCCACTGGCTTAAGATCAGCGTTTGCCACAATCGCCCCATACGGCCATTACCATCCGCGAACGGGTGAATAAACTCAAATTCATAATGGAAAACACAACTGCTGATCAGCGCGGGTAACTCTGAATTTTTGAGCCATGCAAATAAATCGTTCATTAACCGTGGCACCTGATCGGCGCCCGGCGCCATATGCACCACTGTGTCCCCCGACATCACCCCGACACCGCCTTGGCGATAATGGCCGGCATCGCTTAACAAGCCCTCCATGAGCACCTGATGGGCGTGGCGCAGATCCAACTCGCTGCTAGCGTGCCATGTGGATAAAAACGTATAGGCTTTCAGCGCGTTTTGTACTTCAAGCACCTCTTTGGGCGGGGCAATAATGCGCTTGCCATCTAAAATGGCCGTTATTTGCGCTTCACTTAAACTATTGCCCTCAATCGCCAGCGAGCCTTGCACTGTGCGAATACGGTTAGCTCGGCGCAGTCGCAGCGCTTGAGTTTGCTCGATGCGCGCACTCAAACGCCCCATGTTTTCACTGATCTCAGCCACCCGTTTTAAAATCAACGGGGTAATGGTAAACGGCGGACTATAGGGCATGACTGGCCTTGTCCACCATCTCTGGCGTGATCTTGATTTTTCCGGTCACAGCGCTGTTGATCAACGTGGTTTTGTATTCTTTGAGTTTTTCGATTTGGGCTAATAGCAACGCAATACCCTCATCAGAAGATTTCATAAAATCGCTAACGTAGTTAGCTATTTCTTTTTGCTCTTCAATGGGCGGAATAAACAAGTCAACCTTTGAAAAGTTGTCAAAATTTAGGTCTTGACCATCTCTGATGAAACTCGCTGTCTGCTGCAAAGCTGCGATGTAAGAGGGTAGTTTTAATAAATATCCATAGAATAAAGGATCAATTTCATCTAACGCTCTCAAGACAACATAGGAGGACCGAATACATCCTTGCGACCAGGCACGCTCTAAGCCACCTTGGAAACTTCTCATACTAATTACAAAGTCGTCTTTTTCGACGTGCTTCCTTTTATCTAAATGAAGCTGAATTTTGACAACGCGTTTACCTGTTAACTCCTCATACTGGTCTTGCGGAATAACACCATAAGCTTGAGTCGCAGAAAGTTGAACATCACCTTTCCAAGCCAGTTCTTTCCTTTGAGTAAATACAAATTTGCTACGACGGACTTCCCAATGCTCTGGGATCTTGCCAATCCAATCCACACCGGAATCTTTCATTGGCACATTGGGATCAAGTCCTTGGGTCACCGCTTGTTGGATGATGATCTGCTTACGCTCTTTTAACAGGCTAATTTGCTGCTCTTTGATGGCAATCGCTTCGTCAATTTGCGCGGTTTTTTGATCGAGGAAATTGGCGATTAAGACTTTTTCAAAAATTGTGGGACAAGGCAGATGTTGATTGCCAATGAAGTCTGAATTTGCCCTAGGCATCTTTGATCCATAAGTACTGGCGTCAACCAAATCAATGAAGGCTTTGCTGCCAAGCAAATATTTGTAGAAACCTGATTCTTGTTTATTACAGCGATAAACAAGGAGTTCTGTTGAACAAATGCCTTCAAAATCGACCTTAGTTACTTTCGCCAAATAAGGTCTTAGCTTTCCGAATAGAATGTCGTCGCTTTGGAATGTACTTGCCGATCCATCTACTTCAGCAGGCTTACCTTTTATTTTTCCAGACCAAGACTCTATATTTTCCATTCCAATATAAGGAAGATTCGAACTTGCGCTTGATACTTTCTCAGACACCAGTTTTAGCAAATACTTCAAGGGAACAATCGACCACATAACTGGTAAATGTTCACACCATTCAACTCCAGAATATACATAGTTCTCATACTTCGGCATCAACGCTAAATTTTCCATTACGCTTCTCCCTGAACATCAGCGACTTTCACGCCCAAGTTCTCTATGCCAAGAATTTGCGCAATCAGACCTTCGGCTTTTTGTTCAAGGGTAATAATATCGGCCGCCACGGCCTCTAAACTGCGCAGTGGTTTATGCCGGTAGAAATATTTATTAAAACTAATCTCATAGCCAATTTTTACCGTATCGAGATTGAGCCATGCCTCATCGACATGCGGCTTCACTTCATCGAGAAAATATTGATAAATACTTTGTTGTAATGGCACCGACTCGGTGTCACGCAGATCGGCGCAGGTTTCGTAGGTAATAAACTCGCCGGCTTTAGCGTTCGGGAAAAAGCCAAAATCGGGCAAATCTGCCTCTTCACACTCATAGCGCGCCAGCAGTTCGGCTAATTGAACGCTGGTGAATTTAACGATCTTTTTCACCACCTTCTTGGCGGCTTCGTCATACCGGCTTACCGCATTTAAGATGGCACTCTTCTCAGTCGCGGACAGCTTGATGGCGTGCGCTTTTAGCGCCTTATCCACTTTATCTTTAAAGAGATTAAAATCATCAAATTGCTCACGGCCCATTTCTGCCATCAGCGTTTGCGCCGCTGCGAACAGTGTTTTTTGCTTCAACCAGTGACCCACATCCAGCAGTTTAGCCTTGCCTTTAGCGTTGAGGCTGATGTCGTTCTCTTCACACCAAGACAAAATGTCTTTTTCAATCGATGTTAAGAAGCTCTGAGCTTGGCCTGCCCCATGGCCGGTCTGGTCATACACCTTGTCGCCATGCGCGGTGTACAGATATGCCATGATCTCACTGAACGCCTTATCAAAGCGCAGGGGCGCGATCGCTTCTGGAGTAAATTGGGCCACACGGCGATCGGGGCGCTCAACGGTGACTTTGTGATAACCAAAGTCCGCATTACGAAACACTTTACTGGCCATACCGATAGGATCATTGTTCGCGTCAGTCGCCCGTTCAACGTCCGTGCAACGTAAGTACGTCTCAACAATTTCCGCGATGTGCTCAGGCGAAAACTCACAGTTTTTCGCACCTAAATTTTTACGCAACTTACGATAGAGCAAGCTGGCATCAATCAACTGCACCTTGCCTTGGCGACTAGCGGATTTCTTGTTACTTAACAACCAGATGTATGTGGTAATGCCGGTGTTGTAGAACAAGTTGTTTGGCAACTGAATGATGGCTTCCAGCAGGTCATTTTCAATGATGTAGCGGCGAATGTTGCTTTCACCGCCACCGGCGTCACCGGTAAACAGCGAGGAGCCGTTGTGTACTGAGGCAATCCGGCTGCCTAACGGGCTGACGCTCGGATCTTTCATCTTGTTGACCATTTCCATCAAAAACAGCAGCTGGCCATCACTGGAACGTGGCGTGGCATCCACCACTTCACTGGTGCCCCAGTAATCTTGCAAGCTGAGTTTAAAGCGATGATCAATGACATCATTGCCTTCTTTGATGTGCTTTTGTTCTGACGCCCAACTCTTACCGTAAGGCGGGTTAGACAGCATGAAATCAAAGCGCGTGCTGGCAAATTCGTCTGTGGCTAAGGTTGAACCAACTTTGATGTTTTCCGGGTTGTTACCCTTGATCATCATGTCTGACTTACAAATCGCGTAGGTTTCGTCGTTGATCTCTTTGCCGTAAAGGTAAACATCGCGGTTTTCGTGCGGATATTTCTCTTCGATGAAGTTTTGCGCTTCGGTCAACATGCCGCCGCTACCGCAGGCCGGATCATACACGGTCATGGTTAGCGGTAACTGATCTTGCACTGGGTCAAACACGAGGTGCGTCATCAGTTCAATCACTTCACGTGGCGTAAAGTGTTCACCGGCTTCTTCGTTATTTTCTTCGTTGAACTTGCGGATCAGCTCTTCGAATACATAACCCATCCCTAGGTTGGTGAGGGCCGGCATTTTGTTGCCATCAGGGTCTTCGACCGTTTCATGGGTGAGGTTGATGTAAGGCGAGGTAAACTTATCAACGACATCGAGTAAGACTTGTTTGCTCGCCATATGGCGAACCTGTGCTTTCAGGTTAAAGCAGGTAATGATTTCTTGAACGTTCTGGCTAAAGCCCAGCAAATACTCTTCAAAGTTAGCCAGCAGTATCTGTTGGTTATTGCTCGCCGCTTTAGACAATGATTTAAGCGTCCACTTGGACGTGTTGTAAAACACATAGCCACTGGCATCTTTTAGCGCTTCATCATCAAGCTCAACCGATTGCATCTCTTCTTTTTGGAAGCGAACTTCTTCTAGCACCGCCGCTTTGCTGGGTTCGAGTAATGTATCCAAACGGCGCAGCACTACCATCGGCAAAATCACATCACGGTATTTGCCGCGCACATACACATCACGCAAACAGTCGTCGGCAATACTCCAGATAAAAGAGATGAGCTTGTTGTGTGCACTATGATCCATCTTTAATTCCTAATTCGTGTCGCTCGCCCTCTCGTTATAACAACGGAGGCGCAGTCATTTTTATCTTGCTGTTTTGGGGTCGCTTCAGAGACAGGGCTTGCTCACAAGCGATAGCGGGCAATTTGATGCCCATGTTCATTTGAACAGCGGCATTCGTATCTGGCTAAAAGGGGGAGTATACCTGTTTTGGCGCAGTGATTTACGTTGAATTTGGGATTTTTAATGTCGTTTGACGGAGAGCAATCGTAAACGCCCCCCATACGCGATATAGCACCGTAGCGCCTGTAGGGGGCGTCGGTGATCCATGCCTAAACACCGATAATGTACAGTTGCCGCGGCTCGGCTTCGCTGATGTTCAATCCTACGCTACCAATCCAACCAAGCGCTCAAAACAAAACACAAGAGCGCTTGGCTTCGCCATAGATATACGCACGCACTACTGCACGCCTAATTGTGGTTAGACAGGTACAGCTTCACTGTTCGCAAACCAATCCCCATAGTTTCGGCAATTTTTACAGCGCTAAGACCCTGCTCGCGCAAGGCTTTAGCTTGCTCTGCCTTGCTGCTGGCCAGTGTTTGGCGGGTTTGTTCATACTCTGCCCGCGTCACAGCGCCAGCTTCACGGCGACGAGACGCCTCACGCTGAGCATGGCGTTCCCGCGCCAGTTCAGGCGAGATGATTGTGTGCAGTTGCCGCTGCTCGGTTTCGCTGATGTCGAGGATACGGATAAGCGTGACGTTGCGCGGCGTATACAGCGGGTTGTAGCGCTGCCCAAGGTATTCGATGGTCTTACCCTCGGCAAACTCACTCAGCTTGCGATACAGCGTGCTCAGCGGCTTCTGGTGGCGCATCCAGTCACGACCAAACAAGCGCTTGCGCCTCTTTCCAGAAATTGCCGCGCGTGACTTGACCGCTCAAAGCCATGAAGTTCATCTGCCAAAACAGAAACTTCATGCGGTGGCCTTCGCCGATGCCACCGCGTAGATCTATCAATAGGCGCAGGTCGAGCAGGCGATCCCACGACAGTTGTCGGCCGTTGAGCTTGCGTAGGCCACCCAGTTGGCGGTTTTCATGTACGACTAAGCCTTGTTTGGCTTTACGTGCGGCGCGCTGTTGCTCTAGCTCCCAGCGGGCAAGGGGCAAGAGGGCTTCAGCCAGCCACT
>JBOFMA010000104.1:0-1027 GCA_051658125.1 Aeromonas sp.
CTTGTCGCTGGTCTCGCTGAGTTTGCCTAAGGTCATTTTCTCATCACGGTTAAGCTCACTTTGCCGCACTTGCGCGCCAGTCGCCTGATCGGTCACGCGCTGTTGTTGCTGCTGGTTCATCTGCGCCTGCAGCGCCAACTGCTCTTGACTTAAGGCTTGGTTATAACCGGCTTGCGCATACGCTGGGTTATAGCCTTGCGCTTGCTGGCCTCCTTGCTGCGGCAGACCCGCTGCCGCATTATTTGCCACGGGCTGACCATTGGCGGCGTAAGCTGCGCCGCTGTTCATCCCTTGCATAGCATTAAGCGACTGACCGGCATTCATCCCAGCGGACATACCGGTGGCATAACCTTGCCCATTGCCTAGCCATTTTTGTTGCTTTTTCTCTGCCGCCGATAACTCCGGCACATCGCGGTTAAAAATTAATACGCTGTCGCGCGCTTGCAGGGCTAAGTCGTCCGCACTGCCGGGATTGGCCAAAGCGTTACCTAAATTAAACTGCAACACCTCGATATTGCGCTGCGCATCCACTTCCCGCACCACTAAGGCGTAGGCTAAATCTGCTTGCTTGGTTAAATCGCGATTGATGTTTTGCAACATGCGGCTAATACGCATGCCCGGCTGATAGCTAAACACGCCATCACGCACCACCGCGCCTTTGAGCGTGATCGCTTGGCTATATTCAGTGTTGCTCGGTTTCACGCTGATTTTATCGCCATCACGCACGTCGAAATTGCGGTCATTGGCATTGGCCAAATTTAAATTAAACACGCGCATGCCGTTTTCGCTAAAGCGGCTCACCACAACTTCTTTTAACGCCGCCGCTTTTAAACCACCGGCCAGCTCCAGCACATTGGCCAGCGCCGCCGCGCCTTTGAGCTCATAAAGCGCTGGGCGCTTAACCAAACCATCAATGCTCACTTCCGCGCCTTTGGCCGGGATAAACACCGTATCGCCCGAACGCAGACGAATATCTTGGCTGGTATCGCCCCACACCAACATCTTATATAAATCGACATCGATAACT
>JBOFMA010000105.1:0-18302 GCA_051658125.1 Aeromonas sp.
CTGCATAAACAACAGAATAATATGCAGCTTGCTGCATAAAATCTGTGGCGAGCTGACCAATAAAAAGCGCCGCAGCAAAAGCCACGGCGCAATTTAATCTAGCCAAACCAGCAAACTTACTGGCGCCAAAAACTCGGTGCGAGCACCACCAGTACCGTCATGATCTCAAGCCGGCCCAGCAGCATGCCAAATGAGAGCAGCCATTTCGCTGTATCAGGCAAGCTGGCAAAGTTGGTGCTTGGGCCAATCACCGGCCCCATGCCAGGCCCCACGTTTGATACCGCCGTAATAGCGCCAGAAATGGCCGTTAGCGGGTCAAGACCTATCAGCGCCAGCAGCATGGCGATCAGCAGCATCACACCAAGATAAACCAGCACAAACGACACAATCGAGCGGATGATGCCGTCGTTCACCGTGCGATCGTTATATTTTTGCGGGAACACGCCGTTGGGGTGAACCAACTGGCGCAATTGCTTTTTCAGCAGCGCAAAGGCGATCTGCACGCGAAATATTTTCAAGCCACCAGAGGTGGACCCAGAGCAAGCGCCAAACAGCAGCAGCGCCAAGAACACTACGCTCGACAGCGGCCCCCAAGTGCCAAAATCGCCCAAGCCATAGCCGGTGGTGGTCAGCACCGAGACGATGTTAAAGCAACTAATGCGCAGCGCATCGGCCAAGTCAAACAGCTCGTGGCTCCATAAATACAGCGTCATGACCAAGGTCACTGCAATCACCAGCCAGAAAAAGCCGCGCACTTGCGCATCTTTAAACAAACTGTAATCACGGTTATTGAGGCTTTGTACATAGAGCAGAAACGGCAGGCCACCTAAGAACATAAACAGGGTGCCAATCCAATGCGCACTGTTAGAAAAGTGCGACATCGAGCTATCGGAGGTCGAATAGCCGCCGGTACTCAGGGTGGTCATAGCATGGTTGATGGCCTCAAAGGTGCTCATGCCACTCACCCAATAGGCCATAAAGCACAGCACGGTGAGCACCGAGTACACCACCACGATGTTATTGGCCACGGTTTTGGCGCGCGGCGCGCTTTTATCTGACCAATCCGAGCTTTCCGTTTGGAACAGCTTCATGCCGCCCACGTTCAGGTAGGGCAAGATGGCGACCGCCATCACGATAAAACCCACGCCGCCGAGCCATTGCAAGATAGAGCGCCACAGCAGCACGCTGTGCGCCATGTCATCTAGCCCCGACAGCACGGTAGAGCCGGTGGTAGTCACGCCGGACATGGTTTCAAAGTAGGCATCAGCAAAGTTGATGTGGTTGATAAACACAAACGGCAGCGCGCCAAAAATACAGGCCACCACCCAGACCAACGAGGTGAGCAAGAACATCTCGCGCACCCCCAATTGCAGCGCGGCTTTGCGGCCATAGTGCAAGCACATAAACGCCGCGCCGTGCGTGATCAGCACGGCTTTAAAAAACTCAACAAAACCCTCGGAGGCCGTCAATAGCGCCAGCAACGTCGGCAGCCACATAAATAGCGCCAACTTGGACAGCAATAGGCCAAGGGCAAACATAATCGGACGCAGCTTAATCATGCCGAGTAACCTAGTTGGAAGGGGAAACGGGCCGCGGGACAGCACGCGGCCGTGGGTTTACAAGAAGAAGGGGCTCGGCTGGAACAGACGCTCCACTTCGGTGATGTGTTTTTTGTCCACCAGCAGCATCACCACATGGTCATCTTGCTGAATGCGGCTGTCATCGTGGGCCATCAGTACTTCATCACCGCGCACGATCGCACCAATGGTAGTGCCCGGCGGTAGCTTAAGCTCAGCCACGGTGCGGCCGACCACTTTCGAGGCGATGTCATCACCGCGCGCGATAATTTCAATCGCTTCGGTTTCACCGCGGCGCATGCTGTGCACTTTGGCAATATCACCACGGCGCACATGGGTCAGCAGCGCCGACACCGTCGCCTGTTGCGGGGCAATAATGATATCGATCGGGCTGTCTTGCATCAGTTCGGCATAGGCGCGGCGCTGGATCAGCACCACACTCTTTTTCGCGCCGAGTTTTTTCGCCAACAACGCCGACATGATATTGGCTTCATCTTCGTTGGTGGTGGCGATAAAAATATCGATCTGGTCGATATGCTCTTCGCTAAGCAAGTTTTGATCCGAAGCATCACCACAAAACACCAAGGTTTTTTCCAATTGTTCAGACAGCAACTCGGCGCGCTTGGGATTGCGCTCAATCAGTTTCACGCTGTAGCGCTGCTCTAATTGACGCGCCAAACCGGAGCCAATGTTGCCGCCCCCCACGATCATAATGCGGCGATAAGGGCTTTCTAAGCGCTGTAACTCCGACATCACGGCACGGATATGCCCCGCGGCGGCAATGAAAAATACTTCATCATCGGCTTCGATGATGGTGGTGCCTTGCGGGCGAATAGCACGGCCTTGGCGGAAAATGGCCGCTACCCGCGCGCCCACATTGGGCATGTGTACTGCCAAGGTCGACAGCGGATTGCCGACCAACGGACCGCCGTAGTACGCCTTCACCACCACTAAACCAACGCGGCCACCGGCAAAATCCACCACCTTCAATGCCCCTGGGTACTCAATCAGGCGGCGAAGTTGCTCAATCACCAACTGCTCAGGGGCGATCAAGTGATCCACCGGCACGGTTTCGGACAAAAACAGGCGGTCGCGCTCAGCTAAATACGCCGCCGAGCGGATCCGCGCCACCTTATTGGGGGTGTTAAACAGCGAATAGGCCACTTGGCAGGCGATCATGTTGGTTTCATCGCTGTTAGTCACCGCCACCAGCATGTCCGCATCTTCCGCGCCCGCTTCGCGCAGCACTTCTGGGTGCGCGCCGTGGCCAACCACAGCGCGCAGGTCAAACTTATCTTGTAGCTCGCGCAAGCGCTCTACATTGGTATCTACCAAGGTGATGTCGTTGTTTTCACTGGCAAGGGTCTCTGCCAGCGTGCCTCCGACCTGACCGGCCCCTAAGATAATAATTTTCATAAATAACTCGGGTTAAATGCGTGGCCGTGCTCAGCGCTTGCACAGTTTGGCGTAGTAAAAACCATCCATGTGCCCTTCACCGGGCAAAAATTGCCGGCCTGGCTGCTCTGGGGTATCGGCCGCATGCAGCGGCACTAACTGCGCGCTGGGTGTCGCCGCCAAAAAGGCGCGGATTTGCTCGCTGTTTTCTTCTGGCAACACCGAGCAGGTGGCATACAGCAAGGTGCCGCCCACTTTTAAGCGGGCCCATAGCGCCGTCAAAATGCGCCGCTGCAACTGGGCGAGCTCGCGAATGTCTTGATCGCGGCGCAGCCATTTGATGTCGGGATGGCGGCGCACCACGCCGGTGGCTGAGCAAGGCGCATCCAGCAAAATGCGATCAAATTGTCCTTCAGGCCACCACTGCTCGGGCGCACTGGCATCACCATGAATGAGTTGCGCGCTTAAGCCAATGCGATCGAGATTTTCCTGCACCCGCGCCAAGCGCCCCGCATCGGCATCCACCGCCACCACCCCAGCTAACGCCGGTTCGCGCTCTAACATGTGCGCGGTTTTGCCCCCTGGCGCGGCGCAGGCATCGAGCACCCAATCCCCCGCACACGCGCCAAGTAACTCGGCGGCTTGCTGCGCAGCGCCATCTTGCACCGAGCAATCGCCTTGGGCAAAACCGGGCAATTTGGCCACATCACAAGGATGGGCCAGCAAGATAGTGTCTTGGCCTTCGCTGCCCGCGGTGGCTTCAATGCCCACATCGCTTAAGCGCGCCAACATGACCTCGCGGCTCTGGCGCTGGCTGTTATTGCGGATCCACATCGGTGGGCGCTGGCTATTAGCCTCTAAAATGGCCTCCCACGCGTTGGGGTAGGCTTGGCGAATACGCTTGGCCAGCCAATCGGGGTGACCTAAGCGCACATTTGGCACCCGATCAATGCGCAGCAAAATGACCTCGGCGCTGCGCTGAAAGTTGCGCAGCACGCCATTGATCAGGCCGCGCAGCGCGCTGCCTTTGAGCAATTTCACCGCATTGACGGTTTCGGCCACCGCGGCATGCGCCGGAACGCGGGTGTAGATCAGCTGATACAAACCCACCAGCAGCAGATAGTGAAAAATGCGGCTTTTGTTTTTCAGCGGCTTGTCCATCATCTCGCCGACCGCCGCGTCTAAGCGCGGCAGCCAGCGCAGGGTGCCGTAGCAAAGTTCTTGCAACAAGGCGCGATCGCGCGGTGCCACTTTGTCTTGAGCGGCAGGTAAAACGGCAGAAAGCGATAAGCCGTGATCGAGCACTTGCTGGATCACCAGCGCGGCCTGAGCGCGTGTTTTCATAAGATTCCCTTGCAATACCGGCCAAGGCCAGCGTTGAGCATGGGGCGTGCGCCCCTGTGAGATAGAGTGAGCTTGCCGAGGCGCGCGTTAACTGAGCACACCGCCGACGCGAAACCACTCGCGGCGCGAGTTCAGCAGATCGGCCACCGCCATCGCTTTTTTGCCCGGTGGTTGCAGACTTAACAAACGCAATACGCCTTGGCCAGTGGCGACATCAATGCCGTGTTTATCGGCGCGCAGCACAGTGCCTGGCGCGTGTGCACTCGCCTCAGGCAACACCTCGGCCTGCCAGACTTTGATGGTCTGCTCAGCGACGGTAAACCAACTCATGGGCCAAGGATTAAAGGCGCGGATGCAGCGCTCAAGTTGCGCGGCGTCCAGCGTCCAATCTAAGCGCGCCTCCTCTTTTGAAAGCTTTTGCGCGTAATTGGCTTGTGCGTCATCTTGCGCTTCGGCCGCCGTCTCGCCCGCGGCCATCGCGGTCACGGTGGCCACTAACGCCTGCGGCCCAAGCGCGGCTAATTTGTCATATAAGCTCGCCGACGTTTCATCGGCAGCGATTGGGCAAGTGACTTTGCGGATCATGGCGCCGGTATCTAGGCCCACATCCATTTGCATAATGGTCACACCGGTTTCACTGTCACCGGCCCAAATCGCGCGCTGAATTGGCGCCGCGCCACGCCAACGCGGCAGCAGCGAGCCGTGCACGTTGATGCAACCGAGCGGCGGCGTATCTAACACGACTTTAGGTAAGATTAGGCCATAGGCCACCACCACCATCAGATCGGCGCCCAGCGCAGCCAATTCAGCCTGCGCCTCTTCTGCGCGCAAGGTGGCGGGCTGATACACCGGTAAGTTGTGCGCCAGTGCCAAACTTTTGACGGGGCTTGCGGTGAGCTTTTGTCCGCGCCCCGCGGGTTTGTCTGGCTGCGTGTACACCGCCACCACCTCAAATGGGCTGGCGTCGGCGGCCGCAGACAACAACGCCGCCAAATGCTGGGCGGCAAAATCCGGGGTACCGGCAAAAATCAGTTTCAGCTTATTCAAGCGAGGATCCTTAAACCTTAGGTGAGGGCGCCGCCTTAGCGGTCTTCGCGCCACTGCTTTTCAATTTTCTGCCGGATACGCTGGCGCTTAAGCGGGGACAGATAATCCACAAACAGCTTGCCGACCAAGTGATCCATTTCGTGCTGAATACAGATGGCCAATAGCTCATCGGCCGCCAGTTCAAAGGCTTTGCCGTGGCGATCTTGCGCACGAATGGTGATGGTCTCAGCGCGCGCAACTAACGCGCGACTACCCGGCACCGACAAGCAGCCCTCTTCAATACCGGTGTTACCGCCTTGGGCAATAACTTCAGGGTTGATCAGCACCAGCGGTTGGTCATGCTGTTCAGAGGTATCGATAACAATAATGCGCTGATGAATGTTGACCTGCGTTGCGGCCAGACCAATGCCCTCTTCGGCATACATGGTCTCGAACATGTCGTCAATGATCTGCTGCAAAGCAGGGGTGAAGGCTTCGACGGGCGCAGCAACAGTACGCAAACGTTCATCGGGAAAGTGCAAAACCGGTAAAATGGCCATAATTTTTTCTTTAGTTTTCAATCATTCCAGTCAATATTGGCGTAATTCTAGTCATTTACGCTGACAAAAAACAGCGGCACATGCGCCGCATCCCCAATTGCCCAGAGATAACAGGGAGCGTTATGGATCTGAAGCAAACTCTCTTAGCCTGTCTGCTCGCCGGTCTAAGTCATGCTAGCCTCGCCGATAGCTTGCTGCTCAAGCCCGGCTACCCCGAGCGTTATGAGGTCAAACCCGGCGATACGTTGTGGGCCATCGCCGGCCACTATCTAAATGAACCGTGGCGCTGGCCAAGCCTGTGGCAACAAAACCGCCAGATCAAAGACCCACACTGGATTTACCCAGGCGATCAGCTGCAATTGCAGTGGGTCAACGGCCAGCCCCAGTTGCAAAAAATCAGCCACCGCGGCCAAGGTAATATCATTCGCCTGAGCCCAAAGATGCGCATTGAGTCGCCAGTCGGCGCGATTCCCACCCTACCACTGTCGGTCATGGCGCCGTTTTTAAGCGGCGATCAGGTGCTTGAGGCCGAGGCGGCGGCCAGCGCACCTTACGTACTGGGCTCAGATAAGCAGCACATCGGCATGCTGGAAGGCGATATGTTGTATGTGCAAGGCGCGCTGGCCAGCGCGTCGACCTATGGCATTTACCATCTTGGCGAACACTACCGCGATGCCCAAAGCAACGAAGTGCTCGGCCAAGCCGCTGTGCTGGTCGGTAAAGCGCGCGTTACCGCCGCCTTGCCAGGCGAGCGCAGCCAAGCGCTACTCACAAAAAATCTGCGCGAAGTTCGCCAAGGCGATATTTTACTGCCGCTGCCAGCAGAAGATGACTTGCCGGTGCAATTTAGCCCCGCCGCTGCGCCACCGCTCACCGGTGCCTATGTGGTGCAATTTAACAACCGTGCCAGCGGCGGCGGTAAATACGATGTCGTACTGATCAACCGCGGCGCGCGCGAGCAACTCAAGCCGGGCGATGTGCTGAGCATTGCCCGCCCTGCTGCGGATGTGGTGCTGCGTGGGCAAACGCCAAGCTATCGCGATACCGCGTCTCGCTATGAACGGGTGTTTGATAGCGCCAGCGGCCTGCCGCTGCCAGAAACGCCGATTGGCCAACTAATGCTGTTTAAGGTGTATGACAAGTTAAGCTATGGCCTGATCTTACACAGCCAAGATCGGGTCGGCCCGGGTTATCGCCTGAGCGCAGTCGAGTGAAGCCCGCGCCGCTGAGCGACTGGCTCACCCTGGCTTATGTGCAAGGCATAGGGCCGGTGACCGCGGCGCGGCTGATTGCGGCGGCCGGCGGCATCCACGCCCTGCTGCAGGCCGATGACAGCGCGCTGGCCACGTGGGGTTTAACCCATGCGCAGCGCGCGCAATTGCGCTCACCCGCAGCACAGGTAGCGCAAGCCCTGGCTTGGGCGCAAAGTCCGGGCAACTATCTGCTCACGCCCGATCACCCCGCCTATCCCATGCCGCTGCGCCAGATCCCAGGCGCGCCTTTGCTGCTATATGTGCGCGGCGAACTCGACAGCTTAAGCCGCCCACAATTGGCGATGGTCGGCACCCGTCACCCCACCTATGCCGGTAAAGACAACGCCAACCGCTTAAGCAGCGCCTTAGCTGCGGCCGGGCTGACCATCACCTCAGGCTTGGCGCTAGGTATTGATGGCGTGTGCCACCAAGCGGCGCTGGACGCCGGTGGCCACAGCATTGCGGTGCTCGGCTCGGGGCTTGATGCGTTGTACCCCAAACGCCACCAAGGCTTGGCCAAGCAACTGTTGGCCAGCGGCGGCGCACTGGTAAGTGAATTTTTGCCCACGCAAGGGCCGTTGCCGGAGCATTTTCCGCGCCGCAATCGCATTATCAGTGGCCTGAGTCTTGGCGTGGTGGTGATTGAGGCCACCGAAAAAAGCGGCTCACTCATCACCGCGCGCTACGCGCTTGAGCAAGGCCGTGAGGTGTTTGCGGTGCCGGGCGCGCCACAAAACAGCCAGGCGCTGGGCTGTAATCGCTTGATCCAACAAGGCGCCAAGCTGGTCTTGGCGGCTAACGATGTATTCGAGGAGTTGGGCTTGGCACTCAATTTAGCGCCAACTAGCGCGCCCACTGAAACCCGCGCCGAACACTACACGCCTGCACAAGCGGCGCTGCTGGGCCATTTGGATGAAACTGTTACCAGCGTGGATACGCTGTGCGCTCGCTGCCAACAGCCTGCCGCCAGCGTGCTCGGGCTGTTAGTTGAATTAGAGCTGGCCGGCGCGGTGTGCAGTGTAGCCGGCGGCTACGTCAAAACGAGAGGGCCTGATCATGTTTGATGTCTTGATGTACCTTTTCGAAACCTATATCCACAGCGAAAGCGACCTGCAGCTGGAACAGGATGAGTTAACCGCCGAGCTCTCGCGGGCCGGCTTTAGTGAAAAAGAGATCGAGCAAGCGTTACATTGGCTAGAACGCTTGGCCCATTTGCACACCAACGAACGCGAAACCTATGTCACCGCCAGCACCCAAGAAGCGCTGCGCCTGTATGCCCCGCAAGAAATGGCGCGCTTAAGCACCGCGTGCCGTGGTTTTTTACTGTTTTTAGAGCAAGCCAAAGTGCTCACCCCTGAGACGCGGGAATTGGCCATCGAGCGCGCGCTGGAATTAGACAAAGCCGAGATCGATCTGGACGATTTGAAGTGGGTTGTGATGATGGTGCTGTTTAATGTGCCAGGCAGCGAGCAAGCCTACCAGCAGATGGAAGAGCTGGTGTTTGACGACTCGAACGGCGTCAGGCACTGACAGTCTTGCGGCGCGCTGTTACCATCGCGCCATTATTGCTAGCGACGAGCCGCAAAGTATGCCCAAAATCGATCTCACCCTGTTTACTGCCGCCAGCGCGCAAAGCGCGGCGGCCACACCGTGTCCGCAATGTGGCCACGCGTTAGTGCTTCGACAAGGCAAACACGGGCCCTTTTTGGGCTGCAGCCACTATCCAGAGTGCACCCATCACCAACCGCTGCACGGCCACAGCGAAGTGGAAAAAATCCTCGATGGCAGCCAATGCCCTGCGTGTGGCCAGCCGTTAGCCATCAAAAAAGGCCGCTATGGCTTATTTATTGGCTGCACCGCCTACCCCGCCTGCCACCATATCGCATCGCCACAAACCGCTGATGATACGCAGATCACTTGCCCCGCCTGCCAGCGCGGCCATCTGCTCACCCGCACCTCACGCTATGGCAAAACCTTTTATGCCTGCAGTGATTATCCGGCCTGCCGCTATGCCTTAAACGATCCGCCACACGCCCAGCCGTGCCCCGCCTGTGGTTGGGCGGTGATGATTGCCAAAACCCGCCGTGGCCAACCGCTGCTGGTCTGTCCGCAAAAACAGTGCGGCCACCACATGCCGCAGGTATAATGCCGCCGCCGCAAAGTTAAACGTTTGCGGCGGTCATTTTCCCCCTTGGACAAGGATATAGCCGCTATGTCGACGCCTTTTGTCGCCGTACTCATGGGTTCAGATTCCGATCTGCCCGTGATGCAACACACCCTTGAGGTGTTAAACAGTTTTGCCATTCGCTATGAAGTCAAAATCACCTCCGCCCACCGCACGCCAGCCGCCACCCACGCCTATGTGACCGATGCCGAAGCGCGCGGCTGCAAAGTGTTTATTTGCGCTGCCGGCTTAGCCGCGCACTTAGCCGGCGCGGTATCGGGCCTGACCACGCGCCCAGTGATTGGTGTGCCGATGGATGGCGGGCCGCTGACCGGCATGGATGCGTTGCTCTCTACCGTGCAAATGCCCGCCGGCGTGCCGGTAGCCACCGTGGCCATTGGCAAAGCGGGAGCAAAAAATGCCGGCTATTTAGCCGCGCAACTGCTGGCGATTGCCGATGACGCCCTCGCCCAGCGTGTACGCGCCGATCGCCAAGCCAATGCCGATGCGGTGCTGGCAAAAGATGCCGCACTGCAAGCGCAGTTAGGGTAAGATCCGCGCCCACTGCGTGATGAAAAAACGGCGCCTTGGCGCCGTTTTGCTATGAAGAGATACCAGCCATGCCCCTGCCCACGTCCCATAATGAACTTACCGATCCTACGCTGACGCAGGCTGTTACGGCGCTACGCAACGCAGGCGTTATCGCCTATCCAACAGAAGCGGTCTTTGGGTTGGGCTGCGATCCAGATAGCCAATCGGCCGTGCAGCAGTTATTAACCATTAAGCAGCGCCCAGAAGAAAAAGGACTGATCTTAATTGCCGCCGACTTAGCGCAACTGGCGCCTTATATCGATCTAGCGCAGCTCAGCGCCGAGCAGTTAGCACGGGTTACCGCCAGCTGGCCGGGGCCATTTACTTGGCTGATGCCGATCAAACCGAACACACCGCGCTGGCTGTGCGGCCAATTTAACACGCTGGCGGTGCGTGTGAGCGCCCACCCACCGGTGCAAGCCCTGTGCCGCGCCTTTGGCAAACCGTTGGTATCCACCAGCGCCAATTTAACCGGCGAAGAACCCGCGCGTGAAGCGGCGCGCATCCCCGCCGCGCTGGCTGGGCAACTGCAGTTTATTTTACCGCTAGCAGTCGGCGCGCACGCCAAGCCCTCACAAATCCGAGATGCCAAAACCGGCCAACTGATCCGCGCCGGTTAAGCGAAAGCTGCAATTTAAGCGCTTTTGGCGGCAAATTCCCGCGCAAACACCGCGACGCGGCTCCAGTCAGTCAACTCTAAGTCCTGAGAGGTATCGGTGCTACCACCGGTGATTTTCATGATCAGCTGGATGAGCCGCGTCTGCCACCAGTTGTAACGGGAATAAAGCAGCGCACCGGCAAACACGGCCAAGGTTTTCGGCTGCCACGGCGACTGACGCAAAAACTTTTTCATATAGGCATTGGTCGCTGGAGTGCTCTTTTCTGGTTTGCGTGCGGTGAGATTAACGCAGAAAAATGCCGCATCGGCCGCCGCCAGTTGCTCTTGGTGGGCATGAATAAAGCTAAACAGGCTGGAGTGAAAATTGCCGTAACGGATCGAGGCGCCAATCAACACTTTGCGATACTTGGTCAAATTGCAGCGCGGCAATTCGTGCAGATCGCGCAGCTCCAGCTCATAGCCGCTAAATTCCGCCTGCATGGCGGCCAAGATTTTTTTCGTCTGCCCTTCATGGGAAGAGTACAGCACCAACATTTTATCCATCACTACCCATCTCCTTGCTTTTCTTTTTAGGCCGCAAGCCCTACACCTGCGGCGCGAATAACTGCAAACGTCCTTGACTGCCATCACTGAGCCGCTGCGCCGCACTGGCCCAATGTGCCACCGGCCACGCCAGCGTAAAGCCAATCGCGGCGGCATAATCCACCGCCAGCACCTCGGCGGCATATAACTTGATCACACCTTCTACCAGCGGCAGATCGCTGTAGTTGCACACTAAATCCCCACGACGCCGCGCTTGCTTAACCGTGGTCACCAACTGCTTTAACGCCGCGCTAACGCCCCCACCATAGGCTTTCACCAAACCGCCGGTGCCCAGCTGAATGCCGCCGTAATAACGCACCACCAGCGCGCTGATCTCACCGATGCCCGCGCCCTGCAATTGCGCCAACATCGGTTTGCCGGCGGTGCCAGACGGCTCGCCATCATCGCTAAAGCCATAGCATTGGCTGTCACTCGGGGCGCCGGCGACAAACGCCCAGCAATGATGCCGCGCACTGGGATGGGCTCGTTTAACTTCCTGCAGCCACGCCTTGGCCGCGGCCACATCCGGCGTGTGCGCAAGCAAGGTAATAAAGCGGCTTTTTTTGATCTCATCGGTCAGTTCGACGGCCTGCGCTGGGATCGGGTAATCGAGCAACATAGTGGGTTTATCTCGCGTCTATCCGCGGCGGACACCGCGGCCCTGGCCGCACCAAAGAGCGCGCAGCATAGCACTAGATGAGCAGAAAGCGTGCCACTTCACCGCGGCAAAAATTTAACAAACCCTAAACATTTCAATCCCTTGGCCAAGCTGTTATCAAAGAAGATAAAGCCACGCCACCGCAGGTGCGGCTTCACGACAAGGAGAACGTCATGATCTACCAAGGAGAGGGTGTGCTGCTGCGCGCACTTGAACCCGGCCTTATCGAGCTTAATTTTACCCACGCTGGGGCCGTCAATAAGCTCGACCGCGCCACCCTGCGCGCGCTGGGGCACGCGGTCAGCCACCTGCAACAGTTGCCCGATCTGCGCGGAGTGCTGATCACCTCAAGCCACGAGTCATTTATGCTCGGCGCCGATATCACCGAATTTTTAGCGCTGTTTGCATTGCCACCAGCCGAGCTGGCCACCTTTATTCAAGAAGCCAATGCCATTTTCAACGCGCTTGAAGATTTGCCAGTGCCCACTCTGTGCGCGATGCAAGGCTACGCTTTAGGCGGCGGCTGCGAATTGCTGCTAGCTACCGCACTGCGCGTGGCCACTGACAGTGCGGTGATCGGTTTGCCAGAAACCAAACTCGGCATTATGCCCGGCTTTGGCGGTTCGGTGCGCTTGCCACGCTTGGCCGGCGCCGATGTGGCGCTCGATTGGATTGCCAGCGGCAAAGAGGTTAGCGCCTGCGAAGCGCAAGCTGTCGGCGTGATAGATGCCGTCGTTGCGCCGCAGTTGCTGCACGAAGTCAGCCTGAATATGCTCAAAGCTGCGATCGCCGGCGACTTACCTTGGCAAGCCACGCAAACGCGCAAGCGCGCGCCGCTGACACTGCCCAAACTCGAAGCCACACTCTGTTTTGCCACCGCCAGCGGCAAAGTGGCAGCCCTGAGCGGCAAACACTATCCCGCGCCCCTGACGGCGGTGCGCAGCATCGAAGCCTCCGCCCGCCTAACTCGGGATGACGCGCTGCAGGTTGAGTGCAAACATTTTTTGACCCTAGCACAAAGTGACAACGCGAAGGCGCTGGTCGGCATTTTTTTAGCTGATCAAGGGCAAAAAGCCCAAGCTAAAGCGGCGAAAAAGCACGCTAGCCGGCCCGATCGCCACGCCGCCGTGCTCGGCGCCGGCATCATGGGCGCGGGAATTGCTTATCAGTGCGCGCGCAAGGGCGTGCCGGTGATTTTAAAGGAAGTTGAGCCAAGTGCATTAGCCAGCGGTATGCAGCACATCAGCCAGCAATTTAGCGAGCAACTGGGCAAGGGCCGCTTAAGCGCCGAGCAATTTAGTGCCGCCTTAGGCGCGGTGACGCCCACCTTAGCACCCGAGGCGCTCAAGCAGGCCGATGTGGTGGTAGAAGCGGTGACCGAGCAACCTGCGCTGAAAATTAAGGTGCTGTGTGCCACCGAGGCCGCCTTGCCGGCCGACGCCCTGCTCACCAGCAATACTTCAAGCATTCCCATCAGCCTGCTGGCGCGCCATTTGGCGCGGCCGGAAAATTTCTGCGGCCTGCACTTTTTTAATCCAGTGGCCAAAATGCCTCTCGTGGAGGTGGTTCGCGGCGAAAAAACCAGCCAAGACAGCGTTAATCGTGCCGTGGCCTTTGCTGCTAGCCTTGGCAAAACCGCGGTGGTAGTGGGCGATTGCGCCGGCTTTTTTGTCAATCGCGTGCTGTTTCCTTATTTCATCGCCTTTAACCAACTGCTGGCCGAAGGCGCCGATTTTGTCGCCATTGATAAGATCATGCAGCAACAATTTGGCTGGCCGATGGGCCCGGCGCACCTGTTGGATGTGATTGGCTTAGACACCGGTTTTCACGCCGCGCACGTTATGGCGCAGGCCTACCCCCAGCGCATGGCGCAAAACCCAAGTAATGCCCTGAGCGCCCTGTATCACGCCGGCTTACTGGGACAAAAAAGTGGCCAAGGCTTTTATCGCTACACGCAAGATAGCAAAGGCAAGCTGCAAAAAGAGCGCAACCCCGCCGCCGATGCCCTGCTGCCGGCGCCAGCCCAGAGCCTGAGCCCCGAGACAGTAATAGCGCGTTTGCTGCTGCCACTACTCAATGAAGCGGTGCTTTGCCTAGAAGAGGGTGTGATTGCCAGCCCAGCACAGGCCGACTTAGCACTGGTGTATGGCCTCGGTTTTCCGCCGTTTCGTGGCGGCGCGCTGCGCTATATCGATAGTGTCGGCCTGCCGGCCTATGTCGCCAACGCTGACGCCCTGGCCCAGTACGGCGCGGCCTATCAGGTCAGCCCGCGTCTACGGGCCATGGCCGCAGCGGGTGAGGTATTTTATCCCCTGCCCAGTTTAGTGCCGCTCGCCCACGCGCCGGCCAGCACCCATCCCACCCACAGCACACAAGGAGCGTGCCATGAAACTGGCCAGCAGTGACGTTGTCATCGTCGATTGTTTGCGCACCCCCATGGGCAAATCCAAACAAGGAGCGTTCGCCCACGTACGGGCCGAAGATCTCAGTGCGCAGGTGATGGCCGCGCTGCTGGCGAGAAGCCCTGCACTGGCCGCCACCGACATTGAGGATGTGTATTGGGGCTGCGTACAGCAAACCTTGGAACAAGGTTTTAACGTGGCGCGCAACAGCGCCCTGCTGGCCGGTTTACCGCCCAGCGTCGCCGCAGTAACGGTCAATCGTTTGTGTGGCTCGTCGATGCAAGCGCTGCACGATGCTGCGCGGGCGATTGCCTTGGGCGATGGCGATTGCATGCTCGTCGGTGGCGTGGAACATATGGGCCACCTGCCGATGACCCACGGTGCCGATTTTCACCCAGGCCTTTCCCTGCACATCGCCAAAGCCTCAGCGATGATGGGCCTTACCGCTGAGTTGCTCGGGCAGTTACACGGCATTAGCCGCGCGATGCAAGATGAGTTCGCCGCCCGCTCCCACCAGCGCGCCCATGCCGCTAGCCAAGCGGGGCATTTTCACCAGCAGATCATCCCTGTGCTTGGGCACAATCCCCACGGCGCACAACAATTATTTGCCCACGATGAAGTGATCCGGCCAGACACTGATATTGCCCACTTAAGCGTGCTGCCGCCCGCCTTTGATCCGCAGCGCGGCACCGTGACCGCGGGCAATGCCTCGGCTTTGAGCGATGGCGCGGCTGGGCTGCTGTTAATGAGCGCGGCTAAAGCTGCCAGCTTGGGCCTTCATCCGCTGGCCAAAATTCGCGCCATGGCGGTGGCGGGCTGTGATGCGGCGCTGATGGGCTACGGGCCGGTACCGGCCACCCATAAGGCGCTTAAGCGCGCGGGTCTGGCCTTAAGCGATATCGATTTGTTTGAAATCAACGAGGCGTTTGCCGCGCAAACCTTACCCTGCTTAAAAGATCTCGGTCTGTTGGAGCAACTCGATGACAAGGTCAATCTCAATGGCGGCGCTATTGCGCTGGGCCACCCGCTGGGCTGCTCGGGGGCACGCATCAGCACCACCTTGCTGCATTTAATGCAGCAAAAAGATGCCTCCTTTGGCGCAGCTAGCATGTGTATCGGCTTAGGCCAAGGCATTACCACCATTTTTGAGCGCTTGTAGCTGCGTTGGTGACGCCTTATTTTGGGCTCGGCAGAGCCCATTTTTTGCATTTCAAGTCGCCACACCTGACCGCTCGCCTACCGTCACGCTTGCATTTTGCGCCGCTGGCAGGTTCAATTCCGCGCCAGGGACGCCCGTTCCCACCTAATTGAAGAGAGACGTCTGTGAGTAAACAACTCCTTGTCGTGGATGATGACCAAGAGATCCGCGAACTGCTGCACGAGTATTTGACCCGCGCCGGCTTTGTAGTGGAGTTGGCTGAAGATGGCCGCGCAATGCACCATACCTTGCGCCATTACCAGCCCGACTTAATTATCTTGGACATAATGATGCCCGGCGATGATGGCTTTACCCTGTGCCAACAGATCCGCCGCGACTCCCATGTGCCGATTATTATGCTCACCGCCGCCTCCGATGAGGCCGACCGCGTGATAGGTCTTGAGCTCGGCGCCGATGATTACATCGCCAAACCCTTTAGCCCACGGGAACTGCAAGCGCGCATCAAAGCGCTGCTGCGCCGCGCTGAATTTCGCCTGCCGGAAAAAGAAAAAGAGCCCAGCCGCTGCTTACGCTTTGCCGACTGGACCTTTGATACCCTGCGCCAACAATTACGCCATTACGATGGCAGCACGCTGGATTTATCCGGCAGTGATGCCTTGCTGCTGAACCTATTTTTGCAGCAGCCCGGCGTGGTGCTTGATCGCGATACCATTTGTGATGCCACCCGCGGCCGCGAAAGCCTGCCGATGGAGCGCGGTATCGACGTGCAGATCAGCCGTTTGCGGCAAAAACTCGGCGACAACGGCAAAAGCCCGAAGCTGATTAAAACTATTCGTGGCAGTGGCTACATGCTGATCGCTGAGGTGAGCGAAGTTTGAGTCTGCCCCCCCCTGCCCAAGGCTGGCGCCGCTGGCAGCCACGCTCGCTACTCTCACGCATGCTGCTGTTGCTGCTGCTGGCGATTGTGCTATCGCAAAGCCTGCTCACAGGGCTGTGGATGCAGCAAATTGCCCAGCGCGAACTCAGCGGCCTGCTCGGTGCCACGCGTAATTTGGCCATGTCGGCCGCCTCGACGGTGAACTTTTTTAAATCCCTGCCGCTGCAATATCGTCACATCGCCCTTGATCAGTTGCGCAGCATGGGTGGCAGCCGTTTTTTCGTCTCCTTAAACGAAGCCAAAATCAAGCTGACCCCGCTCAAAGCCAGCCAGCGTAAACAGCAAGTGGTGGTGGCGGTGCAGCAAGTGCTGGCTAATGAACTGCCCGAGGCCCACACCATCGCCGTGGAATTTTCCGCGCCGGCCGAGTTACATGTGTTTAATAACGACACCTTGCTCAGCGAACTGCCTTCATCGTGGGCGCGCTATGCCTTAGCGCTTGAACCGATTAATCCGCCGGTGTTGGTGGTGCAAATTGAGATCGCGCCAAGCGAATGGTTGTATCTGGCCGCCTTGCTGCCCGCGCCTTATATGAGCCTAGATGACAGCGTCTTGCCCGGCGATCAGCTGCGCTTTATCAGCTTAATGACGCTGTTTTTGTGCCTGTTTACTGTAGTGTTGGTGCGCTGGCAAACCCAGCCGCTGCGCCAATTGGCCAAGGCGGCGGCTAATTTAGGCAAAGATATTGATCAGCCGCAGCTCAAAGAGACCGGCGCACTGGAAATCGTGGCGGTGACGCGGGCGTTTAACCTGATGCAGCAGCGCATTCGCCGCTATTTAGATGATCGTGAGCGCTTATTTAGCTCCATCTCGCACGATTTAAAGACCCCCATTACTCGTTTGCGCTTGCGGGTTGAGTTGCTCGGCGATGAAGGCCAAATTGGCAAATTTAATAAAGACCTCGATGAGCTCGAGATCATGGTCAAAGGCGCGCTGCAAACGGTAAAAGAGACCGATATTCACGAAAATATCGAAAAAATCGACATCGATGCCCTGCTGGCGCAAATGGCCGAAGCGCTGAACTTACACCAACTGCGCTTATCTATCGAAGGGCACAGCAAAGGAGCGTATGCCGGCAAACCGCTGGCACTCAAGCGCTGTTTGGCCAATTTAATCGACAATGGCATTCGCTACGGCCAACGGGTGCGCATCATCATCATGGATGAAGACGACCTGCTGAGCCTGTTTATCATGGATGAAGGCCCCGGCATTCCTGCCGAGCAATTTGCGCGCATTTTCGAGCCTTATTACCGCCTGAGCCAAGATCAAGCCGGCAGCGGCTTAGGCTTAGGCATTGCGCGCAACATTGTGCATGCCCACGGCGGCGATTTGGTGCTGGAAAACCGCGCCCAAGGCGGCTTACAAGTTACTTTGACCTTACCGAGACGCTAACGATGCGCACTATAGCCCTGTGGTTACTGCTGATCTGCGCGCCGAGTTATGCGCTGGAAGTCGAGGTGCTGCACTGGTGGACTGCGCAAGGCGAGCAACAAGCCATTGATGCGCTCAAGGTGCAGTGGCAGGCGCAAGGCCACCAGTGGCGAGATTTTGCCGTGCTCGGCGGCGGTGGCGGTGGCGCCATGATGGCGCTCAAAAGCCGCGCACTGGCAGCCAATCCGCCGGAAGCCGCCCAGCTCAAAGGCTACGAGTTAACCGAGTGGGCGGCGCTGGGCTTTTTGCGTGATCTCACGCCGCTGGCCAGCGCCGCCGGTTGGGATGCCAAAATCCCGCCGGCGCTACGCGTGACGTTAAGCCACAAAGGCGCGTTAATGGCGCTGCCGCTAGGCATTCACCGCGTCAATTGGCTCTGGTTTCATCAACCGCTATTGGCGCGCCATCAACTGGAAGCGCCGCAAACTTGGCCGCAATTTTTAGCCACCGCGCAAGCACTGGCCGAGCGCGGCATCCAGCCGCTGGCGCTGGGGCGCGAAGCCTGGCAGCTGGGTATTTTGTTTGAAATTGTCGCACTGGGTGAAGGGGGGGCTGATTTTTATCGGCGCGCCTTTATCGAGCGAGACGCCGCCGCACTCAGTGG
>JBOFMA010000106.1:0-5100 GCA_051658125.1 Aeromonas sp.
GCTTTTCGCGAGGGCAAAATCTTGCACAAAATTGTGCTGGAATTTGCTGATTTCGCCACCGATTACGCTGTGGAGCCGGAGTGGCCGACCGAGGCACTGGCGACCACTGAACAGATGAAGGCACTGCTTGAGGTGCATAACGCTACGCTGCCCAAGCCGCTGTCACTAACAGATGCCGCGACCAGTTACGCCGCGCTACCGAGCGAGTTTCAAACGCTGGCCGAAGACGCCAAGCCAACCGCCACCGCGATGAAAGCCTGTGTGAAGAGTTACAACGACACTCTACCCAAGGCGTTCAAGACCTCCGGTACCAAGACTGAGTTATTTGCCAGCGTGCTAAGCCTCCACCCTGAGGTTGTCAGCCTCGATGCACTAAAAGTGGAATTCGCCGCGCAAGCGGGTGAGCGCGTCATCATTAGCCAAGCCGAATATCAGCACGCCCTGCGCTACCGCGAGGCGGTGCTTGCCCACCCAGAGGCCAGCGAATTACTCAGCGAAGGCGAGGCAGAGAGCAGTATTTATTGGCAGCACGATGAAACTGGAGCGCTACTTAAGTGCCGGCCGGATTGGATGCGCGGCGACCATGTGATTGTTGACCTCAAATTTGTCCGCGCCGCCAGTGCCAGCGCCTTTGCTCGCGATGGCAGCGGCCACAACTATCACATGCAGGCCGCCCACTATTGCGATGGTTACTACCAAGCGTTCGGCCACTACCCAAGCTTTATGTTTGTGGCTGTAGAAAAGGATGGCGTGCTGGGCAAAGACCCTAGTAAACCGATCATGGTCGGCGTTTATTTTTACAACGCGGAAGATGTCGAGCGCGGCCTGAGCTTGCGTGATCTAGCTGTGCGCAACGTGGTCAGTTGGCAGCGAGAAAATTACTTCCCCGGCCATGACGGCATGAGCGAGATCAGCGTACCGGCATACCAAGCCAAAGCCGAAACCCAGCGCTTGGAGCAACAAGCCCCATTTCATGTCATGGCTGAAGACGATATCGAGCTGCCAGAGAGCATTTTTTAATTAAGGACACATCATGTACGACGTAACTCAATCGACCGCAGAGACGGTGCCTGTAGTGGCCAACGAGCGCGGCCAAGCCTCAATGCTTAATTTGATCGCCAATACTGGCTTTATGGCCAGCCTTGACCGCATGGCCAACCTGATGGCTAGCGGCAGCGCCACCGTGCCAGCGCACTTACAAAGCAAGCCTGCCGACTGTTTTGCTGTTTGCCTGCAAGCGATGCAGTGGGGCATGAACCCCTTCGCTGTTGCGCAAAAAACGCACCTTGTTAATGGCACCTTGGGCTACGAGGCGCAGTTAGTGAACGCCGTTATCGTCAGCTCCAGCGCGGTAAAAGGACGCTTTAGCTACGAGTACAGCGGCCCGTGGGAATTAGTGCTTGGCCGGCGCGACTGGGCAAAGGACGGCACTTTAAGCCGTGCCAAAGACTGCGCGGTCACGGTGCGCGCCACTTTGCAAGGCGGGCAAATCGCCGAGGTTAAACTCAGCCTTATCCAAGTCGGCACGATGAACTCGCCGCTGTGGAAAGATGACCCTAAGCAGCAACTGGCTTATCTGGCGGTCAAGCGTTGGGCACGTCTGTATGCGCCGGATGTCATTTTGGGCGTCTATACCGGTGATGAGCTCGAAGAGCGCCGCGAGCGTGAATTAAACCCAGATGCAGGCCGAGGCGCGCCCATGGATGCTGCGCAAAGTATCGCCGCGCGTGCAGCTGCCAAGCGGCAGGCCACCAAGCAGGAGCAGCGTCAGCCAACGCCAGAACCAAGTGATGCGGTCATTGTTGAGGTGGCGGCGGAGCTAGAAGCGCCAGATGAGGCGACCACTGAGCAGTTTGCCGATTTAATGTGGAAGATGGACGTCTGCGAGTCGCGCCGCGAACTGAGCGCGCTATCGAAAGAAGTTAAGGCCCTGGGTGAGCGCATTACGCCTGACCAACGCCGCACTGCCAATGAGCTGTTCTTCCGTAATCGCGAGCGCTTGGATACCGCTAGCGCCGCCTGATGAATAAGCTAGCTAGCAGTGAGCTGGCTAGCCCCTTCCCTGCATATTTCATCATTCAAAATAAGAGTCCCTCATGTCCAAACTTAATCCTAGCGAAGCCACGGGCTTGGCCTTTAATACCCTGAGCAGTCAAATTCAAAATATTCTGTGCATGCCTGATGCGCCAGCCAAAGCAGCCATCGGCGGCTTTGCCGGCTTGCTGGAAGCTAACATGCAAATGATCAGCGAAGCCGCCAATGACCAAGTGGATGAATTCAATGCCTTGATTGATGAGCTGGAGGCGCGTGATGCCGCCCTGAACAGCACTCAACAGCAACTGACCGCTGCGCGGGCTGACCAACAACGCGCGCAAGAGGCATTAAGCCAAGCCCAGGCGCAAGCGGCTGCCCAAGCTGAGGCTGATTGCGGCTTATTGCAGGCCGAAATAGAGCGATTAGAAAGCGAGCTGCTGGATGCCAACCGTGACAGCGCGGCGCTCGGCGTAAAGACCAGCGCAGCCAACTTGGCCATGCGCGAACTGGACCAAAAATTAAAAGCCCTAATGGCGCTCAACCCAGAATCGCTCAAGCGCCGTGTTAAAGAAAAAAATGATCTACTAGAAGCGCAGCGCCAAGTCATCACGAAGCATAAGGGACAGGAGGCGCGCTATCGGCAAGAACTGCTGGAAAAAGAGCGGCGCATGAGAGATTTGCTCGCGGCAATGGAGCTACAAGCGGCCGAGCTAGACCGGCGCAATGGCATTATCGCAGAGCAAGAGCGCGCCCATGCCGCTAAAGCGCTGTGGTATCAGCACCTGAGCAACACCTACCGCGACCAAGACGGCGCCTTATGGAATGCTTATGTTTGCGATCATGGCATTCAAGCCACGGCGCCAGACATTATCAATGACCTTGATTGGAAGCTGCATGCCATGAAATCCGATGGCACGGGCTACACCATCATGATCAGCCAATGGCTCAAACCGGTTTATCCTGCGATTGTCGATGTGCTGCCCGATGACCTAACCGATGACCTCATCACCTTTATCCATGCCGCTCTAGAGGTCACTCACCCATACCTTTCCCCGCGCTGCGATTGGGCAAAAGGCGTCAGCATCTACGAAATTGACGGCTTGCCGCCGCGCGTCTTGCGCTCACTTGAGCATGCGGGATTGCACAGCCTTTTTGACATTGTTAGCAACCAAGGTGGCGCGCGCCTCGCTAGTTTAAAAGGCGTGGGCGAAAAGACCTTGGCGCAAATGCTCTACGCCTGCCAGCTGCAAGTGACGCGGTGGGATGCGGAGCAGGCTGAGCTCGCTGCCGGAACTGCGACCAAGGCGGCAGCATGAGCGCACTAAGAGCCGATAAAACGCTTGTTCGCCATGCCGCCGTGCTTGAATTTTTCCGCCAGCACGGCGCCATGACGGTAAGCGAAGCGATTGAACGTGGCATCTTGCATCACTGCCACGGCGACTCCAGCCAAGGTGTCACCAAGTGCCTACGGCGCCTAATCGATGACGGCTATCTTAGTCGCCGCCAAGAGTTGCGCACGATAGGCAATGGCACGGGCGCTTACGCCGCCAATCGCCAAGCCAAAATTTACGTCTATCGACTCAAAGGATAAGCATGCCTCAGCAAGAATCACTCACTCCGCAAGAGATGGCCTTCTTGCACTGGCTGCGCCAGCAGGGGGGCCGCCTGACGTTTAATGAATTATTGGCGCGCGGCGCATGGCGACAGCTTGATGGCGATCTTGACCGCGTCAAATGCGCGATCCGCAAGTTTGCCCGCTTACATCTGGTGCGCACCATCCTGCGCAGTGGCAGCGGCAATTATCGCTGCAAACGCACCCAGCGCATTATTGTGACCCACCCAGAACAGGAAGGGCTAATCCAGCGCGCCAGTGCCGCCCGCGAGGTCTGCTAATGGCGGATTTTCGCGGCTCAACCACTGAACTAGCCTTTCGTGATTGCAGCATGACCCCGCGCTGGCTGTTTCGCGCCCTCGATGCTGAATTTAACTTCTGCCTTGATGCCGCCGCCCTGCCCAGTTCGGCGCTATGCCAACGCTACCTGACCCCACAAGACGATGCGTTGCACCAAGATTGGCGTGACTTCATCCCCGCAGGTGAACTAGCGCCATGGGCGTGGCTCAATCCCCCTTATTCACGCATTAAACCGTGGGTAGAAAAGGCGATCGCCATGCGCGATTTGGGCATCGCTACCGTCATGCTGGTGCCGCAAGACACCACCGCCAAATGGTATCCCACGGCGCAGGCCAGCGAGGTGCGCCACATTACCGGCGGGCGCAATGAACACGGCCACTTTGTCAGTGGCCGCGTGAATTTCCTTGATTACTCGACCGGACAAGAGATGAAGGGCAACCCCAAGGGCTCCATGCTGCTCATCTTTCGCCCGCGTGATCGCAGCATGCGCATCACCGATACCAGCAAACTCGACCTTATGCGCCAAGGAGGCGCTTTGTCATGACTCACTTCCCCATGCCAATTAATCGCCCGTTACCCGCGCCACGGCATAACATCATTCTGGCTGAACAAAAAGACCAAAACCCCTACTTTGGTGCCGTTGTGATTGGCCAAGGCGTGATCATGCCGCACCCGACGCTGGCCAATCGTTACTGCTTACCCGGTGGCCTTGTCTGCAATCGCCAGCAGGCCGAGCGCGCCGCAGTTAAGCTGCACCACCTCATCACGGTCGGCAGCTTGCGCTAGTCGAATTTCTCCATTTGTCAAATCAACACTTGACAATCCCCCTTATCCTTTTGCATTATCCGCCCGCACCTGCCAAATCAGGCGCCGGGATTGAGACCCCGCCAACACAAAGAACGCTGTTTATACAGCGCGCGCCTGCACACCTGCACGTTTTCTATGGTGAGCTGGGCGAGGCGGCCGCAAGGCCGGCCGGTTGCTTTGTGTCCGGTAGTCTCAACCTCGTCCAGCTCGCCACCATTTAAAGAGCATGAGACCTCTTGGTGGCGATCCTCAACACAAAGAAGGATTGTCCGCATGACTGCTCAAGTAAGCCCTGCTGTTACCACCCCAACCAAAACGCTGGTTACCGCTGCCCCTGTGGCCATCAT
>JBOFMA010000107.1:0-1397 GCA_051658125.1 Aeromonas sp.
CTAAACCAAGGTGATCGAGGTTACGGATGGAGATAGCGGGAGCAGCCATGATGATCTACCAGCAAAAGAGAGTAATAGATCAGAATGGTCGATCGCCGTCAAGCATTGAAAAAGCCAAAATTAGGTGCGGAATGACGGCAATACCTATACGTTAGCCGTGCCAGAGTCCATCGCCAATGGCAAAGGTAAAAGTCCTGCTGCGGGATTTCTATCAAAAATGTATACCTTGAGTTCCGTTCGAGCTTGGTATCAGTTTTTACAAAATGAATTGTCAGGGAAAACGTTTACGTTGCCAGAGATCTATCAGCTTTATTTCGCATTTCATCACACTGGACGTAATAGAGAGTTTATTGTGAGTGACTTAGTTGCCGCCCTAAAAAATAGTGTGCAACAAATCCATTTAAAAGTCGTGGATCCTATTACCGTTCCACCAAAGAAAAACAAAGATAAACAACGCACCAAGATCAGCAAAATATCACTGCGCGGTGATAATCGGTTTGTGCAATTGGCATTGGTAGATTTAACTCAAGCTAAGCCGGAATATATTGAAAATTATGCTTATTCAATTCCACTCGATGATACGAGTAATATCGACAATCTCACATACCCGGCTAGCGCCATTTGTGGTTATGACCAAAGTGACAAAGACCTTTTAGCGCACATGTTTAAAAAACATCACAATATTATGGGGGGCACGAGCAAAGCGTTTACCGATAAGATTTTACTCAATGAAGCACGAGACCCTGAGTCGCCAATTTATTTAAGTTATACCAGTAACGATTTGCTGCAAGTTGGCGGCGAAAGTGCGCGTCATTCTCATGCAATTTATTACGCCATTTGCGAGAAACAAGCAATTGGCGCTATGTCCATTAAACAGATTAATCAAGCCACAGAAGATGAGGAATAAATAATGCAAAAAGTGATAGGGGTTAAAAGTGTTGACTTTAAGATTAAAGCATTAGGTCATGGTGTAGTGAATTGGAATGGGCCTACAACCTTAACTGGAGATGATGGTAAAACGGTCGATAATCATACCTTGCCAAAATTGCGTGGTTACACAAACTTAACCGGTAAAGTGAAAGATGAAACTGGCTATAAATATAAAAAACAAGCCACTGACATTAATTTCAAAGAAACGCCACTGTATATAAGTCAAAATTGTATTCGCCATCATTTGTTTCGTGAACAAGCTTTTGATTTACATTTTGCTAGTGAAAAAAACCTCAAAAATATTCTAGCTTCAATTACGGGGTTGATCCCAGGGCGGGAGCACACTTTGTTAAAAATTATCGAAAGCATAAATGTCGAACAACCCAGACAACGTCAATGCTCAAAATTTAAGCTGCTGACTAATTGCGTTAATACAAAAGAGAATCATAAGTGGTCGATATTTATTC
>JBOFMA010000108.1:0-1531 GCA_051658125.1 Aeromonas sp.
GGGTCATCTGCGGCCTTTTTTATTGCGCATATCTATTCAAGTAAATAAACCGCTTCCACGCTATCGCTTAACGTTATCGTCTGCTGCTGATAACTATCGCCAGCTGCCTCTGGCATCGCCGCCATACTTTTAACGCTGCGCGCCATATACGGCAGCGCATGGGTGGTTTGGTAATTAACCCGATAAATTGCGCCCAATTTGGCGCCAAATGCCTGCGCTAATTGCTCGGCCTTTTGCGCGGCATCCTTAACCGCCACATTTCTCGCTTGTATCTTAGCGGTGGCGGCATCTTTTAAGCCATATTCAATGTTCGCCACGCTTTGCAAGCCCGCCGCTAATGCGGTATCCAGCAACTGACTTAATTTATCTAGCTCATATAATTTAACGGCTAATTGCCGCTGCGCTCGATACCCCAGCAAGGTCGGCGCTTGGTTGGCTGGATATTGATATTCTGGTGCAATAAATAAATTGCCCGCCTCCACCGCTGTGCGCGCAATGCCCAGTGCTTCTAGTTGCCCAAAAAAAGTGGCCACTTTTTTATCCACTTGCTGCTTTGCCGTTAATCCTGCTTTATCTAGCGCGCTCACCACCACACTAAGCGTTAGCATGTCGGGCTCAATTTTATATTCTGCTTGACCCGTCACCACTAAATGTTTGCCCGCCGGCAAACCGGTCGCCTGCACATTGGGCAGAGCCACACATAAGGCCACACATATCAGTGCCTGCCGCCAAATTTGCATAACCCACTCCTTAATTTTTATCCATCTGGGCACTGTATCTGTTTACCCTTAAATGCCAAGCAGTTATTCAGTTGGCGGCAAAATAATGCTGTTATCCTGCAACGGTAACAACAATTGCGCTATTTCACTGGGCGCATGGGTCGTGCTGCCAGCGCTGAAAAATAGCTGATGTTCACTATCCTCTAAGGCTAATTCAGCCAATGAAGGCAAAGAAGGCACTGGCTCATGGGCATGCGGCGCTACCCATTCACTTTCGGCCGGATCACCTACGACTTGCGGCGCATCAAAAGTGCCTAATGCATACACAGAGAGCGCTAATTGCTCTTGCGCATCGCCAATCACCAGCAGGTCGGTTATCTGTGCCGCATCGGGGGCCGCTATAAATTGCAGATACTGGGCGGAAAAGTCGACCGTGAGCCAACCGGCTAATTCACCATCACTATTATCTAATTCTATTTGTTCAAGCCGCGTGCCTGGCAAGACACACGAAAACACCTCGCCAGCACGGCAAATAATTTCATTGCCCACCGATTGATAATAAATGCCGTCTACTTTTAGCCATATCAGCGTCATACCGCCTCCTGACCTGCCGCTGGGCGTGCATTGGAAAATACTGGGGATAAAATATTTTTTGCTAAATAAAGGGGCTTAGCTGTCGCGACCCGCAAGATTGTGTGATTTACGCACCGATTTGATAAACAGTTCAGGGCGTTTTTTCTGCCAAGCCTGCATCGCATCAATCGGTGATAAATGTCCTAACACACGCATCGGCAGGTGATTATTATAAAACC
>JBOFMA010000109.1:0-12760 GCA_051658125.1 Aeromonas sp.
CCCCCGCGCGTGATGTACCGCTAGAGATCTTGCCGGTGCGCCAAGAGCATCAATTAGCCCTGCTGGTTTAGCTGCTTGCCGCCAAAAGCCCCAAAGCCACCCTCGCGGTGGCTTTGTTGTTTCTGGGGTCGGTGGTGGCGGGATGGTATCTTGCGGCAGCCTGTCGCCACGATTACCACTAAAAAAATACATAAAAAAAGACCCCCATCACTGGAGGTCTTTTTAAAAGTACCTAAGTACTTGATTTTAATGGTGCCCGAGGCCGGAATCGAACCGGCACGCCTCGAAAAGCGAGGGATTTTAAATCCCTTGTGTCTACCGATTTCACCACTCGGGCACCGAACCGGTATAAGTTCGCAAGCGAACTAAAGATGGAGGCACGTTCCGGAGTCGAACCGGACTAAACGGATTTGCAATCCGCTGCATAACCGCTTTGCTAACGCGCCATGCAAATAAGAATCTCGCTAAAAACTCTCATCTGACTAAATTTGGAGCGGGAAACGAGACTCGAACTCGCGACCCCGACCTTGGCAAGGTCGTGCTCTACCAACTGAGCTATTCCCGCAATTTTCAGTGCTTTCCGCGAAGCGGCTCACTGTCTACAGGGACGCATTTTACGCATTTGAATTTTTTGGTCAATAACTTTTTGCTATTTATTTTGTAAATTATTGATTGAATGGATATTTTTTGGTCTTTTTGTATAAATAGCCAACAATGTGCGCTTATTTCATCCAAAGCCGGATTATTTACACTCATCTTGGCGCAGGCTCAACCCCCTCCCGACCTCCCCCTTTGCAAGGGGGAGGAGAATAAGCCCCCATCCCAGCAGCCCCTTTACAAGGGGAGGATAAGCCCCTATCCCAGCGGCCCCTTTGCAAGGGGATGGTGTATTTAGCCCTCCCTTATCAAGGGAGGGGTTGGGGAGGGTTGATCTTTAGGGTTTAACTTTAAGCTAGGGCAAGCTGTATACACGCAAATAAAAACCCCGCCAAGCTAAGCGGGGTTTTTATCTAAAGCACGAACATTACTGTGGGGCTTTTGGCGTGGCCGAGCTGTCGCTAGCTTCTGCCACTGGCTGCGGCCTGTGCTCTTCGGCAGTTGGCGATGCAGTTGGCGATGCGGTTGGCTCGGCACTCGGTTCGCCACTTAGCTCGGCATCGGCACTAGGCGGCATATGGGCGGCAAATTCAGCGCTGCTGGGATCATTGCCCACTAACAGAGAATCTTTGGCAATGCGCAGATAGACCAACATAGACCAGAGCGTTAACACGGTGGCCACATACAGGGTGATATAGGCCAGCCAGACCATCCAAATGTTGTACTGCCAGAGTAAACCAGTCAGCGCGACCATTTGGATCAAGGTTTTCCATTTACCAATCCAGCTAACCGCCACCGAAGAGCGCTGACCTAATTCCGCCATCCATTCACGCAAGGCAGAAATAATTATTTCGCGGCCAATCATCACCATGGCGGGAATGGTGATCCACGCGGTGTTGTAGTGCTCAACAATCAGCACCAGAGCCACCGCGACCATGATCTTGTCAGCGACCGGATCTAAAAAAGCACCAAAGGTGGTGAATTGGTTTAGTTTGCGCGCCAGGTAGCCATCAAACCAGTCGGTGACCGCGGCCAGCAAAAAGACAATCGCCGAGGCCAAATAGGACCATTGGTAAGGCAGGTAAAACAGTATTACGAAGATGGGGATGAGCAGGATCCGAAAAACTGTTAACAGGTTAGGTATGTTTGTCATTGTTCTCGCCACGATTGATTCCACTTGTTTACGCTGCATGAGCCCTCTTGACTCACATCTACTGCTACCCGACCGAACGCGGCCTTACCCGCACCCTGACATGCTGCCACAGACATGGCGCCGTTATTATGGCATCGCCGCCCCGCGGCGTCACGGCCTTATCTCTCAATGAGTTAGCCGATAGTGGCCGGATGACCGGCTGGCGGCGCATCCTCGCCGTTTGCGGCCGTCAACGGCTGCGCAAAACGGCGAAAATATGCTCAGCCAAGGTTTTGCTGATCCCCGGCACTTGCATTAATTCATCCACGCTGGCTTTTTTCACCTCTTGCCAACCGCCAAGAAATTTCAGCAAGGCTTGGCGCCGCTTGGGGCCAACACCATCGATCTCTTCGAGCTGGCTATGGGTGCGGGCTTTTTCCCGCCGCGCGCGGTGGCCGGTGATGGCAAAACGGTGCGATTCATCGCGAATATGCTGAATTAAATGCAACGCCGCTTGATCGCTGGGCAAGTGCAAGGTTTCATGACTGCCGCCCAAGATCAGGGTTTCTAGCCCCGCCTTACGCGTAACGCCTTTAGCCACGCCCACTAACAGCGGCACTTTGCCGCCTAAATTCGCCGCTTGCGCCGCCATGATCTCTTCGGCGCGCGCCAGTTGGCCTAAGCCGCCGTCAACAAACAGCACATCGGGCACCTCTTCGGGCGCTTGGGCTTTATTAAATCGCCGCGTGAGCACTTGCGCCATGGCAGCATAGTCATCGCCGCCGGTAATGCCTTCAATATTAAAGCGCCGATACAAGCGCGACGCAGGCCCTTGCCGATCAAACACCACACACGAGGCTACAGTGCGCTCGCCCAAGGTGTGGGAAATATCAAAACACTCCATGCGCGCAATCGGCGTGGTCAGCTCTAGCACCTGCTCTAATGCGCGCACCCGCGCCTCTTGGTGACTGCGCGCCGCTTGCTGGCTCGCCAGCGCCGTGTGGGCATTGGTGGTGGCCAACTTGATAAAGCGTGCCCGATCGCCGCGCACGCGGCTCACCACGCGCACTTGGCGCCCAGCGCTTTGGCTTAACGTGGCGGCAATCACCGTTTCATCGTTTAGTCCGTGGCCCAGCAGCAGTTCGTGCGGCAGTTGCCGGCCACTCATGCCGTGCAGATAAAACTGCAGCACAAAGGTTTCCAGCACTTCGTTAAGCGGCGTGTCGCTGGGCACTTTAGGAAAATAGCTACGAGATCCCAGCACTTGGCCTTGGCGAATAAACAGCACATGCACGCAAGCGCCACCGGCTTGATAGGCCAGCCCAATCACATCCAGATCACCTTGCACATCGCCGCTGACCCACTGCTGCTCACTAACTTTGCGCAGCAATAAAATTTGATCGCGCAGTTTTGCCGCTTGCTCAAAATCTAGCGCCGCGCTGGCCACTTCCATTTTTTCCACCAACTGGGCGATAACCTGCTGGTTTTTGCCACTTAAAAACAATTTGGCCAAGCTCACCTGCTGGGCATAGGCCTCGTCACTGACCAGCCCCGTCACACAGGGCCCGGCGCAGCGCCCCAATTGATAAAGCAAACACGGCCGCGAGCGGTTGGCGTACACCGCATCTTCGCACTGGCGCACAGGAAAGATTTTTTGCAACAGATGCAGGCTTTCGCGCACCGCGCCGCCGCTGGGATAGGGGCCAAAATAGTCGCCTTTGCACTTGCGCGGGCCGCGGTGCACGCCAATGCGCGGATGACGCTGATCGGTGATCAGAATAAAGGGATAGGTTTTATCATCGCGCAGCAGCACGTTATAGCGCGGCTGGTATTGCTTGATCAGGTTGTGCTCTAAGATCAGCGCTTCGGTTTCGGTATGGGTGACCGTCACCTCAATCTGGGCGATGCGCTGCACCAAACGCTGAGTTTTTACGCTATCGACCTTGGCGCGAAAATAAGAGCTGAGACGTTTTTTTAAATCTTTGGCTTTGCCAACATAAATCACCGTCTGCGCGCTATCGAGCATCCGATACACGCCGCTTTGGTGCGTTAGGGTGGCAAGAAACGCGTGGCTATCAAAGGCGGTGCTAGGCATGGGCGAACCCCGTGGGTTTGCAAAGGAAGATAAACGATGCAACGAACGCCTAGGCAACGGGCGCTGCCTAGGCCAAGCCGCTAAGCGGCCATTAAAATTTTTCGGTATCCACCACGCCGTAGCGAATGGCTAAGTGGGTCAGTTCCACGTCACCTTTGATGCCTAATTTGCTAAACAAACGATAACGATAACTGTTGACCGTTTTCGGGCTCAAATTGAGCTGCTCAGCAATTTGTGGCGCCTTTTGCCCCTTGGTGATCATCAGCATGATCTGCAGCTCGCGCTCAGACAATGCTTTAAACGGATTTTCATCCGCCGGCGCAAAGTGGCTCAGCGCCATTTGCTGGGCAATTTCTGGCGAAATATAGCGCTGACCAGAATGCACCAAACGAATAGCTTGGATCATCTCATCCGGCGCCGCCCCTTTGGTTAAATAACCCGCCGCGCCCGCTTGCATCACCTTGGTTGGAAACGGGTTTTCCGTGTGAATAGTGAGCACGATAATGCGCACATCCGGCTGCATGCGCAAAATTTTACGCGTTGCTTCTAACCCGCCAATCCCCGGCATATTCATGTCCATCAAGATCACATCCGGATGGTGCTGGCGACAAAAAGCCACGGCCGCTTCCCCGCTGCCGACCTCGCCTACGACCTTGATCCCGCGTACATCTTCTAAAATGCGTCTAATCCCTGTACGCACCAGTTCGTGATCATCGACCAGGAATACGTTAATCAACCTGTCACCCCAGTTTTAATTTTTGTAATTTATTGTTTGCCACATTAGGGCTAATACAGCGTGGCTATCATAGCCAATGGTCGCATTTTGGCAATTAGAGGGGGCGAAAAGTTTGATCTGGCTCGTAATTTTTTTACAGGTAACTTGCCAAAGTGACGTGAAAAAATTAAAGGGCGTCTTGCGCGCCCTTGTCTGCCTATTTACCGCCACGTTTAACCCTTAAGATGAGAGTCCGTTAGCAGTGCACGCACTGCCGCCAGATCCTCTGGCGTATCGACGCCGACCGGCGGCGCGATTAACGCCGGCGCCACATGGATCTTTTCACCATGCCAAAGCACGCGCAGCTGCTCTAAGGCTTCAATCTCTTCCAGCGGGCTGGCCGCCCAGGCCACGTAACGGGCGATAAACCCAGCGCGGTAGGCGTAAATGCCAATATGGCGCTGATAAAAATCGCCCACGGTCGCGCGGCTTAGCGCAAAGCGATCGCGCTCCCACGGAATGGGCGCGCGGCTAAAGTACAGCGCATAGCCCGCCGCATCGGTAACCACTTTCACCGCATTGGGATTAAACACCTCGTCAGCGTCGTGCATCGGCACTGAGAGCGTCGCCATCGGCGCGTGCGCCGCGGCTAAGTTATCGGCCACTTGGCGAATGATCTGGGGCGGAATAAGCGGCTCATCGCCTTGCACATTGACCACTATAGTCTCAGGGCTAAAGCCATAGTGCGCGCACACTTCAGCCAAACGGGCCGTGCCCGACGGATGGGCCGGTGAGGTCATGCACACCTCCACGCCCGCGGCATTTAACTCAGCATTGCGCACAATCGCCGCGCGCACGCGTTCATCATCGGTGGCCACAATCACGCGCGCGGCGCCTGACTGCAGGGCTTTTTCTGCCACATGCTGCACCATGGGTTTGCCAGCAATATCGGCTAACGGTTTGCCCGGCAAACGACTAGAGGCGTAGCGGGCAGGGATGACAACAACAAAACTCATGCAGGTAACTCATCGCTGGTTAAGGTGCGGGCGCGATTTTCCAGTAGCACTGGAATGCCCGCCTCCAATGGATAAGCTAAGCGATCAAAACGGCAGATCAGCTCATGGGCGGTGGGGGCGGCGTCGCTCGCGGCCGCGCGCTGCAACTGCAGCGGGCCTTTGCAGCGCGGGCAGGCAATCACCTCGACTAATTTCACATCTAATGCCATACGATACTCCTTTAACGGGCAGGCAAACGACTCAGTATAGGGTCCAGCAATGAAGGGGCAATCTGCGCATTCACCGGCTGATACCACCAGTGCGCGGGGGCAAAGGCGCGGCATTTAACCGCATCTTTTTCCGTCATGATCAGCGGTTTGTCGCCAAAGCGCGCCAATAAGTCACTGGCCACAAACGCTTGGTGATCGGCGCACGCCAGCGTGCGATCTAGCTGCACGCCTTGCGCCGCTAGGCTTTGGAAAAAACGGGGCGGATAACCAATGCCGGCGAGCGCATCGACCGGGGCTTGTAAACGCGCCAGCTCCTCATCGGTCAACAGCGCATCGTCACACACCCGGCGCAGCGGCGCTGGCACTAACCCCATAGCGTACTCGCCTTTGCCCGGCGCACTGCCATTACACACCACCGCCTGCACGCGCTTTAAACGCGTGAGCGGCTCGCGCAGCGGCCCCATTGGCAGCAAGCAGCCGTTACCAAAACGGCGCGCGCCATCTACCACCACTATTTCAATGTCACGCGCCAGCGCATAGTGCTGCAGGCCATCATCGGTGAGGATAATATCTGCCGTGCTATTGGCTTCAAGCCACTGCACCGCGCTCGCGCGTTTCGGCGCAATCACCACCAGACACCCGGTGCGCTTAGCCAGCAGCAAAGGCTCGTCACCGGCTTGGCGCGCATCGCTATCGGCCGTCACTAAAAACGGCGTATGCGGCGGCGATGCGCCATAGCCACGGCTAACAATCGCTGGCGAGTAGCCACGCGCGCGCAGTTGCTCCGCCAGCCAAATCACCAGCGGGGTTTTACCATTGCCGCCCACGGATAAATTACCCACCACCAGCACAGGCAATGTGCTGCGATAGGCATTAAACCAGCCGTGCCGATAGCCATAACGGCGCACACCGCTGATAACCGCAAACAGCAGCGCGAGCGGCGCCAGCCACCAGCGCGCCGCACTTTGCCCATACCATAAGCGGTTAAAAGCGCGCTCAAGCATGCACTGATTCCGCCGCTCCGGCCGCAGGGGCGGGCTCGGCGCCAAATTGAATGGCGCGCAACTGGGCATAGGTACCGCCGTGGGCCATCAGCGCGGCGTGATTACCGCGTTCCACGATGCGCCCTTCATCTATCACCAAAATTTCATCGGCTTTTTCAATGGTGGATAAGCGATGCGCAATCACCAGCGAAGTACGCGCTTTACATAACTCATCAATCGCCGCTTGAATGTGGCGCTCGGACTCGGTATCTAGCGCCGAGGTCGCTTCATCAAGCAGCAACACCGGTGCATCGCGCAGCAAGGCGCGGGCAATGGCTAAACGCTGGCGCTGGCCGCCCGAGAGCGAGGCGCCATTTTCCCCTACCACGGTGTCAAAGCCTTGTGCCATCTTGCTGATGAACTCTTCGGCATGGGCAATTTTCGCCGCCTGCTCAATTTGCGCGCTGCTGTAACGCCCTTCGGCGGCATAGGCGATGTTATTGGCCACCGAGTCATTAAACAGGTGCACTTGTTGCGACACCAAGGCGTACTGGGCACGTAACTCGCTCAAGCGGTAATCGCGAATATTGACGCCATCGAGCAAAATTTCGCCCTGTTCGATGTCGTAAAACCGCGTCAGCAAGCTGGCAATGGTACTTTTACCCGAGCCCGAGCGCCCCACCAGTGCCACCGATTTGCCCGCCGCGACTTTAAAGCTAACGTTGTGCAGCGCGGGGGTCTCTTTGGTTGGGTAGGTAAAGGTGACATTACGAAACTCAATTTCGCCCTGCACGCGGGTGACCGCTTGGCGGCCGGAGTCCTCTTCGGGCGCGCTATCAAGCAGGCCAAATAGGCTTTGGCAGGCAGTGATGCCGCGCTGAAACTGGTTATTTAAATCCGTCAGGCTTTTTAACGGTTTAAGCAGCATCATCATCGAGGTGACCATCACGGTAAAGGTACCGGCGGTCAATTCCATGCGCACGCTATCGACGGTGGCGACATACAAAAACGCCGCCAAGGCAATCGAGGCCACGCACTGCACCAGCGGCGTGCCCACCGCATTCGCTGCCACCATTTTCATGGTTTGCTGGCGCATGTGATTGCTGATGCGGCCAAAACGTGCCGCTTCCACCGCTTGGCCGTTAAACATCAACACCTCTTTGTGCCCTTTGAGCATCTGTTCGGTCGAGGTGGTGATATGGCCCACCGCTTGCTGAATGTTGCGGCTAATACTGCGAAAACGGCGGCTGATCAGGCCAATGACTATGCCAACCAAGGGCCCCACCACAAAGAAGATCAGCGACAATTGCCATGAGTGATAAAACATTAAGCCGAGCAAGCCAATCACCGTGGCGCCTTCGCGCACCAAGGTGACCAAGGTGGAACTGGCCGCCGAGGAGACTTGTCCGGCGTCATAGGTCACTTTCGACAGTAAACTGCCGGTATTTTGCCGGTCAAAAAAGCTCATCGGCATTGCCATCAAGTGGGCAAACACCTGCTGCTGCAGGCGCATCACCACATGGTTGCCGACCCACGCCATGCAATAGGTGGACAAAAAGTTCGCCACACCGCGCAGCGCCACGATGCCAAGCACAAAGATCGGCATCCATTTCAGCACGCTGGCATCGTTGCCGTTAATGCCTTGGTCAATCAACGGCTTGATGGAATAAACAAAGGTGGTATCAACTGCCGCATAGCCGAGCATACCGATAATGCCGCCAATCAGGCCTAGCTTACGGTCGCGTACATAGCCGAGCAGGCGCTTAAAGACCGGCCAGGTGGCTTGAGAGTATTCTGCTTGCATGAAAAGCCGCTTAGGTAGGAAAAGACGCGCTATTCTAGCCAATCCGCTCCCATCTACCAACCATTGCGCCATTTATTGCCCTGACGGGGCAGGTCAGGGCCAGCGGCGCGCCTGCCACCAAGCATCGCCGCGCCGCCACCAAGGGCCACCATCGCGCTCGGCACGCACGTTAACGCCTTGGCCGCTGGGAGTGATGACAATTTCGCCCTCAAGCCCCGTCACCCACTGCCGCGCACCACGGCGCCAATAGCGCTCAACGATGTCAGCACGCGGAAAATCCCACTGATTGCGAAAACCGGCGCTATGAATGACTTCTTGCGGCGCCACCGCGTCAATAAACGCCGGCGTCGATGAGGTGCGACTGCCGTGGTGTGGGCTCACCAGCACGTTACTCGCCAATTCGCCGCCATTAAGCGCCACCAGCGCACTTTCTGCTTCGCGCTCAATATCCGCGCTCAGCAGCACACGGCGCTGGCCGTCACTTATCTGCAGCACGCAGCTTTGGTTATTAGAGCGCGTTTGTGTGCTTTGCCCCGCCGGCGGCCAGAGCAGTTGCAAGGTTAAGCCTTGCCACTGCCAAGTTTGCCCGCGCTGGCAAGGTTCGGTACGGGCATTAAAAGCAAAAGAGGAGATCTCGCGGGCAATCGGCACACTACGCCAGAGCAAATCGCGATTACCGGCATGATCTTTATCCTTGTGGCTGATGAGCAGGGTATCGAGTTGATTAATGCCTAAGCGGTGCAGGCTCGGCAGCACCGCCGCCTCGGCCAAATTAAAGCCGCCCGGAAAGCGATCGCCGGTGTCATACAGCAGCGCGCGGCCATTGGCCACAATAAGCACCGCCAAGCCTTGGCCGACATCGAGCACGCGCACCTGCCAAGGCGGCGCAGGACTCAGGGCACCAAGCAGGAGCGCCGCACTGATCGGCAGCGCCAGCGGGCGCAGCGCCGACCAGCGATAGGCCAGCCAAACCAACAGCAGCAGTGAACTCAGCGGCAGCCACCACCACGCCAGCGGCCACCACAGGGTTAAGGCCTCGGCCAGTAGCGTTAGCCCCTGCAGCACGCCGCCAAGCAGGCCATCGGCGGCATAAAACAGATAAAACGCCAACGCCGGCAGCAGGGGCGCCAACAACACGCCAAGCAGCGCCAGCGGTATGATCGCCACACAAAATAGCGGTACCAGCAGCCAGTTGAGCAGCAGCGCCAACGGCGCTATGCCGGCAAACAGGGCCAATTGCAGCGGCAATAACCCCAGCAGCAAGACCCACTGCAAGCGCCAGAGCGAGACATAGCGCTGCCATGCGCTTAAACCCAGCAACAGCGCCACGGCAAGAAATGACAACCAAAAGCCCGCGCTATACAGCGCCCATGGGTCAATCAGCACCAGCAAAACAAACGCGCACAGCCACAAGCGATAACTGGGCCACTCGCGTTGCCACCAGCGCAGCACACTCCACACTGCGACCATGATCAGCGCCCGCACAGTGGCCACCGCAAAACCGGCCAGCCAGCTATAGGTGGCGGCAAACACCAGCGCCATGATCACAGCGCCGCGCACGCCCGCGAGCCGCCCGAGCCATGCCCCGAGCACGGCCACCAGCGCAATATGCTGACCCGAAATGGCAATAATGTGGGTGATGCCCGCGCCGCGAAACAGCTGCCACTGCTCATCGCTGATGCCGCCTTGCTCGCCAAAAGTCAGGGCGGCCAGAAGCGGCGCGCTCGGCAGCGGCGCCCACAGGTTTTGTGCAGCGGCCAACCAACGCGCGCGCCAGCCCAGTGGCGCGGGTTCAACACTCAGCAGGCGGCGCAACGTGCCGGTGGCGGTAATACCGCGCCCAAGCAGCAAACGCCGGCCATCCATACCGGCGGCATTGGCTAAGCCATGGGCAGGTTTTAAACTGGCACTAAGGGTCAGGCGGCTGCCCACGGTTAACGGTGGCAGCGTTTGGTACGCATTGAGTCTGATGATGGGCGCGGGAAAAACCTTTGTGCCATTTAAGCGCTCTAATTTAAGTGTCAGGCGGGTAAATTTTTCGTCCGAAGGCTCGGCACTGCGCAAAGAAGCCGTTATGATAGCCGCCGCTTTGGGCGCAGGGTCCAGTTTATCGAGCCAAGCCAGACGCAGCGGCAGTTGCAGCAGGCACCAACCGATCCCCGCGAGCAGCGCCAGCGGCCAATAGCAGCGCTGCCACACGCAGACCAAAGCCAGTAACAGTAAGCCTGCGGCCCACCCGCCCGCGGGCAGCCACGGCCAAAATAATGATGAACTGGCCCCAAGGGCGAACAATACGAGTGCTCTATCCATAGCAGCACCATCTTTAGCAAGGTTGATATATGCCCAAACACCTGATCAAGCGTTGGATCCCCGACCAAGACAAACTCAAAGAGCACAAACACCTGCAACTGTTTGGTAAATACCTGCTCGATGCCAATTTATGGCACTTTAACCGCCGCAGTGCCGCCGGCGCCTTTGCCGTTGGCCTGTTTATGGCCTGGATACCGGTGCCGTTTCAAATGGTGTTTGCCGCAGGGCTGGCCATTTTATTTCGGGTGAATTTGCCACTGTCAGTGGCTTTGGTCTGGGTTTCCAATCCCCTGACCATGCCGCCGCTATTTTACGGCGCCTATTTACTCGGCTGCCAACTGCTCGGCCAAACCGCTGAGGTGATCGATATTCAATTTAACTGGGCCTGGTTAAGCTCGGTGTTTGAAAACGTAGCCCCGCCGCTGCTGCTCGGCTCGGTGGTGCTAGCAATTGCCTCCTCGGTGCTGAGTTATTTCGCCATTCGCGCGCTGTGGCGGTTTAGTATTTGGCGCCAATGGCAAAAGCGCAAAAACCTGCGTTAACGCGCAGCGCCCCCTCCCCACGCTCATCCTGCGCGCCGGCGCAGGATGACAAGACGGTTAGGGGCGACTTCTGCCCTCGCGCCATCGGCTCCTCCCCCTTGCGCAGTAAGGGGGAGGCTGGGAGGGGGTTTAGGCCGGGCTAACGCGTTAGAGCACTTTGGCCAGTGCGGCGCACAGGGCGTTGATGTTAGCGTGGGTGATGCCCGCCACACTGATACGCCCCGAGCCGACGATGTAAATGGCAAACTCATCGCGCAGCAAATCCACTTGCGCCTTGCTTAAGCCAGAAAACGAGAACATGCCGTTTTGCTGGCAGATAAAGCTAAAGTCCTGCTTCACGCCGCAGGCGTGCAGCTTTTCCACCAGCAATTGGCGCATCTGGCGAATACGCAAGCGCATGCCGGCCACTTCCTCAACCCACTGCGCATACAGTTCGGGATCATTAATGATGGTGGTGACAATCGCCGCGCCATGACACGGTGGGTTGGAGTAGTTAGCACGGATCACCGCTTTAACTTGGGTAAAGGCGGTGTGCGCCACCTCAGCCGTGGCGCTCACTAGCGTAAAGGCACCGACGCGTTCGTTATACAAGCCAAAGTTTTTCGAAAATGAACTGGCCACCAGCAATTCCGCATGGCAGGCGCTAAATAAGCGCAAACCGGCGGCATCCTCTTCAATACCGTGGCCAAAACCTTGATAGGCAAAATCAAACAGCGGCAACCAGCCACCGACCTGACTTTGCTCAGCCAACGCCTGCCACTGCGCCGCGTTTAAATCCACGCCGGTCGGGTTATGGCAGCAGCCGTGCAGCAGCACCGCATCGCCCGGCGCGACCTCGGCTAACGCCGTTTGCATGGCGCTAAAATCCAGCGCCTTGTTAGCGGCATCGTAATAGGGGTAGCGCTTAACGTGCAATCCGGCGGCCTCAAATACACTGATGTGGTTAGCCCACGTCGGATCACTCACCCAAATGGTGCGGCTTAAATGGTTGCGCACCAAAAATTCAGCGGCAATGCGCAGCGCGCCGGTGCCACCGGGCGCTTGCGCAGTTTTGGCGCGGCCGCTATCGAGTAACGCGCTGTGTTGACCAAACAGTAGCTGCTGCACCACGCGGCCGTAGGCGGCGCTACCTTCAATGCTTAAGTAGTTTTTGGTCTGCTCACAGGTGAGTAAGCGCGCCTCAGCCGCTTTGACACAGGCCAAAATGGGCGTCGCGCCCGCTTCATCTTTGTAAATACCGACCCCTAAATTGATTTTATGGGTACGGGGATCGCGGGCAAACGCCTCGGTTAAGCCCAAAATGGGATCAGCGGGCGCAGCAACTACCTGTTCAAACATGGGAGCCTCGGTTAAGTCG
>JBOFMA010000110.1:0-8105 GCA_051658125.1 Aeromonas sp.
TGCATCATCGGCGTTTCTACTTCCATAAAGCGCTTATCGTTTAAGAACTTACGGATGCCGGCGACCACTTGGGTACGGATGACAAAGGTTTTGCGCGAGTCGTCGTTGGCGATCAGGTCTAAATAACGCTGGCGGCAGCGCGCTTCTTGGTCGGTCAGGCCTTTGTGCTTTTCTGGCAGTGGGCGCAGGGCTTTGGTCAGCAGACGAATACCCGATACATGCACCGACAATTCGCCGGTTTGGGTCTTAAACAGCACGCCTTCAACGCCAACGATGTCGCCTAAATCCCACTTTTTAAACTGTTCGTTATAAAAGCCTTCGGCTAGGTCATCGCGGGTCACGTAAATTTGAATTTTACCGGCCATGTCTTGCAGGGTGGCAAATGAAGCTTTACCCATGATACGGCGGGTCATGATGCGGCCGGCGATGGTGACTTTTTGCCCCAGCGCGACTAATTCGTCGTTGGTTTTACCAGCAAATTCTGCCTGCAGATCGCCAGAGAAGTGCTCGCGGCGAAAATCGTTCGGGAACGGGTTGCCTTGCGCGCGCAGCGCCGCCAGCTTGTTGCGGCGCTCTTGCATTTCATTATTTAACTCTTTGTTTAACTCGGCCGCGCCGTTATTCATCGCTTCTGACATAAAAAATCCCTCGTTACAGGCCAGATTTCAGGCTGGCTTCAATAAATTTGTCTAAATCGCCATCGAGCACCGCTTGGGTGTTGCGCGTTTCTACGCCGGTGCGCAGATCTTTGATGCGTGAGTCATCGAGCACATAGGAGCGGATTTGGCTGCCCCAGCCGATATCCGACTTGTTATCTTCTAAGACCTGTTTTTCCGCGTTCTGCTTTTGCATTTCGAGCTCATACAACTTGGCTTTGAGCTGCTTCATACACTGATCTTTGTTTTTGTGCTGCGAGCGGTCATTTTGGCACTGCACCACGGTATTGGTCGGCACGTGGGTAATACGCACGGCAGACTCGGTCCGGTTAACGTGCTGACCACCGGCGCCCGAGGCGCGGTACACATCAATGCGCAGATCGGCGGGATTGATGTCGATATCGATGTCGTCATCGACTTCGGGATACACAAACACCGAACAAAATGAGGTGTGCCGCCGACCACCGGAGTCAAACGGCGATTTACGCACTAAGCGATGCACGCCCGTTTCGGTGCGCAGCCAACCAAAGGCATATTCACCGCTGAGTTTAATGGTGGCGGATTTAATGCCCGCCACATCGCCATCGGAGCATTCAATTAATTCTGGCTTATAGCCGTGGGCATCACCCCAGCGCAAATACATGCGCAGCACCATGTTGGCCCAATCTTGCGCTTCGGTGCCGCCTGAGCCTGATTGAATATCGATATAGCAGTCAGACGCGTCGTGCTGGCCGCTAAACATACGGCGAAATTCAAGCTCAACTAATTTCGCTTCCAGCTCATTACCTTCGGCAATAGCTTCGTTGAAGGTCTCTTCATCTTCGCCTTCAACGGCCAAGCTCACCAGCATCTCCACGTCATCCACCCCTTGGGTTAGGGTGTCGATGGTGTTGACTACGGTTTCTAGCGCTACGCGCTCTTTGCCGAGCGCTTGCGCGCGCTCGAGCTCATTCCACACTTCTGGCAATTCAAGCTCGCCATTGACCTCTTCTAGACGCTCTTTTTTGGCGTCATAGTCAAAGATACCCCCGAAGAAGCTCTGTGCGCGCGGCCAGATCCTTCAGCTGGTTTAATACCGGATTCACTTCAAACATGGTGCAGGTCTCGTGTGAGGTGATAAATAGAAAAAACGCGTCATTCTAGCCAAAATCGGCGGCAAGATATAGCCGCCTGCAAAGACAAAAACGCCCCGCTAATCGCTTAGCGGGGCGTTTTTTACGGCGGTTTACGCTAAAAACGGCAGTGCCATAAACAGCTTAATCACCATCGCGTTGATGATGTCGACGAAAAAGGCGCCCACCATCGGCACGATCAAAAAGGCCAGATGCGACGGACCAAAACGCTGGGTCACCGCCTGCATGTTAGCAATCGCGGTCGGGGTTGCGCCCAAACCAAAGCCGCAGTGACCGGCCGCCAGCACCGCCGCATCGTAGTTGCTGCCCATCACGCGGAAGGTAATAAATACCGCGTACAGCGCCATCGCCACGGTTTGCGCCGCCAGCAAAATGAAAATGGGCAGCGCTAAGCTGGCCAATTCCCACAAGCGCAAGCTCATTAACGCCATAGCTAAAAACAGCGATAAGCTCACGTTACCGAGCAGCGACACTTCGCGATCGCTGACATCATGCCAATCGAGCAGCTCTAACGCGTTGCGCAGCAATACGCCCACAAACAAGACGCAGACAAACACCGGCAACTCCAGCACGCCCCCTTTGAGCGCGGCCGCGAGCATTTCGCCGCCTTGCAAACTCACGGCAATCAGCGCCAAGGTTTCAATCAAGCTAAACGCGGTCAGTTGGCGCTCCATGTCCGGCATTTCAAACACTTGCGGCACGTCATCGGTGTTGTGCTCGGCGCCCGGCACCCGCACTTTTTTCACCAAATAGCGCGCAACCGGGCCGCCAATCAGACCGCCTAACACTAAGCCGAAGGTCGCGCAAGCAATTGCCAACTCTGCCGCCGACTCAATGCCAAATTTTTCACTAAAGGTGCTGCTCCACGCCGCCCCCGTGCCATGCCCACCGGACAAGGTAATCGAACCGGCCAGCAGGCCCATATGCGGGTCAAGGCCAAGCAACGAGGCCAGTCCAACACCTAAGCTGTTTTGCACCACCAGCAAACCGGCCACTACCAGCAAAAAGCGCGTCACCGCTTTGCCGCCGGTCTTTAAGCTGGCCAAATCGGCCGACAAACCGATAGAGGCAAAAAATGCCAACATCAACGGCGTTTGCAAGGCGGTATCAAAACGCACCTCAAACTGCGCAAACTCGCGCAATAACAGCAGTGCCAGTGCGACCACCAAGCCGCCAACCACCGGTTTGGGAATGTTAAAAGTGCGCAACCACGTCACGCGCTGCACCAGCAAACGGCCAAACAGCAGCACCGAGGTCGCCGCCACCAGCGTGGCGTAAGAATCTAACAAAAACATGCAAACCTCTCATGTTATGAACCACAGCCCCCGCCCATTCGTACGGCGGCGTGCTGAAAAGACGCCCGACCCTAGCAAAAAAACGCAATTATTACCAGTGAAACCGCTTAACTTAGCTCTTTTTTTGCGCGTTTTTAGCATAACTAACTGCCGGCGCGCTGCGGCCAGATCACTGTTATTTGCCCACGCGCGCTTTATAATGCCGGCCCGTTTCTTGCCCATACAGCGAGTTTGATGAAAAAGTCTATCTACATCGCCTATACCGGCGGCACCATCGGTATGCAGCGCTCCGCCCAAGGCTATGTGCCGCAAGTGGGTTTTATGGCCGACTGCTTGGCCAAGTTGCCTGAATTTCAGCGCGCCGAAATGCCCAGCTTTTATGTGCATGAATATGCGCCGCTGATCGATTCGTCCGACATGACGCCGGCCGACTGGCAGCGCATCGCCGAAGATATCCGCGCCCATTACGACGATTACGATGGCTTTGTCATTTTGCACGGCACCGACACCATGTCGTTTACCGCTTCTGCGCTCTCGTTCATGTTCGAGGATTTAACGAAACCGGTGATTATCACCGGCTCGCAAATTCCGCTAATTGAACTGCGCTCCGACGGCCAGCAAAACCTGCTCAATGCACTGTATTTAGCCGCCCACTACCCGATCAATGAAGTTGCGCTATTTTTTAATAATCAGCTCTATCGCGGCAACCGCAGCAAAAAAGTGCATGCCGACGGCTTTCATGCCTTTGACTCACCTAATTATCCGCCGCTGCTCAATGCCGGTATTGCCATTGAACTTATCGCCGGTCAATTAGGCGTGCCCAGCTCGCAACCCTTGCGCTTACATACCATCACGCCGCAACCCATTGGCGTGGTCACCCTTTATCCAGGTATTTCCAGCGATGTGATCGCTAACCTATTGCGTCAACCGGTAAAAGCGCTGATCTTGCTGTCGTTTGGGGTCGGTAACGCGCCGCAAAACGCGGCTATGCTCGACTTGCTGCGTGACGCCAGCGCACAAGGGGTGATCATCGTCAACTTAAGCCAGTGCCTGCATGGGCGAGTGAATATGGGCGGCTATGCCACCGGTAATGCGTTGGCGCGGGCGGGGGTGATCTCCGGCTTTGATATGACGGTGGAAGCCGCCTTAACTAAGCTGCACTTTTTATTAAGCCAAGATTTAAGTGCAGAGCAAATTCGCGTGCTGATGCAGCAATCGCTGCGCGGCGAACTAACCCCCTAACCCAAGGACCCTGTATGACCGTTTCCCCTGCCAACATTGGCATAGTCACTGTCAGCGACCGCGCCAGTGCCGGCGTATATGAAGATCTATCCGGCGCGGCCATTCAAGCGACCCTAACCGACTACCTCAACTCAGCCTGGCAGCCGGTCTACCGCTTAGTGCCCGATGAGCAAGCCCTGATTGAAGCGGCCTTAATTGAGCTAGCCGATGAACAAGATTGCCGCTTAATTGTCACCACCGGCGGCACGGGGCCCGCGAAGCGCGATGTTACGCCAGAAGCCACCGAAGCGGTGTGCGATCGCATGCTGCCGGGCTTTGGTGAATTGATGCGCGCCGAATCATTAAAATTTGTGCCGACGGCGATTTTATCGCGTCAAACCGCCGGCCTGCGCGGCCAAAGCTTGATCCTCAACCTGCCGGGCAAGCCCAAATCCATTCGCGAATGCTTAGACGCCGTGTTCCCCGCCATTCCTTATTGCTTAGATCTAATGGACGGCCCGTACTTAGTCTGCAATGAAGCAGTGATCCGCGCCTTTCGCCCCAAGCATTAATCCAAGCGAGGTGGCGCAGCAATAAAAACACCCCCCATAACTTGTTATGGGGGGTGTTTTTATTGCTGCCGCGAACTTAACCTGCGTTAGTTATTAGCCGGTTGCAGCGCCTTGTTGCGCGCATAGACGCGGATCTTGCCGTGGCTATAACCATCGACAAAGTTCGATTTCGCGTAAATGCGCACCGCTTTAATGCAGCGCTCGGCGCCGAGCGTGACCCATTTAGTCACTTTGCCGCCTTTAATTTTGCGGTCGTAGCGGATCACACGTTTTTTGCCCGCGTCATCGACCAAGCGCACGCGGTTAATGCCCATGTCATCAAACACTTTTAAACGCACCTGCGTGGCCTTTTTGCACTCGGGCAACGTGATGGTGGCAAAACGCTCTTTTTTGACGATTTCGGCATCCCCCAAGCTAAATTGAGTTGACCCCTGTGCTTGGGCAGACAGCGCAACCAATAGCACGCCCAACAGGCGTTGGATTTTCTTGTGTGCAATCATCAATTTATTTCACCTCAACAATCTGACGCCATTGACAGCGACCTGTTGCGGCGAAAAGTTAAATAATCCACGGCCAGTATCTTTCAGCTGCCATTCAGCTAGCGCTGCACAGGTCTTGTGCGCTTGTCAAAAAACCGTCATCGACTGGTCAATAAAGTGTTATTTGTGCGTAACCGCAGTGTCATGCTCGCCCGTTAACCTGCCCCCCGCATTGAACGTGCCCTGCATAGGACGCGCTTGCTGATGGCTAATAATTATATGGGATGACTATGAACAAGATGTCTGTACTGGCGCTGGCTCTAGCCGCTGCAAGCCAAGCGAATGCTGTTGAAGTGTTTAACAATGAGACTGCCGCCGTGGATCTGTATGGCCGCGTTTACGCTGGGCATTTCGTCGGCGAGAAAAAAGACGGCACGCAAGATTACAGCGAAAAAAATGGCGCCAATCACTTCATCCGCTTTGGCGCTAAGGCCAACACGCAAGTGCAAGCAGGTTTGAGCGCGATTGCGCAGTATGAAGTGCAGTTGTATATCAACGATAACGAAAAAACGCTCGCCGGTGATGATGATGGTGACGATAAAAAAGATGAAAACCTGCGCACCCGCTTAGCCTTTGCCGGCTTAAAGGGCGCGTTCGGCACCGTCACCTTTGGCCGACAAAAAGGCGCGCTCGGCACGCTGGCCGATTGGACCGATGTGGCCTTATCCGATGGCTACGGGGCCAAAGCACTAGGCACTGACACCGACACCTTTGCCACCAATCGCGCCGGCTCAGTCATTAAATACAGTCATGCGTTGAACAATTTTACCGTCGATGCCAGCTATAAACTCGATGGCAATCAAGAAGAAAACCTAAGCGATAACGCCAGCGATGCGGCGTATGGCGCCGCTATCACCTATCGCTTGCCCTTTAATGTCACGCTCGGCGGCGGTTATAACCTCGGCCAGCGCAATGCCGATAATGAAGAGGATGCCAAACTGTGGTTGGCGTCGGCTAAGTTTGATAATAAAACTATCTATGCTGCGTTTAGTTACGCCAGCGGCAGCGATTTTATCGCCACCGGCACCGACCACCGCGGTTATGAAGCCGCGTTAGGCTACAACGTCAGCAATGGCATCGGCTTGATGGCGCTGTGGAACAAGCAAGAGCGTGAAGATACCACGACAGGTAAGAAGACGGATAAAGTGGATTACTACACGCTTGGCGCGCACTACAAGCTCAACAAAAATCTGCGCTTAATTGCCGAATACCGCCTGAATAATTTAGATGCGCTAGACGCAGGCAAGGCCGAGAAGACCAAAGACGATTTTCAACTCGCCGCCCGTTATGATTTTTAAGCGTTAACCAAACCGAGGCAAGAAGAGCCGTTGCTGAAGTTTAGGCTGGTCAGTGACCGGCCTTTTTTTTATTCTGCGTGCGGCGCCCGCGCACCGCGCGCCACCGGATTGGCCGGATCTAAGCTCCACTCATACCAGCCGCCGTCATACACGCTGACCTGTGACCAGCCCATCACATAGGCGTAAAAAAACGCTTCTGAGGCGCGCCAGCCGGTACCACAATAAAACGCCGTGGGCTGATGGGCCTTAATGCCCCAAGCCTGCCACATGGCGCGAATGTCGGTCGCCGCTTTCATGCTGCCATCCACATTATGAAAATCTTGCATGCCGTTGGCATTCTCGCCGCCGTGGCCCCACTTGGCGCCGGCAATATCGCCTTTGCGATCCATATCGCTATAACCGGAGATGTCGCCGATAAACTCCTCCCAGGTGCGAATGCTGACCACCGCACTACGCGGATCGCGGAGCATGCTTTTCACTTTAGCTTGCGAGCTAAACAGCTCTGGGCGTGCCGGCAACGAGCTGCCAAATTGTGTAGCCGCCGCATAGGCGTGCGGCAAACCGGTGCGCGTTGGCAAGTGCTCCACAAACCACGCCGCCAAACCGCCATCGAGCAGGCGTACATCTTTTACCCCGGCATACAACATCAAGTGCGCCGCGCGCGCGGCCGCCATACTGTTGCGCCCATATAGGATCACCGGGGTATCGTGGGTAATGCCCAATTCCAGCAAATAAGCCTGCAGCTCGCTGTCGCTGACTTTGTTCCACAGCGGCTCGCGCTCGAGGCGGTTGGTGTCGATATACCCTGCACCCGCAATGTGGCTGACTAAAAACAATTTCGGCGCGCCCCAATCGACTTCAAATAATTTCCAGCCCGCCCGCGGCGCGGCCGCGACGGGTTTACCGGCTTGTAAATCGGCTAGCCAACGCGGATAAACCAGTTGCGACCAGCGGGCCAGCGCGCTGCGCGGCGCGCTTTGCCAGCCTTGCAAGCTATAGAGCTGCGTTATGCCTTGGGCGCGCAGCTGGCGCGCCACTTCGGCCACTTGCCGCTTGCTGCCATACAGCGCCACCGCCCGCGTTGGCAGCAGGCCTTTTTCGCGCCGCACGCGTGGCCAATCTTCGTCACTTAGTTTCCATTCCGCGGAAAAGTTTTGCGCGCCGGCTAAGTGGCCGCCTTGGCGCTCACCGGCTGCCGGCCAGCCGTTGTAAAAATGACTGGCGCGCACATCAAGGAGCAGCGCCTGTTTTTGCGTAGCCCCCGCCACATCTAATGGCGGCAACTCCGCCGCCTGCGCCGAGCTAAGACCCGCGCTCAAGCACAGCATCCCGAGGGCAAACACGCCGCGGCGCCAGAAACATTGCATGATAACTTCCTCCAAAATTAAAAA
>JBOFMA010000111.1:0-18828 GCA_051658125.1 Aeromonas sp.
CTGACGTGACCGGTACCATCGAACTGCCAGAAGGCGTAGAGATGGTAATGCCAGGCGACAACATCAAGATGGTTGTTACCCTGATCGCACCAATCGCGATGGATGACGGTCTGCGTTTCGCAATCCGTGAAGGCGGCCGTACCGTAGGCGCGGGCGTTGTAGCTAAAGTTATCGCTTAATCTTTAGCTTACATAAATAAACCAAAGCCCCTATAATAGGGGCTTTGTTGTGTCAGGGGCTCGGCTTAGTTGGTGTAGTCGTTAAGCAATTTACTTAATGTTTGCGTTGGCTGACCAGTGTCCTGCCATAGACCTCGTCTCGTACGGGGCTTTTGTGTCTTTGGTTACGTCAGATACAGGTGGGTTGTATGAGTGTTGCTCCTGAGAGCCAAGCTGGAAGCAAGGATTCCCTGCTTTGGGGCCTGGTTTTCATCATCTTGGCAGCCGCTGTAGTGGGTAATTACCTGCTCGGCGATGTTATGCTTGCGGTCCGCGCTTTAGGTGTGGTCGTTGTTATCGCTGCCGCTGCGGCAGTCGCCCTGCAGACAGTGAAAGGCCAAGCGACCTTAGCTTTTGCACGTGAGTCTCGCTTAGAAGTGCGCAAGGTGGTGTGGCCAACTCGTCAGGAAGCCACCCAAACTACGCTGATTGTGCTGGTAGTAACGGCCATCATGGGACTGCTGTTGTTCGTCTTGGACGGCGCTTTAGTCTGGTTAGTTAACCTGATTACCGGTGTGTAAGGAAAAGCCATGACTGAACAACGTGAACAACGCATGCGCTGGTATGTGGTACAGGCTTTTTCTGGTTACGAAGGCCGCGTCGCTAAATCCTTGCGTGAATACATCAAGATGCACGCGATGGAAGAGATGTTTGGTGAAGTGCTGGTCCCAACCGAAGAAGTGGTTGAGATGCGTTCTGGCCAAAAGCGCAAAAGCGAGCGCAAATTCTTTCCAGGCTATGTATTAGTACAAATGATCATGGACGAAACCACATGGCACTTAGTGCGCAGCGTACCGCGCGTTATGGGCTTTATCGGTGGTACCTCAGATCGTCCGGCGCCGATTTCTGATAAAGAAGCGGATGCTATTTTGAACCGCTTGCAAGATTCACAAGACAAGCCACGGCCAAAAACCCTGTTCGAACCGGGTGAAATGGTGCGGGTTGCCGATGGTCCATTTGCTGATTTCAACGGTACCGTTGAAGAAGTGGACTACGAGAAGAGCCGCGTAAAAGTGTCCGTACTGATCTTCGGTCGCTCTACGCCGGTTGAGCTCGATTTCAGCCAAGTTGAAAAAGGCTGATTAATTTCTGAGCTAGGTGTTGTCAGAGGCGGTGAAGCCTTTTATAATTCGCCGCCCCTTTATTGGTTGGGGAGCCGTTTGCAGGAGTCTTCTCCGAGGCGTTAGAACCCATTTTTGAGGTAATTTTCAATGGCTAAGAAAGTCACAGCTTATATCAAGCTGCAGGTAGCTGCTGGTGCAGCTAACCCATCTCCTCCTGTTGGTCCAGCACTGGGTCAGCACGGTGTGAACATCATGGAATTCTGTAAAGCGTTTAACGCCCGTACAGAAAAACTGGAGAAAGGTTCACCTACTCCAGTTGTGATCACTGTATACAGTGACCGTTCATTCACCTTCGAAACCAAAACTCCACCTGCTTCCTTCCTGCTGAAGAAAGCTGCTGGTATCAAGTCTGGCTCTTCTAAGCCAAACAAAGATAAAGTTGGTAAGGTGACCGTGGCTCAGCTGCAAGAAATCGCCAAGACCAAAGAGCCGGATATGACCGGTGCCGATTTAGATGCCAAAGTACGTTGCATCGCCGGCTCCGCTCGTTCCATGGGTTTGGTAGTGGAGGACTAAGACAATGGCAAAACTTTCTAAGCGTATGCGCGTTATTCGCGACAAAGTTGACGGTACCAAAGAGTACTCAATCAACGAAGCCATTGCCCTGCTGAAAGAGCTGGCGACTGCCAAGTTCGTTGAGAGCGTTGACGTTGCGGTTAACCTCGGCATCGATGCACGTAAATCTGACCAAAACGTACGTGGCGCAACTGTGCTGCCAAACGGTACCGGTCGTGATGTACGCGTTGCTGTATTTACCCAAGGTCCTAACGCTGAAGCGGCTAAAGCCGCTGGTGCTGACCTGGTAGGTATGGAAGATCTGGCTGAGATGGTTAAGAAAGGCGAGATGAACTTCGACGTAGTTATCGCTTCTCCAGATGCGATGCGTGTTGTTGGTCAGCTGGGTACCATCCTGGGCCCACGTGGTCTGATGCCAAACCCGAAAGTTGGTACTGTAACCCCTAACGTTGCTGAAGCGGTAAACAACGCTAAAGCCGGTCAGGTGCGCTACCGTAACGACAAGAATGGTATCATCCATACCACTCTGGGTAAGGTTTCTTTCACTGAAGATCAGTTGAAAGGCAACCTCGAAGCTCTGCTGGTTGCTCTGAAGCGCGCTAAGCCTTCTTCAGCAAAAGGCCAGTACATCAAGAAAGTAACCATCTCCACCACTATGGGTGCGGGTGTTACTGTTGAGCAAGCTTCTCTGGAAGCTCAAGCTTAATTGATGATTTTACAAGGCGCGGGATTTGCTTTAAAATTCCGCTCCTTATTTGGTTGGGGGTTTCGACCTCCGTCCAAGACCGCAGGAGGCTAGCGCCTTAATCATTCCTGCGTAGACGGTGCCGGAAAATCCCAGCGAGAGAATTTTTCTCTTCTGGAATTCTGCTACCGCATAGTCCCCCTTGTATTACTTGGGGATGTGTCAGTACTGAGTCAGTTGACTCAGAATTCAATCCAGGAGTTAAGCCAATGGCATTAGGACTCGAAGACAAAAAGCTAATTGTTGCTGAAGTCAACGAAGCTGCCAAAGGCGCCCTGTCAGCAGTTGTTGCCGATACACGCGGTGTAACTGTAGACAAGATGACCGACCTGCGTAAAACCGCTCGTGAAGCGGGTGTATACATGCGCGTAGTGCGTAACACCCTGCTGCGTCGCGCGGTTGAAGGTACTGAATTTGAGTGCCTGAACGACGCATTTACCGGTCCTACCTTGATTGCTTTCTCTAACGAACACCCTGGCGCTGCTGCCCGTTTGTTCAAAGAGTTTGCTAAAACGAACCAAAAGTTCGAAATCAAGGCCGGCGCATTTAACGGTGAGTTTATCGCCGCAGCACAAATTGATCGTCTGGCAACTCTGCCGACTTACGAAGAAGCAATTGCGAAGTTGATGGCTACTATGAAAGAAGCCGCTGCTGGCAAGCTGGTTCGTACTATCGCGGCTGTTCGCGATCAAAAAGAAGAAGCTGCTGCTTAATTCTCGCCTCTTAGGCTGTTTGAGTTTTTTCAACATCAGGAATTTTTGTCATGTCTATGAATAAAGACCAAATCATCGAAGCCGTTGCTTCTATGTCTGTAATGGAAGTTGTTGAGCTGATCACCGCAATGGAAGAGAAGTTCGGTGTTACTGCCGCTGTTGCTATGGCTGCTGGTCCAGCTGCTGAAGCAGTAGAAGAGAAGACCGAGTTCGACGTAGTGCTGACTGCTGTTGGCGCGAACAAAGTTGCTGTAATCAAAGCCGTACGTGGCGCTACCGGTCTGGGCCTGAAAGAAGCCAAAGATCTGGTAGAATCAGCTCCAGCTAACCTGAAAGAAGGCGTGTCTAAGGACGAAGCTGAGACTCTGAAGAAAGAGTTGGAAGCTGCCGGTGCTTCAGTTGAGATCAAATAATCTACATTTATGTAGATTAGCCTGATAAAACAGGCTAAGGCTGGTGAATTTTTATTCACCAGCCTTTTTGCGCTGTAGCCCGAGAGGATTTTTTCACCGTTTAGCATTCTCGGTAAACCAGCACCCGCACGGCATTTCCGCGTGCGGATCAGGCTTAAACGGCATTGACGTCTGTCCTTTGGGGCAGAGTGGGTCACATATCATCGAGCTGAGGAACCCTATGGTTTACTCTTATACCGAAAAAAAACGCATTCGTAAGGACTTCGGTAAGCGAGACCAAGTACTGGACACGCCTTACCTGTTGTCCATTCAGCTGGACTCCTTCAAGCAGTTCATCGAAGCGGATAAAAGCGGCGAATACGGCTTAGAAGCTGCCTTCCGTAGCGTTTTCCCGATTGCCAGTTACTCCGGTAGCGCTGAACTTCAATACGTCAGCTATCGCCTGGGTGAGCCGGTATTTGACGTGAAAGAATGTCAAATCCGTGGAGTGACCTACTCCGCGCCGCTGCGCGTTAAGCTTCGCATGGTTCTTTTTGATCGCGAAGCGGCTGCTGGCACCGTCAAAGACATCAAAGAACAAGAAGTTTACATGGGTGAAATTCCACTCATGACCGACAACGGTACCTTTGTGATCAACGGTACTGAGCGGGTTATCGTCTCGCAGCTGCATCGCAGCCCAGGCGTATTCTTTGACCATGACAAGGGTAAAACCCACTCCTCTGGTAAGGTGCTGTATAACGCACGCGTTATTCCTTACCGTGGTTCATGGCTTGATTTTGAATTCGATGCCAAAGATTGCTTGTACGTGCGGATTGACCGCCGTCGCAAACTGCCGGCGTCGATTATTTTGCGCGCACTGGAATTTTCCACCGAGCAAATCTTGGCGACCTTCTTTGACACCATCAAATTTGAGGTCAAAAAAGGCAAGCTGATGATGGAGCTGGTGCCAGAGCGTCTGCGTGGCGAAACCGCGACCTTCGACATCGTAGCCAATGGCGCGGTGGTGGTGGAAACCGGTCGTCGCGTGACGGCACGTCATATCCGTCAGCTGGAAAAAGAAGCTATCGCGCAGATCGAGGTACCGGTGGAGTATGTCGTCGGTAAAGTGGCCGCGAAAGATTACGCCCACCCAGTGACTGGCGATATGGTGGTGACTGCTAACCAAGCGTTGAGCTTGGAAGCGATTGCTAACCTGTCTGAAGCGGGCTTTAAAGGCTTTGAGGTTCTGTTCACCAATGAACTCGACCACGGCGCCTACATGTCTGAGACCCTGCGTATTGATTCATCTTCTAACCGCTTAGAGGCGTTAGTTGAGATCTATCGCATGATGCGTCCAGGTGAGCCGCCAACACGTGAAGCCGCTGAGCTGCTGTTTGAAAACCTGTTCTTTGCTCAAGAGCGCTACGATCTGTCGACCGTTGGCCGCATGAAGTTCAACCGTCGCTTGAATCGTGAAGACGAAACTGGCGCGGGTGTCCTGTGCAAAGATGACATCGTTGAGGTGATGCAGCGCCTGATCGATATCCGTAACGGTAACGATGAAGTGGACGATATCGACCACTTGGGTAACCGTCGTATTCGCTCTGTGGGCGAAATGGCGGAAAACCAGTTCCGTGTCGGCTTGGTCCGTGTTGAGCGTGCGGTGAAAGAGCGCCTGTCTTTAGGCGATCTGGATACCCTGATGCCACAAGATTTGATCAACGCTAAGCCTATCTCGGCCGCGGTGAAAGAGTTCTTTGGCTCCAGCCAGCTGTCCCAGTTTATGGATCAGAATAACCCACTGTCAGAAGTGACCCACAAGCGCCGTATTTCAGCGCTGGGTCCAGGTGGTCTGACCCGTGAGCGCGCCGGCTTTGAAGTGCGAGACGTACACCCAACGCACTACGGTCGTCTGTGCCCAATCGAAACGCCAGAAGGTCCGAACATCGGTCTGATCAACTCGCTGTCTGTTTACTCGCGTACTAACGAGTACGGTTTCCTTGAGACCCCGTACCGCAAAGTAACCGACGGTCTGGTAACTGACGAAGTTGATTACCTGTCAGCGATTGAAGAAGGCAAATATGTGATCGCACAGGCGAGCGCCGCGACTGACGCGGACGGCCGCTTGAAAGATGAGCTGATCCCATGCCGCCATAAAGGTGAATCGACCTTTATGAACGCCGATCAAATCGAATATATGGATGTAAGCCCACAGCAGATCGTTTCGGTCGCTGCGGCTTTGATCCCATTCCTTGAACACGATGATGCGAACCGCGCCTTGATGGGTGCGAACATGCAACGTCAGGCCGTACCAACCCTGCGCGCAGACAAGCCGCTGGTAGGTACCGGTATGGAGCGTGCGGTAGCGGTTGACTCCGGTGTGACCGTAGTGGCTAAGCGTGGCGGTGTGATCGACTACGTTGACGCATCACGTATCGTGATCAAGGTAAATGAAGATGAGCTGATGCCTGGCGAAGCCGGTATCGACATCTACAACTTGACTAAGTACACCCGTTCGAACCAGAACACCTGTATCAACCAGCGTCCTTGCGTGATGTTGGGTGAGCCAGTCGTAGCCGGTGACGTATTGGCTGACGGTCCTTCAACCGATTTGGGTGAGTTGGCACTGGGTCAGAACATGCGCGTCGCGTTCATGCCTTGGAACGGTTACAACTTTGAAGACTCGATCTTGGTGAACGAGCGTGTGGTACAGGAAGATCGCCTGACCACCATCCATATCCAAGAACTCTCTTGCGTGTCGCGTGACACCAAGTTAGGGCCTGAAGAGATCACAGCTGACATCCCGAACGTGGGTGAAGCTGCGCTGTCTAAGCTCGACGAGTCCGGTATCGTGTATGTTGGCGCGGAAGTGAAAGGCGGCGACATTCTGGTGGGTAAAGTGACGCCAAAAGGCGAAACTCAGCTGACCCCAGAAGAGAAACTGTTGCGTGCTATCTTTGGTGAGAAGGCTTCCGATGTGAAGGACTCCTCACTGCGCGTACCAAACGGTATCTACGGTACAGTGGTTGACGTGCAAGTCTTCACCCGTGATGGGTTAGAAAAAGACAAGCGCGCCAAAGAAATCGAAGAGATGCAGCTGAAGGAAGCGAAAAAAGATCTGACTGAAGAGTTCCAGATCTTGGAAGACGGCATTTTCAGCCGTACCCGCAACCTGCTCATCGCCGCCGGTGTGAGTGAAGATCGCCTGAACAAACTCGACCGTGCACGCTGGTTTGAGATTGCGTTAGACGACGAAGCTAAGCAAACCGAGCTGGAGCAAAGCGCCGAGCAGCATAAAGAGCTGCGCAGCGATTTTGACAAAAAGTTCGAAAACAAACGTCGCAAGATCACCCAAGGGGACGATCTGGCGCCAGGCGTACAGAAAGTCGTTAAAGTCTATCTGGCCGTTAAGCGTCGCATCCAGCCTGGTGACAAGATGGCGGGCCGTCACGGTAACAAGGGTGTTATTTCTAAGATCTGTCCGGTCGAAGATATGCCACACGACGAATACGGCCGTCCGGTTGACATCGTACTGAACCCACTGGGCGTACCATCGCGTATGAACATCGGTCAGATCCTCGAAGTGCACTTGGGCCTCGCGGCCAAGGGTATCGGCGAGAAGATCGACCGCATGGTCAAAGAGCAGCGTGAGCTGCACGAAATGCGCGACTTCCTGCAACAGGTCTATGACCTGGGCGAGAAAGATACCCAGCAGGTCAATGTAGCTGAGCTGTCTGACAGCGATGTGCGCACCTTAGTTGGCAACCTGCGTAAAGGTCTGCCGGTGGCGACACCTGTGTTTGACGGCGCCAAAGAGCGTGAGATCAAGGCGCTGCTGAAACTGGCTGATCTGCCAGAGTCAGGCCAGATCACCCTGTTTGACGGCCGTACCGGTAACGCCTTTGAGCGTAAAGTTACCGTTGGCTACATGTACATGCTTAAGTTGAACCACTTGGTTGACGACAAGATGCACGCCCGTTCTACCGGCTCTTATAGCTTGGTAACTCAGCAGCCGCTGGGTGGTAAGGCGCAATTCGGTGGTCAGCGTTTCGGTGAGATGGAAGTGTGGGCCCTGGAGGCTTACGGCGCGGCATATACCTTGCAGGAAATGCTGACCGTTAAGTCGGACGATGTGAACGGCCGTACCAAGATGTATAAGAACATCGTGGATGGCGACCACCGCATGGAGCCTGGCATGCCAGAGTCCTTCAACGTATTGCTGAAGGAAATCCGCTCCCTGGGTATCAACATCGAGCTGGACGAAGAGTAAGAGAGCGCTCTTATTATTCGAGATATACGTGGGCGCCCCGCAGCTTAGGCTGTAGGGGCGCCGAAGTTAGACTCCTTACAGGGGAAACACGTGAAAGACTTACTCAAGTTTTTGAAGGCTCAGACCAAGACCGAAGAGTTTGACAGCATCAAGATCGGTCTGGCCTCGCCGGACATGATCCGCTCGTGGTCATTCGGTGAAGTCAAAAAGCCTGAGACCATCAACTACCGCACTTTTAAGCCGGAGCGTGATGGTCTGTTCTGTGCCCGCATCTTTGGCCCAGTAAAAGACTACGAGTGCTTGTGCGGTAAGTACAAGCGCTTGAAGCACCGCGGTGTGATCTGCGAAAAATGTGGCGTTGAAGTCACCCAGACCAAAGTGCGTCGTGAGCGTATGGGCCACATCGAGTTGGCTAGCCCAACTGCGCACATTTGGTTCTTGAAATCACTGCCATCGCGCATCGGTCTGTTGTTAGACATGACCCTGCGTGATATTGAGCGCGTGCTGTATTTTGAATCATTCGTGGTGGTTGAGCCGGGCATGACCAGCCTTGAGCGTCGTCAAATGCTGACTGAAGAGCAGTATTTAGATGCGCTGGAAGAGTGGGGTGACGAATTCGACGCCAAGATGGGTGCCGAGGCGATCTTAGCCTTGCTGCGCGCCATTGATTTAGAAGGCGACGTGAAATTCATGCGCGAAGAGTTAGAGCAAACTAACTCCGAGACTAAGCGCAAGAAGACCACCAAGCGCTTGAAGCTGATGGAAGCGTTCCTGCAGTCTGGCAACAAGCCAGAGTGGATGATCATGACCGTGCTGCCGGTGTTGCCGCCGGATCTGCGCCCATTGGTACCGCTCGACGGTGGCCGCTTTGCGACCTCCGACTTGAACGATCTTTATCGTCGCGTGATCAACCGTAACAACCGTTTGAAGCGTCTGTTGGATCTGGCGGCGCCAGATATCATCGTGCGTAACGAAAAGCGTATGCTGCAGGAATCTGTGGACGCGCTGCTCGATAACGGCCGTCGCGGTCGTGCCATTACTGGTTCGAACAAGCGCCCACTGAAATCTTTGGCCGACATGATCAAAGGTAAGCAGGGTCGTTTCCGTCAGAACTTGCTGGGTAAGCGCGTTGACTACTCCGGTCGTTCGGTAATCACCGTAGGTCCAACCCTGCGCCTGCACCAGTGCGGCCTGCCAAAGAAAATGGCGCTTGAGCTGTTCAAGCCGTTTATCTATGGCAAGTTAGAAACTCGCGGTATGGCAACCACCATCAAAGCTGCCAAGAAGATGGTTGAGCGTGAAGAAGCCGTGGTATGGGACATCCTCGATGAGGTGATCCGTGAGCATCCAGTGATGCTTAACCGTGCGCCAACTCTGCACCGTCTGGGTATCCAAGCCTTTGAACCGACCTTGGTTGAAGGTAAAGCGATCCAACTGCACCCGCTGGTGTGTGCGGCGTTTAACGCCGACTTCGACGGCGACCAGATGGCGGTCCACGTACCGTTGACGCTGGAAGCCCAGTTAGAAGCGCGTGCGCTGATGATGTCGACCAACAACATCCTGTCGCCTGCTTCCGGTGAACCAATCATCGTTCCTTCGCAGGACGTGGTGTTGGGTCTGTACTACATGACCCGTGCCCGCATCAATGCGAAAGGCGAAGGCATGGTACTGTCTGGCCCGAAAGAGGCTGAGAAAGTTTACCGTGCCGGTTTGGCTGATCTGCACGCCCGTGTGCAGTGCCGTATCACCGAGTATGTACGCGGTGAAGATGGCGAGCTGACCGCTAAGACTGAAATGAAGAAGACCACTGTTGGTCGTGCGATTTTGAGCCTGATCCTGCCAAAAGGTATGGAATATGCGCTGATCGACGAGCCAAAAGTGCTGTCTGCCGCTGAGCAAGCGGATCTCGATGCCAATCCACAAAACTGGATCAAGTGCGTATCGAACAAAGCGCTGGGCAAAAAGCTCATCTCGCGTCTGCTCAACACTTGCTACCGTAAGCAAGGCTTGAAAGACACAGTGATGTTTGCTGACCACCTGATGTACACCGGTTTCCATTACGCCGCCTTGTCTGGCGCGTCAGTGGGTATCGATGACATGGTGATCCCAGATGCGAAGAAAGACATTATCGGTGCCGCTGAAGCCGAAGTTGCTGAGATCCAGGACCAGTTCCTGTCAGGTCTGGTAACTGCCGGCGAGCGTTACAACAAAGTTATCGATATTTGGGCCAGTGCCAACGACCGCGTATCTAAGGCGATGATGGACAACTTGTCTATCGAGCGTGATACCAACTCATTAGGTGAAGAAGAAGAGCAAGCCTCTTTCAACAGCATCTTTATGATGGCGGACTCAGGTGCACGTGGTTCGGCTGCTCAGATCCGTCAGTTGGCGGGTATGCGTGGCCTGATGGCAAAACCAGATGGCTCGATCATCGAAACCCCAATCGTGGCGAACTTCCGCGAAGGTCTGAACGTACTGCAGTACTTTATCTCGACGCACGGTGCCCGTAAGGGTCTGGCGGATACGGCACTGAAGACCGCGAACTCAGGTTACCTAACCCGTCGTCTGGTTGACGTAGCACAAGACATGGTCGTGACCGAAGACGATTGCGGCACCTCTGACGGTCTGTGGATGACTCCGCTGATCGAAGGTGGCGACGTAGTTGAACCGTTGCGCGAGCGCGTGTTGGGTCGTGTGGTGGCAGAAGATGTCATCCGCCCAGGTACAGACGACGAGATCTTGGTGGCGCGTAACACCCTGCTCGACGAACAGTTGTGTGACCTGTTGGAAGGCAACTCGGTTGACCGCGTGAAAGTGCGTTCAGCGATCACCTGTGAAACTGACTTTGGTGTCTGTGCCCACTGCTACGGCCGTGACTTGGCGCGTGGCCACATCGTTGGTAAGGGTGAAGCTGTGGGCGTTATCGCCGCGCAGTCTATCGGTGAGCCAGGTACTCAGCTGACCATGCGTACGTTCCACATCGGTGGTGCGGCATCGCGAGCGGCAGCCGAAAGCAGCATCCAGGTGCGTAACACCGGTACCATCAAACTGCAAAACGCGAAGTTCGTGTTGAACAGCGATGACAAACTGGTTATCACCTCACGTTCGACCGAACTGACCATCATGGACGAAATGGGCCGGACCAAAGAAAGCCACAAACTCTCTTACGGTTCAGTGCTGGAAGTCAAAGATGGCGACGCGGTCACCGCCGGTGATACCGTGGCGAACTGGGATCCACACACCCACCCAATCATCACCGAAGTAGCAGGTCGCCTGCACTTTGAACAGATGATCGATGGCGTGACCATTACCCGTCAGACCGACGAGCTGACCGGCTTGTCCTCTATCGTGGTATTGGATGTCAACGAGCGTCCAAGCGCAGGTAAAGAAATGCGCCCAACCGTGAAACTGGTTGATCTGAACGGCAATGACGTGATGATCCCAGGCACTGATGTGGCTGCACAGTACTTCTTACCTGGCAAAGCGATCGTGAACTTGGAAGATGGCGCTAACGTAGGTGTGGGTGACGCGGTAGCGCGTATTCCACAAGAGTCGAGCGGTACCAAGGACATCACCGGTGGTCTGCCACGGGTTGCTGACCTGTTCGAAGCGCGTCAACCGAAAGAACCTGCCATTCTGGCTGAGATCTCCGGTACCATTTCGTTCGGTAAAGAGACCAAAGGTAAGCGTCGCTTAGTGATCACCCCAACCGACGGCGGCAACGTCTACGAAGAGATGATCCCGAAATGGCGTAACCTGAACGTGTTCGAAGGTGAAAAAGTTGAGAAGGGCGAAGTGCTCGCCGACGGTCCAGAGTCTGCCCACGACATCCTGCGTCTGCGTGGTATCAGCCCTGTAGCCAATTACATCGCCAACGAAGTGCAGGACGTTTACCGTCTGCAAGGCGTTAAGATCAACGACAAGCACATCGAAGTTATCGTACGTCAGATGCTGCGTAAGTGTGAGATCTTAAGCTCTGGTGACACCGACTTTATCGAAGGCGAACAAGTTGAAGTGGCGCGCGTGAAAATCGCCAACCGCAAACTGGTTGCTGAAGGTAAAATGCCGGCCACCTTCCGCCATGTGCTGATGGGTATCACCAAAGCCTCGCTGAGCACTGAATCGTTCATCTCTGCGGCCTCGTTCCAGGAAACTACCCGTGTCCTGACCGAAGCTGCGGTAGGCGGCAAGCGCGACGAACTGCGCGGCCTGAAAGAGAACGTGATCGTGGGTCGCTTGATCCCTGCCGGTACTGGTTTTGCGTATCACCATGCGCGCATCCAAGAGCGTGCCGCCGCGGCGCGTGCCGTGGCTCCAGCACCAGTGGCACCTGCCGCTAGTGCTGAAGACGACTTGGCTGCGTTGCTCAACAACTTAGGCAGCTAACTGCGTTAGCTCACTTAAGTGCACATGCTGACAGCGCTTAGCACAACAAAAACCCTCGCCGTAAGGCGAGGGTTTTTTTATGTCCGCCGTTTGCGTAGCGCTACAGTAGCGCGCAGTTGGGCTTTCCAAGCTACGTGTTGTTTGATGGGTCGAGCGATTGGGGTTTGAGGCGATGCGCGGTGAATGTTGATATAAAAAGGGCTGGCCAATCGGCCAGCCCGGTTAATTTTCGGCATGAAGTGGTTTACAGCACGCCACGCACCAGAATGCTGCCGATCAAGGCTGGGGCGAGGTAGCGCCAGCAGATGAGCAAGAAGCTACGCAGCAGCGGGCTGGCATTATGCGGGATCAGGTGATCGCCGATGCGCCAGCCGAGTAGCACGGCCAAGATCAAGCCAAAGGATGGCATCATGATGTTGGAGGTGAGGAAATCAAACAGCTCAAAGAAGTTGCGGCCAAACAGTTTTACCTCACTCCACGCACCGAAAGACAAACTGATCGGAATGCCGGTCAAGGCGATCAAGCTGGTGACCAGCGCTGCGGCCTGGCGGCGTGTCCAGCCAAAACGCTCAGCGGCAAAGCACTGTAGATGTTCAAGCATGGAAATCGACGATGACAGAGCGGCGACCATCAGCAAGCTAAAGAACACCACGGCTAGCACATGGCCAAACGGCAGCAGCTTAAATACCGCCGGCATAGTCATAAAGGTCAGGCCGGGACCTGCGCTAGGATCAATGCCGGTGGCGGCCAGAGCTGGGAAGATCATCAAACCGGCTAGCACAGCAATCAGGCTCGCGACCAGTACCACCCAGCCTGCTGAGCGCGGCACGCCGTCACTGCTAGGCAAATATGCACCGTAAGTGGTGTGCATACCTACGCCAATCGACAGTGAGAAGAAGGCCAAGCCTAAGGCATCGAGCACGCTTTGGCCGCTGACTTTACTAAAGTCCGGCACAAACAACTGCTCGACTCCCGCCCATGCGCCCGGCATGGACAAGCCAACCAGCGCCAGCAGTAGCATCATCAAAAACAGCGCCGGCATCATCCAGCTTAACGCGCGCTCGACGCCTTTGGCGATGCCACCTTGCACAAAGGCAAAGGTGATGCCAGCAAATAGCAGGTGGGTGGCAATCGGCCACAGCGGGTGGCTGACGTAGTTATTAAACAGCGCAGTCAACGCCGCGCCGTCGTTATCAATTAACTGGCCACTTAACGCCAGACCGGTGTAGCCCACCGTCCAGCCGCCGACCACGCTATAAAAGCTGTAGATCATAAAGCAGCACAACAGGCCCAAGCTGCCCATCCAAGCCCATGATTTTCCGAGCAGGCTGACAAGCGCGCCTTGCACGCCACGCTGGGTGTGGCTGCCGAGCAGGGTCTCGCCGATCAGTACGGCCACACCTAAGGTGAAGCTAAAGAGCAAAAACAGCAGCAAAAAAGCGCCTCCGCCGTTGGCGGCGGTGACGTAGGGGAATTTCCAAATGGCGCCGAGTCCAACCGCTGAACCGGCGGCGGCCAAGATGTAACCGATGCGAGATGACCACTGTGCGGGTTGCATGCCCACTCCTTAGCAATGAAAAACTGTGTTTCAGCTTACGGAGAGGGTGGCGCAATCACAAGGCGGTTTTTGGCGTAATTTGCTCTATTTGCGCAATGATTGACTAAAAAATTAGCTTGTTGCGCAATAATAAAATGATACTAGCGTTTAGCTTAGGCTAAATGCCCTAACGGCAGGTTGGTGTTGTTTTTACTGCGGCGCATGACAAAGCTGGAGCGAATGCCGGCTACATTGTCTAAGCGCGAAATGTTGTCGAGCAGTAGGTGCTGATAATGCAGCATATCTTGTACATATACCTTGAGTAGGTAATCGGCATCGGCACCGGTGATCAGTTCGCATACCTGCACTTCTTCGATCTTGCTCATGGCGGTTTCAAATTGCTCAAATAATTCACGGGTGTGTTTATCGAGCGAGATATGCACATAGGCCGACAGGTGCAGACCTAAGCGCTCGGCGTTGAGCAAGGTGACGTGGCGGTCAATTAAGCCGGCATCTTCCAGCGCTTTGACGCGGCGCGAACAGGGGGAGGGCGACAAGCCAACGAGTTCAGCCAGTTCTAAATTGCTGATGCGGCCATTGGCCTGCATTAACTCCAAGATATGGCGGTCGATGGCATCGAGTTTGATTAATGCGTTCATGGCCAGCTCCGTGCAACAAGAATGCGTTATTTAGCGGATTTATAGTGAGTTATTGCAAAGATTTTGCCAAAGCGCAAGTTAGCCTAGGATCGCCCGCATGCTTGGCGCGAAAAAAAACGGGCGCTTTTTGCAAAGCGCCCGTAAGGCAAAGTGCGCGTGCGCGTTACGCTTCGGCGACGACTGGTGCTGGGCCCGGCACCAGATCAACCGCTGGTTTGGCGATCAGCGAGCGGGTTTCTTCCACGGCATCGGCTAGTTTCACTTCAATCCGCTGGCCAAGCTCATACACTACCTCGGTTTTATCCAAGTACACGCGGCCATCGTCACGGTTGCACTCTAAGCGGTCCTTGTTATCCAAGATCAAGCGACCTGGCATAAAGACCACGGCGCCGTTGTCTTGCAGGCGCAGGCGCAAACCGGCGCGCACCACGTCGATAATTTCGGCGTTAAACACGGTGTCGGTGCCGGCGTCTTTTTGCAAGAAGCGCACATACAACCAGTCGCCAATGTCACGCTCGACCATGCGGTGCAGGCGGCGGCAGGCCGTCAGGTGCTCGGTCAGCTCGGCGGCTGGGCGAGCGCCAGCGGCTTTGCCGGCAATTACGGCTTTGAGTAGACGATGGTTGACCATGTCACCGTATTTACGGATGGGTGAAGTCCAAGTGGCGTAGGCATCTAAGCCTAAACCGTAGTGCGCGCCGGGTTCGGCCGACATTAAGGCGTAGCTCTGGAAGCGGCGAATTTTGCCATCTAACCAGCGGGTATCGAGCTGATCTATCCAGCGGCGCAGGGCGCAGAAACCTGACAAACTGGCCACCTCTTCTTTGCTAAACGGCGCTTCAGCACTGGTCAGCAGCTCCATGGCATCGTCTAAGGTTTCGCTATCTAAGCCGGCGTGAACGTTAAAAATGCCGTAGCCGACTTCTTTGCCCAGTACGCGGCCCGCGCAGATGTTGGCGGCGATCATCGACTCTTCAACCATGCGGTTGGCGGTGCGGCGTGGCTCAACATGAATCGCCAGCACTTCACCGTTTTCGCCGAGTTCAAAGTCGTAATCTGGGCGATCAGGGAAGACCAAGGCGTTGGTGGTGCGCCAGTTGATGCGTGCTTGGGTCATGGCCAGCATCAGTGGCATTTGCGCGACCACCGCCGGATGGACGTCGAGAGGCTTGGCGTGCTCGGCCCAATCGGAAACATCGTCGTAGTTCAGGCGGGCGTGGGAGTTGATCCGCGCGGCAAAAAACTCGGTTTCTTCTAGCAGCAAACCATCTTCAGCAATCAGCAGGCGGGCGCACAGGGTATTACGCTCCTCACCTTGTTTGAGTGAGCACAGCTCATCAGACAAGGTGCGCGGGATCATCGGCACATTGCGTCCTGGCATATACACGGTAAAGGCGCGCTGGGCGGCTTCTTTATCCAGTTCGCTGCCTTCGGCGACATACGCGGTGGGGTCGGCAATCGCCACTAACAGTTCCCAGCCATTCTCGAGCTTGGTGATGGCTAAGGCATCATCCATATCTTTGGTCTTGGCGCCATCAATGGTGAAAAATGCTGTGGCGGTCAAATCGCGGCGCGGCAAATCATCTTCCAACATCTGCCACTCTGGCAAATCGGCCGGTTCGACCTGCGCCAGGTTATGCCGTGCTAATACCACCCACCACGGCACGTTGTGATCATCTTGGCTGGCAATTTTGTGGCTCACTTCGGCCATGAAGTTGCCATCGTTTAAGGCGTGCTTTTTCAAATTCGCCACCACCCAATCGCCTTCGCGCAGGCTCTTTTCATCCAAGCCTTTTTTAGTGCGTGCTTTGATGGCGTCTTTGATCAACGGGTGATCAACGGTGACGTTTAAGCGGTCGCGAAACCATTTTACGCGCGCCACAAAGCGGGTTACGCCTTGCTCAACCAAGGCTTCTGGCTCGGCGACTTCTTTTTCACGCTCGGTGCGGATAAAGGCGCTAACCCGGTCACCGTGTAGCACTTTTTTCATATACGGTGGCGGCACGAAGTAGCTGGTTTTGTCCTCGAGCTCCAAGAAGCCAAAGCCGCGATCAGAGCCACGGATCACCCCTTCGACCTTAGGCGTATTATCGCGAAATTGTTGTTTGAGCTGCGCGAGCAGCGGATTGTCTTGGAACATAACGAGAACCTGCATTGAGCGATGAAGAAACGGCCAGCACTATACGTTTTTACCCCTGTAAAGCCAAGCTGCACGCCGCCGACCTATCGCCGGTGTGCTGGATACTTATCCAGTTATTTATTATGCTAGCGGCCCTTTGGCGCAACGTATCGACGTAAGGAGCCGGCTGTGATTGGTCGCTTGCAAGGTCTGTTAATTGAGAAAAATCCCCCCGAAGTGCTGATCGATGTCGGTGGTGTTGGCTATGAAGTGCAGCTGCCGATGAGCTGCTTTTATGATTTGCCGGCTGTCGGCCAAAGCACCTGCTTGCACATCCACTTTGTGGTGCGCGAAGATGCGCAGCTGCTCTATGGCTTTAACCACCGGCAAGAGCGCGCGCTGTTTCGTGAATTAATTAAGACTAATGGCGTGGGGCCTAAACTGGCGCTGGCGATTTTATCTGGCATGAATGCCAGCCAATTTGTGGCCTGTGTTGAGCGTGAAGACATCAGCGGCTTGGTCAAATTGCCCGGCGTGGGCAAAAAGACCGCCGAGCGGTTGGTGGTGGAGATGAAAGATCGCCTCAAGGGCTGGACCCGTGGCGATCTATTCTCGCCAGCCGCCGTGGATCTACCGGCGACTGTAGCGCAGCTGGATGCCAGCGGCGAAGCGGTCAGTGCCTTGGTGGCGCTGGGTTATAAGCCAGCCCAAGCCAGCCAAATGGTGGATAAAATCGATAGCGCGGGTTTGAGCGTGGAGCAACTCATTCGTGAAGCGCTGCGCCGCCAGTTGTGAGGTAAAAAATGATTGAAGCTGACCGCCTGATCTCGGCCGCAACCCCCCGTGAGCGCGAAGAAGAGGTGATAGATCGCGCTATTCGGCCGAAAAAATTGGCCGATTACACCGGTCAAGCGCCGGTGTGCGCGCAGATGGAAATTTTTATCCAAGCGGCGCGCCAGCGCGGTGAAGCGCTCGATCACCTGCTGATCTTTGGCCCGCCGGGTTTGGGTAAAACCACCTTGGCCAACATTGTGGCCAACGAGATGGACGTTAACATCAAAACCACCTCGGGTCCGGTGCTGGAAAAAGCCGGCGATTTGGCGGCGCTACTGACCAACTTAGAGCCACACGACGTGCTGTTTATCGACGAAATTCACCGCTTAAGCCCCGTGGTGGAAGAGGTGCTCTATCCGGCGATGGAAGATTACCAACTCGATATCATGATCGGTGAAGGGCCGGCCGCGCGCTCGATCAAGTTGGATTTGCCGCCTTTTACCTTAATTGGCGCCACAACGCGGGCCGGCTCACTTACCAGCCCATTGCGCGATCGCTTTGGCATTGTGCAGCGGCTGGAGTTTTATAACTTGACCGATCTGACCGACATTGTAGCGCGTAGCGCGCGCTGTTTGGGTCTCGATATGGATGCGGCGGGCGCAGAAGAGGTCGCCCGCCGCGCCCGTGGTACGCCGCGGATTGCCAACCGCTTGCTGCGCCGCGTGCGCGATTACGCACAGGTTAAAGCGCAGGGCAAAATTGATGGCGAGATTGCTGGCCGCGCCATGGACATGCTGGATGTGGATAACCACGGCTTTGACTTTATGGACCGCAAACTGCTGCTGGCGGTGATCGATAAGTTCATGGGCGGGCCGGTGGGACTAGATAACTTAGCGGCCGCCATCGGTGAAGAGAAAGAGACGATTGAAGATGTGCTTGAGCCCTACCTTATTCAGCAGGGCTTCTTGCAGCGCACCCCGCGCGGGCGCATCGCCACGGCGCGTGCCTACAGCCATTTTGGCTTAACCCCGCCCAATGCGGTTGAGCTGTAACCATCTGATACGCGCCCTTGGGCGCGTTTTTTTGCGCGGTACGGATATGTTGGCCAAAAAAAAGCCCGCCTAAATCAGGCGGGCAAAATAAAGCAGGTGGACTTCAAACCATAAAAAAAACAGCGACACGCCGTCAGCTAAACACCGCTTAATGCAGGTTTTGCTGATAGAGCTGAACAAACGAAAGCTTGTAATAACGCAGAGTACTTTGCACAAACTTTTTCATCTTAAATTCCAAGTCATTAATAAGGAAATACGGTTGGCAGTGCCAGTCACAATCCTTATTTTCCTTGCGTAATTTAAGGGGGTGTCTTCACTGTAGA
>JBOFMA010000112.1:0-5750 GCA_051658125.1 Aeromonas sp.
TCACCGTACCGTAGGTCAGATTAGCCGCAGGCGTAATCTGACCTACGGCAACCGCTATGCTTGTCTGCCCCTTGTTATTGACTTTAGCTTGCGCGCTTAATCCCAGCGCAGCACGACTTTGCCCGATTGGCCGCTGTGCATGGCGTCAAAGCCGCGTTGGAACTCATCGATGTGGAAGCGGTGGGTGATGATTGGGCTCAGGTCTAAGCCGGATTGAATGAGGCTGGCCATTTTGTACCAGGTCTCAAACATTTCGCGGCCGTAAATGCCCTTGATCAGTAGGCCTTTAAAGATCACCTTGCCCCAGTCGATAGCCATATCTGCCGGCGGAATGCCGAGCAGGGCAATTTTGCCGCCGTGGTTGATGCTGTCGAGCATGGCGTTAAACGCACTCGGCACGCCGGACATTTCTAAGCCAACGTCAAAACCTTCGCTCATGCCCAGCTCGCGCATAACCTCAGTTAAGTTTTCTTTGGCCACGTTCACGGCGCGGGTCGCGCCCATTTTGCGCGCCAAATCCAAGCGGTATTCGTTGACGTCGGTGATCACCACATGCCGCGCGCCGACGTGTTTGCACACGGCGGCGGCCATGATGCCGATCGGGCCGGCGCCGGTGATCAGCACGTCTTCGCCGACTAAATCAAATGACAGTGCGGTGTGTACCGCGTTGCCAAACGGATCAAAGATGGCGGCTAATTCATCCGGAATGTTGTCGGGCAGTTTAAAGGCGTTAAATGCCGGAATGACCAGATATTCAGCAAACGAGCCGGTGCGATTAACGCCCACGCCAATGGTGTTGCGGCACAAATGCGTGCGCCCGGCGCGGCAGTTGCGGCAATGGCCACAGGTGATATGGCCTTCACCGGAGACGCGATCACCAAGGGCAAAGCCGCGTACTTCTTGGCCCATGCCGACCACTTCGCCGACATATTCATGCCCGACCACCATCGGCACCGGAATGGTGTTTTGTGCCCACTGATCCCAGTGATAGATGTGCATATCGGTGCCACAAATGGCAGTTTGGCGAATTTTGATCAGCAGATCGTTGTGCCCGACTTCCGGCATAGGTGCGTCGGTGAGCCAAATGCCGGGTTTGGCGTGTAATTTTGCCAGTGCTTTCATGCGTAGTTCCTTGTGCATAAGGTTAAATCACGCCGAGTTCACGGCCGATGCGAATAAAGCTGTCAATCGCGTGGTCGAGTTGCTCGCGGCTGTGGGCGGCCGACATTTGCGTGCGGATGCGCGCTTGGCCTTTAGGCACCACGGGGAAGCAAAAACCCACCACATACACGCCGGCTTCGAGCATGCGCTCGGCCATGGCGCAGGCCAGTTTGGCATCGCCGAGCATCACCGGAATGATGGCGTGGTCCGCGCCGGCCAAGGTAAAGCCGGCCTCTTGCATGCGCTGGCGGAAATACTGGCTGTTGTCTTTGAGTTTGCTGCGCAGCGCGGCGCCTTCGGCCAGCAGATCGATCACGCAGCTGGTGGCGGCAACAATCGCCGGAGCGAGCGAGTTGGAGAACAAATACGGCCGTGAGCGCTGGCGCAGCCAGTCGATCACCTCTTTTTTGCCCGAGGTGTAACCACCGGAAGCGCCGCCCATGGCTTTGCCCAAGGTGCCGGTGATGATATCGACCCGATCCATTACGCCGCAATATTCATGCGTGCCGCGGCCGTGTTCGCCGATAAAGCCCACCGCATGCGAATCATCGACCATGACCAAGGCGTCGTATTTATCCGCCAAATCGCAGATGGACTTTAAGTCGGCAATCACGCCGTCCATAGAAAACACGCCGTCGGTGGCGATCAGCTTAAAGCGCGCGCCATCAGCGCAGGCTTGTTGCAGCTGCGCTTCGAGTTCTTGCATGTTGTTGTTGGCGTAGCGATAACGTTTGGCTTTGCACAGGCGCACGCCGTCGATGATCGAGGCGTGGTTTAACGCATCGGAGATAATCGCATCTTCGGCGCCAAACAGGGTTTCAAACAGACCGCCGTTGGCGTCAAAGCAGGAGGAATAAAGGATGGTGTCTTCGGTGCCTAAAAACGCCGAGAGTTTTTTCTCCAAGGCGATGTGCTGATCTTGGGTGCCGCAGATAAAGCGCACCGAGGCCATGCCAAAACCATAGCGATCCAAGCCTTGCTGCGCCGCTTCGATCAGCGCGGGGTGGTTGGCTAGGCCTAAGTAGTTATTGGCGCAAAAGTTGATCACCTGCTGATCGCCTACCGCAATGCACGTTTGCTGCGCACTGCTGATCTGGCGCTCGTGCTTGTATAAGCCTTCGGCCTTGATCTGGTCTAGTTGTTGGCTGAGGTGGTGATAAAATCCATTAGACATCCGAAATCCTCTTCGCGGGTCGTGGCTGGCGCATGCAGCGTGCGGCACGTGCCAAAAAAGAGCCTAATAATACCTCAAGCGCAGGGGGGCTTTGGGCCTTTTTTGTGGCCGATCACAGGCGGACGCGCCAAAAAATGCTAGTGAGTACGCAAGGTGTGATCCACGGCACAAAACCGCGCGCTGGTACCAGCGATTGCCGGCGTGCTGTTGGCCCACGCTTGAAATGCGCTGGGCTTATCCCCATCTTGGCGGATATGCACACGCCGGCCGTTTTGGCCCCGAAAAGGAAAATAACGTGACAACTATTGTTTCAGTGCGTCGTAACGGTCAGGTGGTGATCGGTGGCGATGGCCAAGTGTCCCTTGGCAATACCGTAATGAAGGGCAACGCGCGCAAAGTGCACCGCTTGTATAACGGCCAAGTGCTGGCTGGGTTTGCCGGTGGCACCGCCGATGCGTTTACGCTGCTTGAGCGCTTTGAAGCCAAGTTGCAGGCCCATCAAGGCAACTTAGAGCGCGCCGCAGTGGCGCTGGCTAAAGAGTGGCGCACCGATCGCGCGCTGCGCCGTTTAGAAGCGCTGCTGGCAGTCGCCGATGCGCATAAATCCTTTGTGATCACCGGTAATGGTGATGTGGTGCAGCCAGAGCACGATTTGATCGCCATTGGTTCGGGCGGCAATTTCGCCCAGTCGGCCGCGATTGCACTGCTGGAAAACACCGAGCTGGATGCGCAGAGCATTGTGCAAAAGGCGCTGAAAATTGCCGGCGATATTTGCGTGTTTACCAATGGCCACCACACCATTGAAAGTTTGGAATACGGCGCTTAAGCGCTGGCTACGTTTTTTGCCCTAATTTTGTGCGCGGCGACTGCGGCGCGCTAAGAGGATTGTTCGATGTCGGAAATGACCCCGCGTGAGATAGTTCACGAGCTTGATCGTCACATCATTGGCCAAGCAGACGCAAAACGCGCTGTCGCCGTAGCGCTGCGTAACCGTTGGCGCCGTATGCAACTCGATAGTGAGATGCGCCATGAAGTCACCCCGAAAAACATCTTAATGATTGGCCCAACGGGTGTTGGTAAAACCGAAATCGCCCGCCGCTTGGCTAAATTGGCCAAAGCGCCGTTTATTAAGGTCGAAGCGACCAAGTTCACCGAAGTCGGTTATGTCGGCAAAGAGGTCGATAGCATCATTCGCGATCTCACCGATGTGGCGATCAAATTGGTGCGTGAAAGCGAAGTGGAAAAAATGAAGGCGCGCGCGGCGGATGCCGCTGAAGAGCGTATTTTAGATGCCTTGCTGCCCAATCCTCGCGATGGCTGGGGCAAAGAAGAAAAAGCCGACAATAGCAACACGCGCCAGCTGTTTCGCAAAAAACTACGCGAAGGTCAGCTAGACGATAAGCAAATTGAGCTCGATTTAGCCGTCGGCGGCATGGCCGAAAACATCATGAGCCCGCCGGGCATGGAGGAGATGGCGAGCCAACTGCAAGGCTTGTTCCAAAACTTGGGCCAGCAGCAGAAGACCAAGCGCAAAGTCAGCGTGAAAGAGGCGCTGAAACTGCTGACCGAAGAGGAAGCGGCCAAGCTGGTCAATCCTGAAGAGCTCAAGCAAAAGGCGATTGCCGCGGTGGAAAACAACGGCATCGTATTTTTAGATGAAATCGACAAGATCTGTAAGCGCGGCGAAAGCTCGGGCCCCGATGTGTCGCGCGAAGGTGTGCAGCGCGATTTGCTGCCGCTGGTGGAAGGCTGCACGGTGAGCACCAAGCACGGCATGGTGAAAACCGATCACATTTTGTTTGTTGCCTCTGGCGCTTTCCAAATTGCTAAGCCGTCGGATTTGATCCCGGAGCTGCAAGGGCGCTTGCCGATCCGCGTGGAATTAACCGCCTTAACCACTGCGGATTTTGAGCGCATCTTAACGGAGCCGAACGCCTCGTTGACCGAGCAATACATCGCGCTGATGGCCACCGAAGGGGTGACGATCGAATTTACTACCGATGGCATTAAGCGTTTGGCTGAAGCGGCGTGGCAGGTCAACGAGCGCACGGAAAACATTGGTGCACGCCGTTTGCACACAGTGATGGAGCGTTTAATGGAAGATATTTCCTATGACGCGAGCGAAAAATCGGGCGAGACGTTTGTTATCGACGCCGCGTATGTCAACGATCACCTCGGCAAGCTGATTGAAGATGAAGACTTAAGTCGCTTTATTTTGTAATTGGCTTGTTTGCGTGTCGTGATAAACAAACCACCGCCGTCAAGGCGGTGGTTTGTTTTTGGTGCCGCGCCCGCGCCTGCGTATAATCCCCCCTGCTGTATAAATCAACAGGAGGGGTGATGGACGTTTCAAGCTTGCTCGATGGGCTCAATGATAAACAACGCGAAGCGGTGGCCGCGCCACGCAGCAATCTTTTGGTGCTGGCGGGGGCCGGTTCGGGGAAAACCCGCGTGTTGGTGCATCGCATCGCGTGGCTCATGCAGGTGGAACGTTGCTCACCCTATGCCATTTTAGCCGTCACATTTACCAATAAAGCCGCCGCCGAAATGCGCGCGCGGGTGGAAAAAGTGATCGGTGATGGCGTGCGCGGCCTGTGGCTGGGCACGTTTCACGGTATCGCTCACCGCTTGTTGCGCGCCCATTATATGGATGTCGGTTTGCCGCAAGATTTCCAAATTTTGGATTCTGACGACCAATACCGACTGATCCGCCGTGTGCTCAAAGCGCTTAACTTAGATGAAAAGCACTGGGCACCACGCGCGGTGCAGGGCTACATCAACGGTAAAAAAGATGAAGGCTTGCGCCCTGGCGATATCGATCTGTATGGCGATCCGGTCACCCGCACTTATCAGCAGATTTACCAAACCTACCAAGAAACCTGTGACCGCAGCGGCTTGCTCGACTTTGCCGAGCTGCTGCTGCGCGCCCATGAACTGTGGCTTAATCAGCCGCAGGTCTTGGCGCATTACCGCGATCGCTTTCAAAACATCTTGGTTGATGAGTTTCAAGACACCAATGGCATTCAATATGCTTGGCTGCGCATGTTGGCGGGTGACAGCGGCAAAGTGATGATTGTCGGTGATGATGATCAGTCGATTTATGGCTGGCGCGGCGCCAAAATTGAAAACATTCAGCGCTTTTTGACCGATTATCCGGGCGCAACGACCATTCGTTTGGAGCAAAACTATCGCTCGACGGCCAATATCTTAACCGCTGCCAACCAAGTGATTGCCAATAATGCCGAGCGCATGGGTAAACAGCTGTGGACCGAGGGTGAAGCGGGTGAGCTGATCTCGCTGTATGCCGCCTTTAATGAAGTTGACGAAGCGCGTTTTGCCGTCGGCCGCCTTAAAGAGTGGCGCACCCAAGGCGGCAAGCTGACCGATTGCGCTATTTTGTATCGCTCCAACGCCC
>JBOFMA010000113.1:0-13080 GCA_051658125.1 Aeromonas sp.
AGGCGGCTTTCTGGATCTTCCACAAGCATGATCGGGCGCACGCCCAAGGCCAACTCTTGGTTGCCACGCGCTTTTAAAAAACTCGCCGCCATGCCGGCCATGGCCAGTAACAGGGCGCGATTATCGGCGTGGCGGATCAGGCTGGCTAAGTTACTCGGTTGGCGCACAGTCATCGGCCGATTAATGATCTCGCGCAAACTGCGCGGCTTGTGCTCTGCGGGCGGCGCGTCGGCATTAAAGTAGTGGGTCATCAGTTGCTGCACGGCGCGCCAAGCTTGCTTGAGCTCAGCTTCATCAATCGCTTGGGGCGAGTCAAACAGCTGATCGGCTAAGGCTTCCAGTGGATGGCTTTGCAACTCATCCCAGCTGGTGCGCGTCGACTGAGCCGCGCGGTGGCTGGCTAAATGGCGGCTATCGCGCAGGCGAAACACCGGATTCATGGTGATAAGCAAGCTCACCAGCGCTTCGGGATGGGACAACGCAATTAATTTGCCGGCGCCATCTAAAAAACTGTGCTGGGTAAGTACGCGGCCATCGCGGGTTAAATCGGCGCTGGCGCGGTAGTGGATACGGTGAAATTTATCTTTATGCGCCACCCACACCGGCGCTAAGCGGGCTAACCGGTGCGAGTGCTGGCACATTTGCGGCCGATGCTCACTAAATGTCAGCACCAGTTGCAGGTGGCGGCTCTTTTCACTGCCGCTGTCGTTTGGCTGGAAAAAATCACTGGTGGAAAATTGGTAGGGTTGGCTTTGCCCGAGCAAGCACCACAGCGCGCGCAGCAGGCTTGATTTACCCCAGGTGTTTTCACCGATCAGCACAGTGGTGTCATCTAGCCCTAGAGCGAGGCGATTGATGCCGCGAAAGCCTTTAATTTCGATGCGTTCTAAAAACATGCCCGCCCCTCGTCCGTGCATCAATGCATACATTGCATGGGTTTAGGTTACGTTAACGCAAAAAAAGGCCCGCGTGTGACAACGCGGGCTAAATCGGGGCGCTTATAGGCGCCTTAGTCGCAGGCTGTGAGCGGCATCACTGATTTAGCTGCGAGCCAAAGGGCGGGCGCTGGGTAAATGCCGGCGGGACGGATTAGATTAAAGCCAGCGCCGTTACCAAGTCGCTGGCGTACTGATCCCAGAGCAATTTAAGCGACATCACCAGTGAGACGGTGATCAATAGCGGCTTAATTAGCTTCACGCCGCGCGCCAGCACTAAGCCCGAGCCGATGCGCGCGCCGATAAATTGCCCCAGCGCCATGCACAGCCCTACGCTCCAAACCACTTTGCCACCCAAGGCAAACAGCAAAAGTGAGGCGATATTGGAAATAAAATTGAGCAATTTGGTGTGGGCCGTGGCTTTGGCCATGTTAAAGCCGGCTAGGGCGACAAAGGCTAGTGCGAAAAATGAGCCGGTGCCGGGGCCAAAAAAGCCGTCGTAAAAGCCGATACTGCCGCCCATCCCCATGGCAAACGGCAACGCGCTTAAGCGCGCTTCGCTGGCCTGATCGCTTACGCGCGGAGAAAAATAGAAATACGCGGCAAAGCTAATTAATAAAAACGGCAGGCCTTTGGCCAGCATTTGGGCATCGATCAGTTGCACCGCCAGCGCGCCAAAGCCCGCGCCAATAAAGGTGGTGAGCATCGCCGGCCAAATCATCGCCCAATCAAGTAAGCGCCGCCGCGCATAAAAATAGGTGGCGGAAAAGGCGCCAAAGCTACTTTGCAACTTGTTGGTGCCGAGCACCAAGGCCGCCGGCATACCGGTGGCTAGCAGCGCCGGCACGGTGAGCAAACCACCGCCGCCGGCAATCGCATCCACGCAGCCGGCCAGCAAGGCCACCGCAAATAGCATGAGTAGCACAATAAGATCTAATTCCATGATCGTTTAACCTTCCTGTTGTTAACTAACGTAAATCTGCGTGAACTAGTTTGCCGATGACCGGAGGGCGCTGAGCGCAGCGAGCAGCGGCGCCTCGGCATCTGCAGGTGCAGCGCTTAAACGGCCGGCTAAATAGCGCTGGCTAAATAAGTTAAACCAATGCTGTAGCGCGCTAGCGGCCACCGGTGCGTGCGCCAGTTCCAGCACGCAGGCCGCCACTTCCGCGGTGGCCAGTTGCTGGGCATCGGGGGCCACGCGCATGCCATAGGTCGATAGCTGCTCCGGCACAATGGAAAGCACCGGAAACTTATCTAAATAGGGGCTTTTGTTAAACATTTTGCGCGCCTCAGGCCAGGTGCCGTCGAGCAAAATAAACAGCGGCTTTTTGCCTGGCGCCAGCGTCACCTGCTGGGTGAGGCGCTCGGGCGCTTTTTCGCTGGCGACAAACACCACATATGGCTGCCAAGTGAGATCGGCGAGCAGGGCGAGTAACTCGGGCGCCGGCTGGGTGCGCGACCACAAAAAGGCCCAAGTTGAGTCTGGCAGCACATCGGCAATCAAGCGGCCGGTGTTGGAGGGTTTCATCGGTTCACTGTCATACATCAGCAAACAAAAGCCGACCGGCGCAGTTAAGGTTGGCCGCCACGCACAGGCGCACCAGTTGGCGCGCAGCTGACACGCCTCGCAGCGTTTGACGGCGCCGCCGCGGGCCAAAAAGGGGCGGGTGGCCACGCTTTTGCGCCACAGGCGCAGGCGATTGACCGCGTGATCAGGTATGAGAGGGGCGCTTGGCGCCGCACTTAGCGCGGCGGGAGCAAGGGGAAGATCAGACACAGGCATAGCACTCACGGGGCGGGCGTCGGCGCCTCAAAGCGCAGCAGCGGCAGCAATAAACTGCCGTTACGTAGCGCTTTGTGCACCTGCACCGCAGTCGGTTGGGTGGGGTCTTCGTAAAAATCGGTGGCTTCAATTTGCAGGCGGGCTAAGTAATGTGCCGGTAATTGCCCCGCCAAGGCTTGATAAAGCATGGGAAACAGCAGGCGCTCGGCGCGTGACAGCTCACCGCCTAGCAGCAATTTGCCCGGATTAAACAGACACAATAAATGGGCCAAAATGCGCGCCAAACGGCTGGCCGCCGTTTGCAGTAGACCTAAGCACAGGCTATCGCCCGCTAGCGCTAATTCGCACAATTCGCGAATGGTCACGCTGGTGGGCAGATCACTTTCGCTTAGCGCCGCGCGCCGCTCGCGGTATTGCGCTTCTAAGGCTTGGTTGGTTACCAGCGTGGCCGCGCAGCCAAAGCCGCCGCAATAGCAGCGCTGGCCAAACGGTTCGAGCTGCAAATGGCTTAAATCGCCCAAGCGCGCCGCTTCGCTTTCAATTAATTGCCCGTTTACCACCATGCCCACCCCAATGTCGTTATGCACAAACACCAGCACCGCATCGCTGCAGTTTTTGGCCTGCCCCCATTCGCGCTCGGCTTGGATCCAGGTGCGCACATCGCCACTGACTAGCACCGGCAGGTTAAAGGCGGTTTGCAGTGTCGGCCCCAGCGGCCAGTCATATAAATCGTAATAGGGGAAATGGCGCACGCGGCCGCTGTGACGCTCCACTTGGCCGGGCAGACACAGCGCGATACAGATCACTTGCTGGGGCAAGGGCGGTAAAAACGCTTGGATAGCCAAAATCAAACTGTTGAGCAGATCTTGGCGCTCATCGGCTAAAAAGCGATGGCGCTGGCGGGCGAGCGATTGGCCGCTTAAGGAAAATAGCGCCATATCGACATAACCTCGGCCCAAACGCATGGCTAAAAAGCGAAAGCGGCGCTCATTGAGCTTGAGCAAAATTTGCCGCCGGCCGCGGCCAATCGAGCTTTCGCCGCACGGCTCAATTACCTCACATTCAATTAACTCGCGGGTAATTTTGGTGATGCTAGCCGGTGACAGGCCCGTTAGGCGCGATAAATCGGTACGCGACAGCTCGCCCTGCTCTTCTAGGTGGGCGTAAACCGCGCCGTAATTTAACTGGCGCGTGAGGTCAGGGTTGCCTTTGACCGTTTCGTGCATAAGAAAAGGCGGGCCGTGTGAGCAAGAAAAAGTGGCGCGCATTTTCCCACACATTGCGTAAAAGCCCAAGAAATCGCGTCTATTGCCTGTTTTTGCTGCCAATGAGGCGAGTTATAGCAGCTATTGCGCCAAATTTAGCAGTAAAATCGCCGATCATCGGGGGCGCTGATCCCGCTTACGGCCGCTAGCCGCCCATTTTGCCCTAAAACACACGTCACCATTTTACGGGAGTGAATATGACACCTTGCCCTTGCACCTCGGGCCAGCCTTATGCGGCCTGCTGCGCGCCGCACCATCAAGGCGCACCGGCGCTCACCTGCGAGGCGCTAATGCGCTCGCGTTTTTCGGCCTTTACCTTGGGGCTAGGCGAATATTTGCTGCGCACTTGGGATGCTGCAAGCCGGCAAGCCTATCGCGCTGAAGAGTTAGCCGTGGCCGATCCGGGCTGGCTGCGTTTAGACGTGCTTGCCGCCCATGGCGCCGAAGCGGACGCAGAAGGCGAAGTTACCTTTAAAGCCTGGCATTTAGCCGGCGGCCAACTCGAGTGCTTGCATGAGCGTTCGCGCTTTGTGCGCGAAGCGGGAGGCTGGGTGTATGCCAGCGGTGAGATGCTGCCAACAAACGGCCCGTGGCGGTTAGCACGTAATGCGCCGTGTCCCTGCGGTAGCGGTAAAAAGAGTAAAAAGTGCTGTTTTGGCGCAGTAATTTGATCTGGCGCAAAAGTTGTGCCCCTAAATGAGCGCCGAGGCTTTAACTTTGCTAAAGTGCCGCGATTTTTTAATTTTATAAACGCGGGGAAGCCCGTTTAAAAGCTGTATTAGGCCAAAATTGTCGCGGGTTTGTGCTCGTTGACGGGCGGTTAAGGCCTAAGTAAAGCAGCATTTTTGGGAGAGTTGAACGTGAGTGCACATCACAGTTTTAATCGCTGGCGCGCAGGCGCACTGGTGCTAGCGAGCCTCGTTTGCGGCAGCGTAGCGGCCGAGCCACAGGGCAAAATTGAAGCGCGCAGTGAACTGTTTGCCAAGGATTTTGCGAGCCAATACCAGAGCTGGCAAGCGACCAGCGAGAGCAAAACGCGGGAAGATGCACTGGGTGAAGACCCGAACTTGGTCATATTGTGGGCCGGTTATGCGTTTGCCAAAGACTATAACAAGCCTCGCGGTCACGCCTATGCGCTGACGGATGTGCGCGAAACGCTGCGCACTGGCGCGCCGAAAACGGCTGAAGATGGCCCGCTGCCTATGGCGTGCTGGAGCTGTAAAGGCCCCGATGTGCCGCGCGTAATTACCGAAGAGGGCGAAGGCGCCTACTTTACCGGTATGTGGGCCAAAGGCGGCAACAAAATCGTCAATGCTATCGGTTGCGCCGATTGCCACGATACCGCCTCAAAAGAGTTTAAAGAGGGCAAACCGGCCCTGCACTTGTCGCGCCCGTATGCTGAGCGCGCCATGAGCGCTATTGGTAAGCCATTTACCGAACAAGGCCGCATCGACCAGCAGTCACAAGTGTGTGGTCAGTGCCACGTGGAGTACTACTTCACCGGCCCGACCAAAGCGGTGAAATTCCCTTGGGATAAAGGCACCACTTACAGCGACATCGAAGGCTATTTTGATGAAATTGGCTTTAGCGATTGGACCCACGGCCTGTCAAAAACCCCGATGCTCAAAGCGCAGCACCCAGAATATGAAACCTGGCGCATGGGTATTCACGGCAAAAACAACGTCGGTTGTGTTGATTGCCACATGCCGAAAGTGCAAAACGATCAAGGTAAAGTCTATACCGATCACAAGATTGGCAACCCGTTTGATAGCTTTGAGAACACCTGCCGCAACTGTCACACCCAGAGCAAAGAGATGCTGCAAGGCATCGTGAAAACGCGTAAAGACGCGGTCAACGCCACCAAGCTCAAGGTAGAAAAGCAGTTGGTGCATGCGCACTTTGAAGCCAAAGCCGCATGGGATGCCGGTGCCACCAGTGAAGAGATGAAGCCGATTTTGCAAAACATCCGTCACGCGCAATGGCGCTGGGATCTGGCGATTGCTTCGCACGGCATACAGATGCACGCCCCAGAAGTGGCGCTGGAAATGCTTGGTAGCGCACTGGATAAAGCCGCGGATGCGCGCGCGCAGTTAGTGCGCTTGCTGGCCAGCAAAGGCGTTACCGCTGCCGTGGAGTTGCCAGACATCTCGACTAAAGCAAAAGCGCAAGATGCACTGGGCATGGATATGCCGCAGTTAAAGAGCGATAAAGAGCAATTCTTGAAAACTATCGTTCCGGCATGGGACGCCGAGGCCAAAGCCGCCGGTCGGTTGATGAAGTAAGGACAAAAGGCGAGCCGCTGGGCTCGCCTTCACTTTTTTCAACGACTCCACGCTAACGACATGGTTTTTAAGGAAAACAAATGAGATTGACATCATTGCTCGGCGCCGCGCTGCTGCTCGTGGCGGGCCAGGTAAGCGCCGCGCCGGCCGACGTGGATTTTATCCGCAACAAAGATGCCGCGTGCTTAGATTGCCATAAAGAAGCCGAACACGGCATGCAAGGCGCCCACGGCATGGCGACCAACCCCAACAGCCAAGCTCCCGTGACGTGCACCAACTGCCACGGTTTGCCGGCACCTAATCACCGCGAAGGGGTGAAAGATGTGATGCGCTTTGGCGAAGATACCGGCGCCCACCCGTACAGCAAAACTGAGCAAAACAGCGTTTGTTTAAGCTGCCATACCCCAAGCGATTTGCGCCAAGTGTTTTGGGCCCATGACGTGCACACCACCAAGTTGCTGTGCACCAATTGCCACAGCTTGCACCAGCCTACAGAACCAATGGTCGGTTTATCGGAAGGTAAAAAGATCGGCCTGTGTGTGGATTGCCACCAAAAGCAGCAGCAAAAGTTGCCACAACCGACGGCCAGCGAATTAAAAGCCCAGGTTGCACCGGCGCCGGCTGCGCCAGTGGCGAATAAGGAAGCCGTTAATAAGGAGGTTAAATGAGCTGTACCCGCCGCGATTTTATGGCTGGCATGGGCGCAGGGGCACTGATCATGTTGACGGGGCAACCAACGGCCTCCGCTAGCGTGACAGAGCAAACCCATGACGGGGTGCGTTATGGCATGTTGCATGACGAAACCGCCTGTATTGGGTGCACTGCGTGTGTGGAAGCGTGCCGCGAAGTCAATGCCGTGCCGGAAGGCGTGACCCGTTTAGCGATTTTGCGCGATGGGCCCTATGGCGAATATCCGGAAGGCGAATATCGCTTCTTTCGTAAATCGTGCCAGCACTGCGACAACGCGCCCTGCGTGCATGTGTGCCCCACCGGCGCTTCGCATAAGCGTGAGGCCGATGGCATCGTCGATGTCAACGCCGACTTGTGCGTTGGCTGCATGTATTGCTTAGCCGCGTGTCCTTATCAGGTGCGCTTTATTAATCCGGTGACCAAGGTGGCCGATAAGTGCGATTTTTGCCGTAAAACCAATTTGGCTCAAGGCAAGCCGCCGGCCTGTGTCGAATCGTGCCCGACCAAGGCGTTGGTGTTTGGCAATTTAGACGATCCGCACAGCGCGATCGCTAAGCGCTTAAACCGCGTGTCCACCTATCGCTATAAAGTGGCGCTGGGCACCTCGCCGAAGATGTACCGCATTGCTGATGGAGAGGTAAAAGGATGATACCGCAAGATGCTTTTCACTTTCCCTCGTTAGTGTGGGATGGCCCGATTGCGATTTATCTGTTTTTGCTCGGCATCTCTTCAGGGGCGGCGGCGCTTTCGGTGTTGCTGCGTCAGCGCACCGGTGCGGGTAGCGAAAGTGGCATCATCAAAGCGACCGCTATTTTAGCGCCGCTGTCGGTGGTGCTTGGTTTGCTGCTGCTGATCTTCCACTTGGCGCGGCCGTGGACATTTTGGAAGTTGATGTTTAACTACCAATTTGATTCGGTCATGTCGATGGGGGTGATGCTGTTTCAGCTGTATATGGCCGCGCTGCTGGGCTGGTTGGCGATCGTGTTTAAAGCCGAAATCGGCCAACTGCGCCAGTGGTTGCTCAAAGACAAGCTGCGCTTTATCGATGGCTTGCTAACCGGTTTAGCACGCTTTGAAGGCGTGTTTAGCCCGCTGCTGCTGATCTTGGCGGTGCTGCTTGGCGCTTATACCGGCTTTTTGCTCTCGGCGCTAAAAACCTACCCGATGCTCAATAATCCGGTGCTGCCGGCGCTGTTTTTAGCCTCGGGCATTAGCTCGGGCATTGCCGCGACCATTTTGCTCTCGGTGACGCTGTTTAAAGAAACCAGCGACAGCACTGGGGTGGCGTTTGTCCATCACTACGAGCGCCCAGTGCTAGCGGCGGAAATTTTGCTGTTAGTGTGCTTTTTTAGCGGCCTCTATTTTGGTGGCGGACAAAAAGAAGTAGCGCTGTGGACCGCTATTGGCAGTGGCTTTTGGGCCGATGTGTTCTGGTTTGGCGTGGTCGGTGTGGGCATGATTTTGCCGCAACTTATCACCTTGGCTACGCCAGCACGCTGGCGCTATAGCCGGCCGGTGCTGGCACTGGTGACCAGTTTGGCCTTAGCTGGCATCTTTATGCTGCGTTATTTCGTGCTTTACGCCGGACAAATGACGGTGGTTTAATGCCGCCGTTAAGTTAAACCGCGCCAGCTTATGAGCTGGCGCTTTTTTTGCTCGGTGTTCGGCCGTGATGTGCGCGTCATGGCTATTTGCGCCAACAGATAGATGTAAACAGTGAGGTATTAGGTGCTGGCAGAAGGGGGCTTTATTTGGCTGGTGGTCGCGACGCTCAGCGCCAGTTTACAAGGCGTGCTGCCTTGGGCGGCATTAAGCCCAACGTTGGCCGCGCGCATGGGGCCCATTGCGCCGCGGTTGCTGTGGGCGGTGCGGCCGCTGGCCCAACTTACAGCGCTGGGGCTGGGGTTAAGTTTGCTCTGCTTGGGCTTAAGCTTTGCGCAAAATGATTTCAGCGTGCGCTACGTTGCCGCTCACGCCAATATCGCCTTGCCGCTAGGTTATAAACTAGCCGCGGTGTGGGGCGGGCATGAGGGCTCCATGCTGTTTATGGTGTTTGCGCTGAGCCTGTGGAGTGCGCTGTTAGCTTTGCCGTGGCAACGCCTCGATGCCTTGACCCGCACGCGGGTGCTGGCGGTGCTGGGGCTGATCATTGCTGCGCTGGCGCTGTATACGCTCTATTTTTCCAATCCGTTTACCCGCCAATTTCCGCCACCGCTCGATGGCCGCGACCTTAACCCCATGCTGCAAGATATTGGCCTGATCGTGCATCCGCCCTTGCTCTATTTCGGCTATGTGGGGTTTGCGGTCAATTTTGCTTTTGCTATGGCAGCCCTGCATTCAGGGCGTATGGATGGCGCTATCGCCCACTGGAGTCGGCCGTGGGCGCTGGCGGCGTGGCTGTTTTTAACCGCTGGCATTGCCTTGGGCGCCGGCTGGGCTTATTACGAATTGGGTTGGGGCGGCTGGTGGTTTTGGGATCCGGTGGAAAATGCCTCCCTGCTGCCGTGGTTGCTCGGCACCGCGCTGTTGCACGCCTTAATCGTCTGCGAGCGGCGTGGCGCCTTTGGTCACGGCGTGTTGCTGTTGTCGATCTTTACCTTTGCTTTGAGTTTGCTCGGCACCTTTGTCGTGCGCTCGGGCGTGCTGACCTCGGTGCACGCCTTTGCCGTGGACCCGGCGCGTGGCTTAAGTTTGCTGCTGATCTTAGGCACGCTACTCACCTTGGCCTTAACCCTGTTTGCTGTGCGCGCCGATTTGCGCGCGCCGTTTGCCCAGTTTGGCCTTAGATCAAAAGAGGGGGGGATCGGCGCCGCGGTGGCTATTTTATGTGCGGCCTGTGCCAGCGTGCTGCTTGGCACCTTTTACCCGCTGCTGGCCAAATTGCTCGGCGCGGGCGCTCTGTCGGTCGGCGCACCTTATTTCAACAGCGTTTTCGTGCCCTTAAGCCTACTCGCGCTGTGGCTAATGAGTTTGGCGCCGCGCTTGCGCTGGCAACAATTAGCGCCAGCGTCACGGCTGGCGCGCTGGCTGCCATGGCTGCTCGGCGCCTTGCTCGCGGTGGGGGTGTGCCAGCACTATGGCGCCTTTAGCGCGCCCATCGCGCAGTGGCCTTGGTTGGCGCTGGCCAGCAATAGCCTCGCTTTTGGCGCGATTGGCCAATTAATGTGGCCTTATCTGCGCGCGCGGCGCTGGCCGCGCCGCGCTCAAGCCGCCAGCCTATTGGCGCATGTCGGCGTGGCGGTGTGTGTGCTCGGGGTGACCCAGCTCAGTTACTTTAGCCTTGAGCGCGGCGCCAAATTAACCCCCGGCATGACGCAAACGGTGGGCGACTATCGCTTTGTTTATCAAGGCCGCGCGGCGCGCCTTGGCGCTAATTTTACCAGTGAGCAATTAACTATTGCCGTTGAGCGTGACGGCGAAGAGGTGGCGCAGTTGCAGCCCGAGCGGCGTCATTACAGCGCGCGCGGCATGACCATGCTTGAGCCCGGTATCGCCGGCGGCGTGTGGGGCGATCTGTATGCAGTGCTCGGCGAGCGCTTGGGTCCCGAGCACTACAGCGTGCGCTTGTATGTGAAGCCGTGGGTGCGCTGGATTTGGGCCGGCGGCCTGCTCATGTTACTCGGCGCGCTGCTGGGTTTACTGGCGCCGCGCTTAACGATGCCGCCGGCATCGGCGGAGAAATCACTATGACGCGTTGGAAACTGTTTTTGCCGCTGGGCGCGGTGCTATTGCTGTTGCCGCTGCTGTGGCTGGGCTTGGGGCAAGATCCGTATCAGCATAATCAAACCAATCTAGGCGCGCCGCTGCCCACGTGGCAAGGCGTGGATCTTTTAAGCCAAACGCCGCTGACCACTACAGCGTGGCGTGGCCAGCCCTTGGTGCTAAACGTGTGGGCCAGTTGGTGCGCGGTGTGCTTGAGTGAGCATGCGTTTTTGCGCGAACTAGCGGCGACTGTGCCATTGGTGGGAATTAACTACCGCGATACGCCCGCGGCGGCCAAAGCGTGGCTCACGGCGCACGGCAATGTGTATCAGGCGATTTTTGATGATCAAGCGGGCCAATTGGCGCTAGCGCTCGGCGTGTATGGCACGCCAGAAACCTTTTTATTTGGTCAAGATGGCCGTTTGTTGGCGCGCCACAGCGGGCAGCTCACCGCTGACATTTGGCGTACGCAGTTTGCGCCGCACTGGCACGCCGCCCGCCAAGGAGATAAACCGTGAAGCATGTTTGGTTTTGCTTGGGTGTCTGGCTAACGTTAAGCGCGCCACTGCCGCTAGCCGCGGCAACGGCTCCCTCTCTGACCCACCCCGATAGCGTGGTGTTTATCGATGCCGGTGCCGAGCAGCGCGCGCAGCAGTTGGCCAAAACCTTGCGCTGCCCGCAGTGCCAAAACCAAAATTTGCTGGAATCGAACTCACCGATTGCCCGCGATCTGCGCTTGGAGGTCTATCGCTGGGTCAATGAAGGGCTAGCCGATCCGGCCATAATTGCGCGCATGACCGCCCGGTATGGCGATTTTGTGCGCTACGATCCGCCGTTTAAAGCCAGCACTTGGGTGTTGTGGTTAGCGCCGCTGGCCTTTTTCGTGGCTGCCGCGTGGGCGCTGTGGCGCCGCGCACGTCTTGCGCCGTTAAGCGCGCGCTGGCCTCGGAGTCCTGCGGCCATGCCGGCGGCAACGCCGGATGCCCGCGCCGCCTGTAATCGCGGCTTATTGGCGCAAGAGTTAGCCGCGCTAAGTGATGCCGGCGCTGCGGCCGCTGGCCTGCGCGCAGAACTGCATGCGGCGTATGCGGCCAGTCAAAGCGGGGCAAATGCACAGGCGTTAACGCCGGCGCTGGGCGGCAAAAGCCGCGTGCAAATAAGCCTAGGGCTATGCGCACTGGTGCTAGGCGCCGCCGCGCTGGCTTACGCGATTACCCCGCGCTTTAGCGCCTACCAAGCCTATTTGGCGCGCCCCGATCCGTTAGCGCAGTTAACCCCGGCCGATATGGCGGATAAAGCCTTAGCGCAGTTGCATCAGCGCCTGCGCGCCGATAGCGGTCAGCGCGAGGCGTGGCATGAGCTCGGCCAGTTGTACTTGTATCGCAACGAGTTTGAGCTGGCGTGGCACAGTTTTGCCCAAGTGGCGACGCTTGAGCGCGAGCACGCCGGCGCGGTGGCGGCGCGCACCTTAGCGGCGCTGGCCATGGTGCGCTATTACGAAGCGGGGCAGCAACTCGGGCCGATGGTGCGCGCGCTATTAGATGAAGCGCTCGCGCAAGACGCAGGCGAAGTCAGCGCCTTGATGTTGCTGGCCTCGGATCACTTTTTGCACGCGCGCTACCCGCAAGCCATTAAGCTATGGCAGCAACTGCTCGATGACGGCCGCGCGGGGTTAAATCGGGCGAGCGTCATCGAGGCGCTGCAGATGGCGCAATTGCTAAATCAGCGTTAAGCCAACGCGGCCACATAGTGGTTTAAGCGTGCTTCGAGTAGTTCACACATGAACTCCGCCAAACTGTCGCTGTGGGCGGGATCAAGGGCAAAGCGCGGGTAAAAACGCCCATCCGCTACGCTAAACCAGTAGTTGCCGCTGCTATCGTCGGGCGCGCCGCAGCTGTTTTTGATCGGATTTTTCTTCCAATAGCTCAGCCACGCCTTGCTGTTTGCGCTAAGGGCGCGCTCTGTTACCGGCAGATCTGCGTTAACTAAGGCCGGATAGCGGCCAAACATCAGCTGATGTGACTGCTCGGCTAACGCGCTTAAGCTCGGCGGTGTGCATAGGCCGTCGAGATCAAGCACTGCGAGCAGCAAGATCAGCTTAAAACTTTTGTTAATCCGCGCGGTTTCCACGCCTTTATGCAAAAACTCGCCATAGTGGGCGAGCACCTCGCTTTCACCGGCAGTTAAATCACCCTCTTCGGCCACCAAGCTAAACCAGCCACCGATCTGATGGGGCGCCAGATCTTTGCCTTGTGCGGCGGCGAGCTGGCACACGGTATGCAATGAGGGGCGGCTGCCGTGACGCATTTTATAGCGGCGGTAGAGCGTTCGGGCGAGGGCATTAGGCTGCGCCGCTGCGGTGGATGCGGGATCGCGCGTGGCCGCAGCTAACCTTTGCTCAAACTGGGCAATTAATGCCGGAT
>JBOFMA010000114.1:0-3004 GCA_051658125.1 Aeromonas sp.
GGGAATTGACCTGGTATGACAACGGCGTCGTCGCAGTTAATAAATTGTTTGGTAACTATGACTATGGCAATGGCTGCTTGTTGGAATACAAGCCGAGCCAAATTGCGCTTGAAGCGCAATCGCGGGTTGATATGGAAACCCAGTCTTGTGCGTGGAATGCCGTGCCTAGCGCCTCACCAGCGTTAAGCTTGGTAGCTAGCCATGCGCGTCAGGTCGAACTGCGCTGGAACAAGGTCAGTGACGCCGAGTTTTATCGTATCTACCGTGATGAGGTGGTGATTGCCAATAGCGCGGCCATCAAAACGCTGACCTTCACCGACACGGATTTGACGCCAGATCACGCTTATCGCTACCAAGTTGAAGCCTGCAATAGCCATGGCTGCGCGGCGCAAAAGAGTGCCGAACTGCTAGTAACGACCGCAGCGGAAGTGGCGTTAGTGCCGAGCTCTCCGGCGGCACCGGTGCTAGTTGGCGCTGGCACGCGGTTTAATTTGGTCAACTGGCAGCCGGTTGATGGCGCGACGTTTTATCAAATTTGGCGCGATGGCCAGCTGCTCGCCGATCAGCAAACCGAGCTTAGCTATACCGATGGCACCGGTTTGCAGGCGGGTACGGAATACCGCTACACCATCAAGGCGTGTAACGCGCAGGGCTGCTCTGAGCACAGCGCCGAGGCGCGCATTGTGAATGCCGCGCGCGATGCGTTAGCCGTTAATGTGCAGCACAAAGATCCAACCACCGCGCCAGTGATCGTTAACGTGGTCACGCAACATGGCACGGCTTCTAACGTGGTTAACAGTGGCAACCGTTCCTACGTTGATTCCGGTTTGTATGAAAATGCCGGCTCAATCTACACCGGTGGCCGCTACCGCGCGCCGATCAAAGGCCAACCGGTCAATGGCCAGCTGTGTACCAGTGATACGCCAAGCAACCGCACCACCGGCGGTAAAAATGTACAAATCGAGGTCGATTGCTATACCGCGGCGCGCTTGATCTCCCCGCTGCCAGAGAACACCTTTACCTTATTGTTGGCGGATAACTTTGAATACTATCTACCTAAGCCGGCGATACAGCGTAGCCAAGATGGCGCGGAAATTATCAGCAACGCTATTTTGTATCACTCGTCAAATGAGTCGGTTATCCGGGTTGATGAGCAGGGTCGAGTAATGTTGCACGGCGCTGGCGAAGCCGTGATCACCGTGACGCTCGACCCGCAGTACTATGACTTAGCCGAGCCGCTTGAATATAAGGTCACGGTCGCCGCGCCAGCCCAGTCACGCGTGTTGCAGCGGGTGGAGATTGGCCAAGCTAGCCTGTTGTCTCCGGGCGCGACGCATCAGATCTTGGCGCCGAAAGGTAAAACCTTGGTGCGTGCCTATGTGTATGCCGATGATGCGGCGCATACCACTATGCCTGAGGTGAAGCTCCATCTGACAGCTAACGGTCAAACTTTAAGCAAGGACATGGTGTGCCCAGCGCAGGCCAAAGTCGGCAGCTTTGCTACGCCCAGCTACGACATCACAGAAACCTGCTACAGCATCATCGATACCGATGAGGCGCAAAACTTCATTGTTAACGGTATGCGCTTAGAGGTGGCGACCAGTGACAACCAGCGCTTGGTGTCGCATCCGAAGGTAAATAAAAACGCCACCATTAATGTGCGCTTGATCCCTGGGCAAGATACCAATGGTGTCAGTCGGCCAGTGGATGTGGAGTCGTTTAAAAACACCTTACTGCAAACTTATCCCGTAGCTACGGCGAACGTCAGCGTGCGTGAGCCCTATGCGTTATCGACCGATCCGGGCGCGGCATTAGGGCAGGTCGAAGCGGTGCGCCGTTTAGAAACCGATGGCAAAACTTACTTTTATGGTTTAGTGCCTAAAGGCTGCGCAGGCGTGACCGGGAATGCTTATGTTAATGGTTCTAGCGCTGTGGGGGTCGATTCGCGTTGCGGCACCTATCGCGATTCCACCTTTGCGCATGAATTAGGCCATAACCTGAGCCTGAGTCATGCGCCGGGCTGCGGGGTGACCTCGAGCGATCCGTTCTGGGCATCGAATGCTTGGCCGGGGGTATCGCGTGCGGCCTTAAGTCCGGCACCGATGTTTGAAAAAGCAGAAAATATCGTCATTGCGCCGACCGACAGCCGCGTGCGGCGCGACTCGGACTTGATGAACTACTGCTTTGGCTATCGCTTTACGGAATATAACTACCAGCGGATCGCCAACTACATGAACTCCAAGTCTTGGTTTGGTGAGCAGGTGCAGCGCAAACAGGCGCCACAGGCGAGCGAGCCGATGCTGCTGATCGCGGGTGAAATTGTTGGCGCTAAGGTGGTTTTGCAGCCGGTTACGACCTCAAATAATCCGATGAGTGCGGGCTATGACTACGTTGGTGACAGCGAGTACACCATTGCGGTGAACAGCAGTGATGGCGTGGTAATTTACCCGCTGCCGCTGATGCCCATTGATCATGCCGATCGTAAGGTGTTCTTTATGGAAGTGCCGGCCTCGGCCAAGCTCAATGCGCTGAAAATTTTCGCCGGCGATGCAGAATTGCCGATTGAAATTGACGGTTTAGCTGAGCAAAAAGCGCAAGCGAGCCGCTTAAAGCACAGTGGCCCAACGATCACTTACCAAGCCGGGCAATTGGTGTGGGATAACAGCACCTACCCTTGGTTGACGGTGGTACACACCAAGGCCGATGGCAGCCGCCACACCTTGGCACTGCAGCAAACGGGTGGTGAATTTAAGCTTGAAACCAAGGGTTTGACCGCGGGCAGCCTGCACGTGAGCTTGTCTGATGGTTTAAACAGCGTGACCTATACCGAGGTGCTCGGTAAGTAACTCAGCGCTGCGGATAAAACCACGGGGAGCCAATAGGCTCCCCGTTTTTTATGCGTGCTGCGTTGTGGCGCTTACGCTTGTGGGGCTTTGAGCCACTGCGCTACGCGCTTGGCAAAGTAGGTTAAGACGCCATCGGCACCGGCGCGCTTAAAGCACAA
>JBOFMA010000115.1:0-2853 GCA_051658125.1 Aeromonas sp.
GTCACCCTGCGCGTAGTCGCAGGGTCCATGGCACCACAACAGTGAGAGCATGATGGCCAGCAATCAAAGTCAAACCAAAAACCGGCCCAACGCACTACCAATCAAGCGACAAGTCCAACCAATCGGGATTGGCACGCTCAATTAAGTCGATTTTCCACTGCCGGGAACGGTTTTTAATCTTTTTTTCCAAGGTTATCGCTGCATAAATATCTGCACCGGCGATAAACCACACCAAACGTGCCACGTTATAGCGTGCGGTAAAGCCTGCACCTAAATGCTGCTTATGCTCATAGATGCGACGCGTTAAATCACTTGTCACACCGGTATACAAGGTGCCGTGTTTAGCGCTGGCCAAGATATAAACATAAGCGGCTTTAGCCATACATTGCACCTAGCTCTTAGCTGGCTATGCCAACCCATGGATCCTGCGACTCACTACGTTCGCGCAGGATGACTAACTTTAATTTCCGGATGACCGGCTGAATTTTTCACCCTGCGCGATAGCCGAAATTAATTTGTCACCCTGCGCGTAGTCGCAGGGTCCATAGCACCACCAGCACTTTCACGCAGATACCCACCGCTAATACACAGCGACATCCAGTACCCTGTGCCGAAGGCCTGGATCCTGCGACTCACTACGTTCGCGCAGGATGACTAACTTTAATTTCCGGATGACCGGCTGAATTTGTCACCCTGCGCGATAGCCGAAATTAATTTGTCACCCTGCGCGTAGTCGCAGGGTCCATGGCACCAGCGCACGTTCGCGCAGGGTCCATTTCACCGCGACCACGTGGCAACACGTTTGGTTACTTAATCGCATTCCACGCAACACCGATCTGATACAAGATCTGCGTTGCTGAGGTCATAATGCTTAAGTTATCCAAGTACGCCGAATCCACTGGCACTACGATGGTATCGCCGGGCTCCAAGCCTTTGCTGCGACCAAACCAGCTGGAACCCGGCAACATCACGCTACCGTTGGCTTTAATCACATAAATGCGATCATCATCAGCTTGTGTGCGCAGGCCGCCGGCCTTATCCAAGTAATCGCTCACGCTCAAATCGCCATCAAACACGTGCGCCGAGGGGTATTGCACCATGCCTTGGATGGAAACCACGTTTTGCAATTGCGGGATGTAGAGCTTGTCGCCATCTTGCAGCATCAAGTCAGCTTTTTTCTCGCCACTTAAGATCGCCGGCATATCAATGGTCATGCGCCCCACCGCACGGCTGTTTTGCAACTGATCCACCACTTTCATCGCTTCCGATGGCGTGCTGGAGTAGTTAGCAATGCTTGACTGACGGCGCAGCGTCATGGTCGCAATCTCTTGCTTTAACTCTTCACGCATGGCGTTGATGCGCTCTTCTTCTTGTTTGCGCAACTGCTCACGCGCAAACACGGTGCCATTGGGGTTGGCATAGGCGGTAATGCCGCCCACGCGCGCCAGCAAGTCGTGCAAGGTTTCGCCACGGCGCACCGAATAGGTGCCGGGATATTTCACTTCACCAAACACTTGTACGGTGGCTTCATTGCGCCACTGTGGGTGCGGCAACACGTTCAAGCTATCTTTCGATTGCATCGCTGGCGCGGCCACACTGTTAGCCGTGCCTAAATCTAAGCGTTGGTGCTGCATTGCCATCGATTCGCCCTGCAAGTTCACCCGTGCTAGCTCAATGGTATAGGCTTTTTCGGTTAAACCACCGGCGGCAGCCAGCAGCGCCTGCGTGCTGCGCTGGTTGCTTGCTAGCGGATAAACGCCGGGGAATTTCACCTCACCGCGCACTTCAACCACTTGAATCGGCTTGCCTTGCGCCGCTTGGCTCTTTAACTGCTCAATCACCGGCAGCAACAACTCTTCGCGCAAGCTAGCCACCTGTGCCAACTTGTCGCTGGTCTCGCTGAGTTTGCCTAAGGTCATTTTCTCATCACGGTTAAGCTCACTTTGCCGCACTTGCGCGCCAGTCGCCTGATCGGTCACGCGCTGTTGTTGCTGCTGGTTCATCTGCGCCTGCAGCGCCAATTGATCGCTGCTTGATGCTTGGTTATAACCCTGCTGTGCATTGCCATTCGCCGCCGAATTATTGGCATACTGCGCATTTTGCGCGTTAGCCGACGCACCATTCTGCCCAGTGGCATAGGCACTATTCATCACGGCAGTATTCGACGCGTTATTTGCCCATGCCTTTGCCAGTTGCGCTTGCTGCTGCTTTTCCCGTGCCGATAACTCCGGCACATTGCGGTTAAAAATCAATACGCTATCGCGCGCTTGCAGGGCTAAATCGTCCGCACTGCCGGGATTAGCCAAAGCGTTACCTAAATTAAACTGCAACACCTCGATATTGCGCTGCGCATCCACTTCCCGCACCACTAAGGCGTAGGCTAAATCCGCTTGCTTGGTTAAATCGCGATTGATGTTTTGCAACATGCGGCTAATACGCATGCCCGGCTGATAGCTAAACACGCCATCGCGCACCACCGCGCCTTTGAGCGTGATCGCTTGGCTATATTCAGTGTTGCTCGGTTTCACGCTGATTTTATCGCCATCACGCACGTCGAAATTGCGGTCATTGGCATTAGCCAAATTTAAATTAAACACGCGCATGCCGTTTTCGCTAAAGCGACTCACCGACACTTCTTTTAACGCCGCCGCTTTTAAGCCACCGGCCAGCTCGAGCACATTGGCCAGCGCCGCCGCGCCTTTGAGCTCATAAATCGCTGGGCGCTTAACCAAACCATCAATGCTCACTTCCGCGCCTTTGGCCGGGATAAACACCGTATCGCCCGAACGCAGACGAATATCTTGGCTGGTATCGCCCCACACCAACATCTTATATAAATCGACATCGATAACT
>JBOFMA010000116.1:0-1490 GCA_051658125.1 Aeromonas sp.
GCCATTACAAACTAAATCGCTGGCGACACCGGGGGCGCCGCGCAGGGCAATGCCGTTGATCGTCAGGCTAGCTGTCTGCACCGTTGGCATGGGGCTTTCATCTGGGCCTTCGCCACCACTTTCAGGGGTGACGCTATCCTCTGGTCCCATACCTTCTGCTGCGCCACTATCCACGCTAGGCAATTGCACGCCGTCAGGGCCTTCACCATCAGCCGCAGGCGGAATCGGCTCTGGGTTTGGCTCTGGGTTTGGTTCTGGGTTTGGCTCTGGGTTTGGCTCTGGGTTTGGCTCTGGGTTTGGCTCTGGGTTTGGCTCTGGGTTTGGCTCTGGGTTTGGCTCAGGGTTTGGCTCTGGGTTTGGCTCTGGGTTTGGCTCTGGGTTTGGCTCTGGGTTTGGCTCTGGGTTTGGCAACTCAACATTGCCATCTGGGGTATCTTCGTAACCGTCAATAAACGCATTGAGCGCGGCCAAGGCCACTTTATCACCATCTTCAGCGTCTAACGCCGCCTGTAACGGCGCACCCATCGCGACCGCTTCTTCCTCTGTTACGCAAATTTTTTGGGCGCTATTCGGATCGCTGCTCGGGCAATCGCCAACTTTTTCCAGCAAGTGCTGCACCGCTTTAGCCAAGGCCGGGTTGGTAGCAAAACGCGGTTGCTCGGACAGTTTAAGTGGCGTCACTCCCGCTACATCGGTCGCTGCAGGGCGGTCATGCTGATACAGCGGCGCAGACATACTCTGAATAGAAACAAGCAACGGTTGCTCAAAGGCAAATTCACCTGCACCATCTACAAACTGCTCAGGGGTTTCGCTGGCGGTCACATAACGAAGACCGGCGCCATCCAAAGTGCGGCCGATAAGATTACTTTTTGCACCGCTGCTATCAACCACAATGCTAAAGCGGCCCTGCGTTGGGCGTTCGCTACTGCTAGCGCTATCCCCGCCACCACCACAACCAGTTAACATCGCACTGGCGATAGTCACGGCTAGTAGAGATTTATTCATGCATTAATCACCAAAAAATAGAGCGTCACACGCACGGGCATAGGCGCCTCATGCGCTACGGCAGGCCTCTATTGGGTAAAGGAAAGCATCCTTGCGTCATCACCTAGCGCTGGCGCTTAGCGTCAGTTCGACTTAGGTTTGATCGGCATAAAATTGATATTCAGTTGAAGCTGATTTAACGCCGCCGGACGGCCGCGACAAAAAAGCGCGCAAATCTATCATGCAATGCGCACCTTATCGCACAAAAAGCGCGCAACCGACGTAATTCTTCCCTATGGGAGCAGGCGGCGCCAAGGCCGTTGTGACAACTTTTGCCGCATTAGCCCAACGGTGCAGGCGGGCTTGTCCACGCTAATCTGCTCGAAGGCACCCTAATGCGCGTGCTAAACTGCCGGCCGGTTTTCTTCCGCGCTCGCCTTGGCGAGTGCCAAGGCAAAATGAGGCAACAATGATCGTAGTTACTGGTGGCGCCGGTTTTATCGGCA
>JBOFMA010000117.1:0-3008 GCA_051658125.1 Aeromonas sp.
GGGAATTGACCTGGTATGACAACGGCGTCGTCGCAGTTAATAAATTGTTTGGTAACTATGACTATGGCAATGGCTGCTTGTTGGAATACAAGCCGAGCCAAATTGCGCTTGAAGCGCAATCGCGGGTTGATATGGAAACTAAATCGTGTGCATGGAATGCGGCACCGAGCACCTCACCTGTATTGGCATTAGTCACTGTGAGTGATAGTCAAGCCGAGTTGAGTTGGAGTGCCATTCAGAATGCGGAATTCTATCGTATCTATCGTGATGGCGTTGCTGTTTCCAGCCTTAAAGAGTTGAGTTTTACCGATAGTGATTTGGGCGCGCAGACGCGTTATAGCTATCAAATCGAAGCGTGTAATAGCCATGGTTGCGCAAAAGAAAAAAGTTTGGAGTTGTTAGTTGAGACAACCAATTCTTCGGTATTAATTCCTCAACCACCCGCTTTGCCTGATGCACAAGCTATGGGGTCGAAAATTAATGTTATTAGTTGGCAGCCAGTTGCTAGCGCTAGCTTTTATCAAGTGTGGCGTGATGGCGAGTTGATGGCTGATAACCTAACTGAAGTCAGCTATAGTGATACGCAAGCGCTAGTAGCTAATACAGAATATCGCTATGCGATAAAAGCGTGTAGTGAGCATGGTTGCTCTGAGCAAAGTGAATCAGCGGTTATTTCTACTTTAACTTTGGATCAAATAGATGTTCGTGTGCAGCATAAAGATCCTACTACGCCGAATGTGACCGTAAATATTTGGAATCAAAACGGCCCATCATCTAAAAGCTTTTTCAGTGCCAATCGAGACTATTCTGCTGATGGTGTTTATCGTTATAATAGAGGTGTTTATTCTGGTGGCCGTTATAAGGGGCCGATCAAAGCACATCCTGCTAAAGGCCAAATTTGTTCCAGTAACCGCAATGGCCTGACCTTTACTAACGGTAAAAACGTTGAAATTTTAATTGATTGCCTCACTCAAGCTACTTTAAGTAGTAACTTGGCAGGCAAGCAAATTGATTTTATTTTAGCCGATAATTTAGAATATTATTTGCCTAAGCCTAGCTTGCACCGAGTAAAAGATGGCGCGGAGATTATTACTCGCGCCATGATATATCAATCATCGGATGAGTCCGTTTTACGTATTGATGAACAAGGTAAAATTACTTTGGTTGGGGCGGGTGAGGCACAAATTATCGCAACAGCAGATCCTGCGTACTATGATATTACAGAGCCGTTGCGTTATAACGTCACTGTTGCACCGCCAAAATCAGAACAATCTGTAATAGTTCAGCGGGTTGAGATTGGGCAAGCAGCGATGTTAACTCCAGGTGCAGCCCATCAAATTTTGGCCCCCAAAGGGAAAACCTTGGTGCGCGCTTATGTTTATACGCCTGAGGGTCAAGGGATCAGCGTGCCTGAGGTTAGCTTAACCTTAAGCGCCAACGGACAGAGCCTGCGTAAAACCATGCACTGCCCAAGCACCGCTAAAATAGGCAGCTTTTCTACGCCAAGTTATGATTTGACTGAGACCTGCTACAGCATTATTGAAGGTGAAGACGCGGCTAACTTTATTGTTAATGGTATGACATTCCAAATAGATACTGCGGAAAAGCAGAGTTTGTCATTTAAGCCAAAAGTAAATATCAATGGCACAATTAATGTTCGTTTAATCCCAGGAATAGACGCAGATGGCAATAGTCGTCCAGTCGATGCTGAATCATTTAAAAATACTCTGCTGCAAACCTATCCGCTATCGACGGCAAATGTTTCAGTGCGCGATCCTTATCCATTGTCAACCGATCCTGGTTCAGCCTTGAATCAAGTTGAGGCCGTGCGCCGTCTAGAAACTGATGGTCTGAGTTATTTCTATGGTTTGATGACAAAAAGTTGCTATGGTACGACAGGTGTTGCTTCCGTCGGTGCAGTGAGTGCTGTCGGTGTCGACTCTCGTTGCGGTACCTATCGCGACTCAACATTTACACATGAGCTAGGTCATAATTTAGGTCTGAATCATGCGCCAGGCTGTGGTGTCTCATCTTCAGAATCATTCTGGAAATCCAATGCATGGCCGGGTGTATCGCGTGCGGCATTAAGCCCAGCCCCATTGTTCCAAAAGGCAGAAAATATCGTTATTGCACCAACCGACAGTCGAGTGCGGCGTGATTCCGATTTAATGAACTATTGCTTTGGTTATCGTTTCAGTGAATATAACTACCAACGTGTAGCTGATTATATTAATGCCAAATCTTGGTTTGGTGATCAGCCTGTCCGCCAGCGAGCATTACAGGCTAGTGAATCAATGTTGATTATTTCTGGTGAGATTATTGACGGTAAAGTCGTATTGCAGCCGACGATGGTTTCTAATAATCCAAGCGGTGCTGGACACAATACGATAGGTGATAGTGAGTTTACGCTCATGGTCAATGCAGCTGACGGTGTAATGAGCTATCCATTGGTGTTGATGGACCTAGATCATGACGATCGTAAGATGTTCTTTATGGAAGTACCTGCTTCAGCCAAGATCAATGCGCTGAAAATTTTCGCCGGCGATGCAGAATTGCCGATTGAAATTGACGGTTTGGCGGAGCAAAAAGCGCAAGCAAGCCGTTTAAAGCACAGTGGTCCAACTATTAGCTACCAAGCAGGCCAGTTGGTTTGGGACAATGCAACATACCCTTGGTTGACGGTAGTGCATACCAAGGCGGATGGTAGTCGGCATACTTTAGCGCTAAAGCAGACTGGGGGAGAGTTTATCCTCGAAACCAAAGGTTTGACGGAAGGCAGCTTGCACGTGAGCTTGTCGGATGGCTTAAATAACGTTACGTATACCGAAATTTTGGGTAAATAAAGTTTTATATACAGTTGCTAGCTAAGCCACGGGGAGCCAATAGGCTCCCCGTTTTTTATGCGTGCTGCGTTGTGGCGCTTACGCTTGTGGGGCTTTGAGCCACTGCGCTACGCGCTTGGCAAAGTAGGTTAAGACGCCATCGGCACCGGCGCGCTTAAAGCACAA
>JBOFMA010000118.1:0-7570 GCA_051658125.1 Aeromonas sp.
AGCCGGTGACCAATACGGCCAGCGCCGCAATGCCTAACAACTTAACCATGACTTTCTCCTAGTGTGTTTTATTTAACGTTGGCCATTTTGGCATGGGGAACATGCGCGCGACGTTGCCTTTTTCCTTGATCGATTGCCCTGCTAGCAACACGGCTAGGGCGCAGGTTAACGGCCCCACGGGTTGCACAAAAAAGACCAGTTGCGCGATACCTGCCAGCAAAAAACCAATAAGGCCACTGGCTAGCAGGGCATAGCCCGGCTTGTGCCGTTTGCCTTCGCGGCGAAAAGCCAATAGGCGTATGGCGGCCGTCAAATAGGCCGCTACGGTTACTGCGGGGAAAACATGCATTGCCCACCAACTCACTTGCCGCCCCCTCGCCGCTCGATTAATGCGGCCAGATCAAAGCGTTCAACATACGACAGTAACTTAGTGGCCAGCGGCACGATAACAATCGACCCCACAAACGCCCCCGTTCCGCTTTCTTGGATCGGCATCAAGCCTGTCACCTCTCCACTCATCAGATAGCCTAGCGCTGCTGAAAAGCAAAGCGCGGTTAGCCGATGGACAACTGGCAAATCCTTTTTGCTATACGCGACCAGAGCGGCGCCAAGCACCGCTCCCATCAGCGCGTTCGCGTCAACCCACGGCAGCAGCGCCGCAGCTCCTACGCTTGCAGTTGCCGTATACACTGCCGCACTGCTCGGCTCCGGCATCATTCCCCCCTTAATTACCTTGATTTAGTTGTGCTAGCTTGCGCTAGCTCCGTCGTTGTACTGCTTTCACGATACTGCCGCAGGCGCGGATCACGCCATTGAGGCGCTCGGCCAGTCCGGCCTGCATTTTTGCCTCTGCCTCGCGGCCTTTTTGCCACTGAGCAAAGGCCTTGCCCTCTAAAAAGCTTGTCGCATCAGTGCGGGTCATACCCAGCGCATCAGGCAGCGAGGTCGCCGAATATAACGCGAGGCTATGCGCCAGCTGCGCGTGGTTTTCCTGCCATTCTGCGCGCAAGCGGGGTGATGCAGGCACTAGCGCAAAATCGGGCGGGCGGAAGCGCCGACACCTCCTCATCGTTGCTGCGGGCGGGCATGACAATGACGCCATCATCGCCGTGGCTAATGCGCAATAGGTGCGCGAGTTGCTGCTCGCCTTGGTAAAACAGCGCGGCTAGCTGAGCAAAATCGCCCTCGGGGTAATTCAGCAGTACCTGCATACGCGCTAGCAGAACGGCGTCTAGGTCGCCGTCACTTTGGCCAATACCATCGTCATCATTAGGCACTAGCTGCGCAGCCATTAGCCCTACCTGCCAATGCGTGAAGGGGCTTATTGCGCCCACCTCGCCCTCTAAACGCTCAATGGCCTGTGCCAGTCGCCCCGTAAGCTGCCGCATGTGCCAGCAGTCCCCTGATAGCGTGCCGAGCGCTACGCGGTCAGCGGGATAGTCCACTTCGCCTAGCAGATAATCTGAGTAATGACAGTCGCCGCCAGCCAGCGCAAAATCGGGGCCATCATCTAGCGTGTGCGCCATGTAATGACAAATGGCCAAGGTGCGCTCTTGCACCGTCCAGTCTGCTGGGTCGGCGACCCCTTCAACTTGCTCCACTGCGGCCAGCAAAAATCGACTTGCTGCCTCATGCTGCAATTCTGGTGGGATGACCGCGAGCGCCATGGCATCGCGGATGGTCAGTTCGCGCAGGCGAACGGTTAGGCGCTTAGTGCGCAGCGCTGGGATCTCAATCACAAGCGAACTCCTTTCATATTGAGCCAATCGTTTTTATCTATGGCGGTTAGGGTGGCAAACGTGATGGGGAGCTTGAGCTGCACAAAGCGCCCGCCGTAATCCACCGCACTGCCAAGTGGTACGCCGATGCGCTCAATGACCACAGGGGAGTAAGTGCGCCCTTTGTAAGTCAGGCCAAGCAAGCTGGGGATCTGCGAGGGTAGCATGCCGTCAATCGTCCCTTTGTCCGTGGCGGCGACAGTGGCAGCATTGGTTAACAGCGTGCCCGTCACTGCAAGCTGCTTAGGCAGCGCCCACTGCATCAGTTGGTCGAACGGGGATTCCACTTCGCGGGCGGGGTCAAGCCATGCGCGCAAGATCAGCTCACCTTGAATGCGCATCGGTGGCGCACCATTGAAAATCTGCGTGCTATTGAGCTTGGTCATACCGCTGCGGCCTTGTGCCTGCTGCGCCACGCCGGACGCGCCGCTCACATCAACGCCCGCCAGGGCGCCAAGTTGCTCGACCTCTTTCCCCAGCGCGCCTGACTGCAAAAGGCTCATCAGCGCGGGCGCCGCACCCTCCGCGCCGGCATTTTCAAACGGCGATTGCCAGTTAAAATCCGCCTCAAGCTGCACATCCTCACCAAACGGCGCGCGCACAACCGGCTGACCTGACAGCGCATTGCCCGCATCATCGACTTCAAAAATGCGCGCCAATAGATGCGGGCTCAAGCCATCCCAAAGCGAGCTGAGTTCTAAATTGAGTGGGTTTGTGACGCCCCCGAGCATGGTTGCCCCCTAACCAGTTAGCAGATGTGGCATTGTCACCGAGGGTGCGAGTGATTCAGGTGGGGTTTTTCCGATCTTGGTGCCACAGCGATTTGCGCAAAAGAACAAATGAAAGCCCCCAGCATTGGGGGCTGAGGGCGCTTGGGCAAGGCGGTGCAGAATGAGGTAGTTAGCAGGCTTTGGGGAAAAACAAGGCGGGTGAAAGTGAAAAGCGCTGACTTAGCGCCGCTATGTGCTGACGAGTTAACTGTTTCCCGTTTGCGGCATTAAGCAGCTTGCTCACTGTGGACTTAGAGCCCAACTCCGGCAGGTCGGCAACTCCAAGGTGATGTTGGCGCATCAACGTTTTCAGCACCGCGATCCCCGGATCGGCTTCTGCTACCGCTACCGCCTTATTGAAGCTGGCGAACTCGCTGGCCTCATTCTCCCAGCGCTCGATACTGCTTGACAGCAACTCAACCAATTGTTTGTTGGCGGCATAGTCATCTACCAACTCATCCATTAGTTCCAGAGCCTGCTCATAATCGTTTTGATTATTGATCTTGGTGATGTAAGGAACTTGGGCTAACGCCTCTCGAATCTGAACCAGCGCAAGATTTAACATGGTGGTTACTCCTTATTTCTCCGGTATTTCTCGGTTAGCTTGTCATATTCGGCGTGGCTGACAATGTGCTTCACATACATGCGCCCATCTCTGAACTCGATAAAGGCGATCAGGCGCAGGTTGTTGCCACCAATGTCGATCACCCACCACTTATCCCGATACTTGAAGTTGTCTAGGCTGGGGAATACTTTTTTTAGCTCGCTAGGGGTGGAAAAGTCGCCGCCTCGCAACGTCGAATAAACATGCACCAAGGCCTCGCTGTCGTTGGGATAAAGCTTGGCCGCGTCGTTAAAGGGTTTTCGGGAAATTACATGCATGCTTAACTCTCAGTTTCATTTTTTGAAACATTAGCACAATGTTTCATTTTTTGAAACATAGCGCCTTACACCCCTGCAAACAGCTCTTCTACCTCACTCTCTACTACGTCACCTAGATCGTGCGCCGCGTGACTGCCACTAGTGGGGTTGTAGGCCACCCCTTCAATGAAGGCAAAGCAGATAGCGTCCCACAAATCGGGCGACCCCATGCCCTCCCATTCCGTGCTGTGCTTTGGCGGCACGCGCACGCGGCCTTTGTCAGTGAAGGTCTTGGGGATGCGGCTCGATTGTGCCAGAAGTACATTGCGCTGCGCATTAGTAAGGATAGACAGACGCCCCTCGCGTGCGGCGCGTGCGGCTTGGTGCATCGCCTGCGCGCGCAAATTCAAGTAGCGCTCTTTGTTCTTGTTTTGAAAGCATGGGTTGCCCCAGTTAACTCGGAATACCACCCGACCGCGATCTTCTAGGTCTTGGCACACGTTAATCCCCAGCCCGCCCGAATCGACCACAAACACCGGTGCCTCACACTCCTGTGCCGCTTCGGCAATCGCGCCCGCCAAGCGATTAGATCGAATACCGTTGGTGTGCAGCGGCACTTGGACGATCTCCACCCGCCGCGCATTCGGTCCGCGGTCGCCATAGCCAATCACCCGCGCCAGCACCACCGCTGATTTATCGCGCAACCCCTCACCGCTCGCCACATCGCTCAGCACCAGCCAGCCAAACGGCTCGGTGTCTTGGATGATCCGGCCGGCCTGATACATGCGCTGCGCATCGGGCAGACTCATCATGTGCTTGCTGGAGTCTTGCGGAAACAACCCCAGCAAGCGCACGCGCCGCTCATCATCGTCATAGCTATCCCACAGCTCCTTTAGCGCATCATCTGACACCAAGGGCGACTCAATTGAGCTAAACGTTAGAGCCGCCCATTCCCCGCCATTAGTGCGCGCCAGCTCGTGATGCGTGCGCCAGAAAAAGCCCGCGTTACGCGTTGGCTGACTGGTCAGCAGCATGCGGTTGTGCTGCTCGGTGAGCGCGCCGCGCAGCGTAGTGAGTACCGTATCGGCTAGGGTAGATGACTCATCACCGATGATAAACAGCCATTCACCGTGGCGGCCCGCCATCTTGTTAGCGGTCTTCTCATTCGCCGTCTTGGATTCGACAAACCAAGTATCTTCAAAACCGCGGATGCGACAAGTAGCGTTGGCCAAGATCTCCACATGCTCAGCGATCCAACCATGCTCCCCGCGGCGAATTTTCTCCAACGCAGTGCCGATCTCCTTCCACAGCGTTGCCTTAAGCTGATCCATATCGTTGGCGGTGACCAATGTGATGGACTGCGGGAAGCACAATAAGTGCCACAGCACCATATTCGCGACACTGGTCGTCTTGCCTGTGCCGTGACCTGATGCCACCGACACCCGCGAACGCGATGGCGCGACCTCGGCATACAACTCAAACTGCTGGGGCGTTGGCGCAACGCCTTGCACCTCAACGGCAAAGCGCGCCGGATCGGGCGCATAGCGCTCACAAAATGGTAGCCAACGCGGATCTTCATGCAGTGCTAACCGTTTCACCATTATTCCGCCTCCTCTATCGCCAGCGCGTTACCATCCAGCGTCAAGCCCATGCGCTGTGCCCGCCCGTGCAAGGCATTGCGTCGTTCGGCCGCCTCGGCCAGCACGCGCTCATACACCCCATCCATGGCCTCCTTGTCCACCAAAGCGATAGTGGGTTTCTCTACCAACTCCACCTTGTCTTTCCACAGCTCTGGCTGGCGGTTCTTCAGCCACATACGCGCCGCCGCAGTCTCGGGCGGGAAATGCTTCTCTATCGGCGTTTGGACCACCTGCCCCTCAATGACCGCCACATGCGTATCTGGTACTGTAGAGCCAAGGGCGCGGTCGTACAGTGCGCGCGCCACCTCACCGTCGGCCTGCACGCCACCGCGGAACACCGCTTGCGCAAACTCGGGATAATGCTGCTGCCAGCGGTAAATCGTGCGCTCCTCCACCCCGAAGGCGTGTGCCAACTTCTCGCGCGTAAAGCCGAGCAGCATCAAGTTGTAGGCAATATCCACGAACTCTGGCTTTAAGTCGGGCGGGCGCCCGGTATCCGCCTGCGACGGTAGTAGCGTAACCTCGCCTTTCGCCGCCTCGGTAACCTTTGCCCGCCGTTGGGTAACTTTTCTGGGCGCTGGGGTAACTTTTTTCGCCTCGACAGTAACCTTCTTTGCGGTAACTTTCGCCCCCTCGGCGGCCTTTGGGTGCTTACTCCAGCCCTCGGCCTTGGCGCGCTTAGCCACCGCTACGCGCGACAGCGGCAGATTGAGATCAGCGACAAGCCACGCGTGCCCAGACCGCGGGTCGCGCTCCCAAATTTTACGCGCCTCGCGCCACTCCTTGTCGGTTAAGCGCGCCATTATTCGAACACCAAATCGAGTTGTGCCCGCCCAGCGAGCGCTTTGGCCTCGCAATGAAAGCGCTTTAGCCGTGCGCGTGCGGTTCTAGCGGTGGCAGCAACGCCACCGACAGCATTCGCCAGACGGTTGCCTCCACGCACCTCATCCCAAGCCTCACCGTTCAGTTCGATAACGCGTGCCAAGGCCTGCGCAGCCTCCTCTGACTGCTGGTCGAGCAGCTTAGTGCAGGCCTCGATATGTGTGATCCGATTGCTCATGCTTGCAATGATCAGCGCGTCACGCTGTCGCAAGCGCTCAAGCTCGGTGGCAAGGCCGACTTGGATTTCACGTAGCGCAGTGTGTCGCACATCCTCTGGTTCCATCGTGTCACTGGTGCCAAGCAAGTAATCTAGCGACACATCGTAGATCTGCGCGGCTCCCTTGAGCACCCATAGCGGGATCTGTACCGAGTGTTTGCCGCTTTCGATTTTAGATAGCTTGGCTGAGGTCGCATAGCCCAAGCGCTTGGCGGCGAATTGCTGGCTCATGCATGCCATCTCGCGTGCCTCCCGCAACCGCTCACCAATGCCGATAGCCAACAAAGCTTGCTCCTGCCGACTCGGTAATCTATTGGCATTGATGCGCACCCGCTTGGCTCTTTTCACTTGGCCCAGTTCAGTCATAGCTAACAGCTCCTTGCTCAAATAAGTTAACGGCCGCGATAGACCCCACCACGATCTGCCCCTCATTGCCCCAACGCTTGCTTACGCGGCCATCCCAAATCCGACAATCATCTTCGAAGAGCGCATCAAGTAGCGCCTTCTCCAAATTATCTTTATCGGGTTTTTGCTGATGCGGCTGGTTAAGCATGGCCAAGCGCTTTTTGGCACTCCAACTCTTAGGCATAGGTAAGTAGAACGTTACATGATAGCCGCCCTCTGGCAGCGCGATGCCGGCCGCCCGCACCGCGTCACAAAAGGCGCGATAACGCACTACGGTTGGGCGCTTAGCCCAGCGGTCGCGCTGCGTCATGCGTGGCTTGCTAACTGGATTAATGGGATAAATTAACTCAGACACAATAGGCTCTCATGCGGGCTAGATCAGCTGTTATTTGTATCAATAAATCGGACTCTGCGCCATGCGCACGTTGCCACCCACGAGGGTTGGCGTGAAAGCCTGACGGATAAGCGGCGCGATGATGCACTGGGCAAAGCGGCAGCACGTTGTAGTGACTAGCGCGCTGCCCCATCCCCTGTCCTGTGCGCACGTGGTGGATTTCTGCGGGACTCGGGCCAAACCCAAGGTTGCGGCACACCACACACCCTAGAGAGGCGACAGCGGCTAGATGCTGGCGTTGTGCGCGTGTTTTGCTGGGCTTGGCCATCAATGCAACACCTCGCGGGAGAGGTCTAGCGCCATCTGCGCCCGCGCATCTAGAGACAAACGCTCAACGTGCAATGCCCGCTTTTCCACCCTGCGCCGCGCCAAGCCGCGTCCATGCGCACTGCCGTTGGCCATCGACAGCGCCTCGCGTTTGGCAAACTCATGCTGCCACGCCCCGATCTGCTGACGCTCACTCAACTGCTGCGCCAACCAATTGAACGCCGCAATGAAATTAATCTTCATCGCCATGGCCGCTTCACCGGTAAAGCCCATCACCAGCAACATCAAGCCATCTTTGCTGATCTCATAGTATTTATTGCGCCTGCCGTTCTGTAACGCATTGATTTCAAAGCAAA
>JBOFMA010000119.1:0-1155 GCA_051658125.1 Aeromonas sp.
GCGGCTCGCTAGGGTGAAATAAACGACAGCACCACAAGCAAGGAGCCGCTATGACGCCATTGAGTCACTTGGAATTGCCGCGTAAAGCGGGGCAGTTATTTGGGCAGGCGATCAGCCTAGAACAGAATGGCCGTTGGCAAGTGCCCGCGCAGCCTATCATTCCGTTTATTGAAGGCGATGGCATTGGCGTAGATGTCACGCCGGCCATGCGCGCGGTAGTGGATGCCGCGGTGCAAAAGGCCTATGGCAGCGCGCGGGAAATTGCGTGGTTGGAAATTTATTGCGGTGAAAAAGCCTGCCGCGTGTATGGCGATAATATGTGGCTGCCCGAGGAGACGCTGGCGGCGATAAAACAGTATAAAGTCGCTATCAAGGGGCCACTGACCACGCCGGTGGGCGGTGGGATGCGCTCGCTGAATGTGGCGCTGCGCCAGCAGTTAGATTTGTATGTGTGCCTGCGGCCGGTGCGCTATTTTGCCGGTACGCCGAGTCCACTCAAGCAGCCGGAGCTCACCGACATGGTGATTTTTCGCGAAAATGCTGAAGATATTTATGCGGGGATTGAGTGGGCGGCCGATAGCCCACAGGCCAAGCAGTTGATCCATTATCTGCAAACTGAACTCGGCGTGACGCAAATTCGGTTTCCCGACAGCTGCGGCATTGGCATTAAGCCTATGTCCAAAGCGGGCACGGAGCGGTTGGTGCGCGCGGCGATTGAGTATGCCATCGCCAATCAGCGTGATTCGGTGACCTTGGTGCACAAGGGCAACATCATGAAATACACCGAAGGCGCCTTTAAACACTGGGGTTACCAGTTAGCCCAGCGTGAATTTGGCGCCGAGCTGGTGGATGGCGGGCCGTGGTGCGTAATCACCCACCCAGAAACGGGCAAGAAAATCCTGCTCAAAGATGTGATTGCCGATGCGTTTTTGCAGCAAATTTTGCTGCGCCCCGCTGATTACGATGTGATCGCCTGCATGAATTTAAATGGCGATTACATCTCCGATGCCTTGGCCGCGCAAGTCGGCGGCATTGGCATTGCGCCCGGGGCCAATTTGGGTGAGGGGATTGCCTTGTTTGAAGCCACCCACGGCACGGCGCCCAAATACGCCGGGCTGGATAAGGTCAATCCCGGTTCGTTGATCTTGTCGGCCG
>JBOFMA010000120.1:0-1273 GCA_051658125.1 Aeromonas sp.
AGGCGTGTTTAGATCAAGCGCTGTTGCAGCGGCCCGTGTCGTGTTTGGTCAACCCCTTGGCCTGCCGCGAAACGGAGCTAGTGATCCGCGCCACAACGGCGCCCAAGCGCTTGGCGGTGGTCGGAGGTGGCGTGGCTGGCTTGGCGTTTGCCTGTGTGGCGGCCGAGCGCGGTCATCAAGTGACGTTGTTTGAGCAAAGCGACGCCCTTGGTGGGCAATTTAATTTAGCCGCGCGTATTCCAGGCAAAAGTGAATTTGCCGGCACGGTGGATTATTTTGCCGCTCGCTTGGCCCGCGCCGGCGGGCGCGTGCAACTGCATGCGCCGCAAACAGCGGCCTCGCTGCACGCTGCGGGCTTTGCGCACGTGGTGCTAGCCACCGGTTTGGCTGCCAAGGGCATGTTACTTTCTGGTCTCAATCACCCGAAGGTGGTTAGCTACAGCGCGCTGCTGCAGGGTGCGGTGGTGGCGGGGCCGCGCGTGGCGGTGATTGGCGCTGGCGGCATTGGCGTGGATGTGGCGCAGTTTTTAGCCGCACCGGTGCCCAGTGCGGCCAATGACGATCTTAGTGCGTGGCAGGCGCAGTGGGGTATTGATGCCAGCGGCCACAGTGCCGGCGGCCTGTGTGCGGCTGCGCCCCAGCGCGCCGCGCGGCAAGTGTGGCTGCTGCAGCGCAGCGCCGGCAAAGTCGGCCGCGATATTGGCAAAACCACCGCGTGGGTGCACCGCGCCCACCTAGCACAATGGGGTGTCACCTGTTTAAGTCAGGTAGCCTATTTGGGCGTGGATGATGCGGGGTTACACATCGAGCACGCTGGCCAGCGCCGCACGTTAGCAGTGGATCATATTGTGCTGTGCACGGGGCAAACCGCGGTAGATGGGTTGCATCAACCGTTGGTAGCGCTTGGTATCACGGTGCAGTTAATTGGCGGCGCGGCGCAAGCCACACCGATGGATGCACGCCTTGCTATCCAGCAAGCTTTCGAGTTAGCGGCGCGGGTGTGAGCGTGCATGTTATGCGCAGGCGAAGTCATGCTATGGTGGCGCTTTTGTCGCGGAGACGCTGATGACCGGATTAGAGCTGCTGCTAGGGCGCCACTCGTGTGGCCGCTTAGCCGAACCTGCGCCAAGTGGCACGGCGCTAGAAAACATTGTGCAAGCGGGGCTGCGCGCGCCAGATCACGGCGGCTTAACGCCGTGGCAATTTATTGTGTTTACCGGTGACGCCCGCGAGCGCTTAGGTGCGTTACTGGCCGATGCCGCCTGCGCGCGCG
>JBOFMA010000121.1:0-19051 GCA_051658125.1 Aeromonas sp.
AACCACGCGGCGTGGGAAGCGGGCAAAGTTTACAATGGCGGCGACAAAGTGAGCCACGCTAACCTGGTATGGACTGCGAAGTACTGGACTCAGGGTAACGAGCCAACCCGTACTGCGGACGCTTGGTCACTGAACTCACAAGTTGAGATGGGCTGGAGCGCAGGCGTTGTGTTCAACGGCGGCGAGCAGACCAACCACAACGGTCGTCGTTGGGAAGCCAAATGGTGGACTCAGGGTGACGAGCCAGGCAAAGCGGACGTATGGGTAGACAAAGGCGCAGCGAGCTGCAACTAATCCCCGGCGTAAGTAAAGCCACTGGCCTTAGCCAGAGTTAAGTAGAAAAACGCAGCCTTCGGGCTGCGTTTTTTTATGTCCGCGCGCGCGGCTGGCGTCGGCCTGCATGGGCCAAAATTGGCATCCATGCGGTGAACAGTTTTGCGCGTAGGCTAGCAGCGCCGCGGGAGCGTGAAAAACCGAGGCAAAAAGTTCGCTTGACTTGAAATTTAGGCTTGACAGTTTTAGTCAGCGTGACTAACATGCGCCTCCGTTACCACGATTAACCTTACGTTAATTGAGGTGACCTAGATGAGTTGGGGTTATAGCTCAGCTGGGAGAGCGCTTGCATGGCATGCAAGAGGTCCACGGTTCGATCCCGTGTAGCTCCACCAAACTTATTTAGACAATTTGGAATGAGGGGTTATAGCTCAGCTGGGAGAGCGCTTGCATGGCATGCAAGAGGTCCACGGTTCGATCCCGTGTAGCTCCACCAAATTCCAAATTACCCAGGCGATATTGGCGCTTTGTGTTTAATCGCGCGAATAGGCAACCTTTGTGGGGTTATAGCTCAGCTGGGAGAGCGCTTGCATGGCATGCAAGAGGTCCACGGTTCGATCCCGTGTAGCTCCACCACTCTTTCACTTAATCGATTGCCCATGTCGGTTAGGACAAAAATTTTGGGGTTATAGCTCAGCTGGGAGAGCGCTTGCATGGCATGCAAGAGGTCCACGGTTCGATCCCGTGTAGCTCCACCAAATTAAAGCCACCGCTCACGCGGTGGCTTTTTTGTTGGCCGCAGTTTAGGCCTTGGCTTAATGTTTAAGGGCTTAAGGGCTTAAGGGCTTAAGGGCTTGCGGCGAAAGTGCGCGCCATCGCAGGCGGTGCAGCGGCTCAGCGCTTCGGGATGCAGCACTTTGTGCTGATGCCGGCATTGCTCGCACACCATCACGCCCAAGCCGACCCAATCGCCGGCCTGATAGTGACCTTTGTGCGCCAAATTTTCGCTAAGCTCCGCCCATTCCACTTGCGTGCGATCGGTCACTTCAGCCAGCCAGCTCCAAATGCTGTCTTTTAGCGCCACGGTAAATTCAGAATCATCGGCGCTTTGGCGGCCATCGTCATAGGTGGTCAGATCGCGTTTGACATATTCGGCGATCAAGGCCAACTCATCTTGGGTCAGATCACTGGCCGCCTCGAGATAATCTTGCACTTTGCCAATTATCTGATTGAGCCGCTCGCCTTGGAAGCGTTCGGTGGCTTGCCACTGCTCGCGTAGTTGCTCGATAAACGCTTCATAACTCCGTTTTTGCTTATCTTCTGGGGATTGCTTGCTCATAGGTGCCTCCTTTGCGAGCCGGTCCTTATTCCTTTGTCACCTGCGGCGGTTGTTGCCTTCGCCGGAAGTGGTTATTCTAGGGCGATTTTTTTGCGCATTGCGCCATTTAACTTACAGACTCGGATCTCACATGCAAGAGCAATACGTTCCCCAAGCCATTGAACCCGCGGTGCAGCAGCACTGGGATAAGAACAAAACCTTTAAAGCGGTAGAAAAAGCCAATCAAGAAAAGTTCTACTGTCTCTCTATGTTCCCCTATCCGTCCGGCCGCCTGCACATGGGACACGTGCGTAACTACACCATAGGTGATGTGATTTCCCGTTATCAACGCTTAAATGGCAAAAATGTGCTCCAGCCCATTGGCTGGGATGCGTTTGGCTTGCCGGCAGAAAACGCGGCGATTAAAAACGCCACCGCGCCTGCGCCGTGGACGTATGAAAACATCGATTACATGAAAAACCAGCTGAAAATGCTGGGGTTGGGTTATGACTGGGAGCGTGAGATCGCCACCTGTACACCGGAGTACTACCGCTGGGAGCAGTGGTTTTTCACTAAGCTGTATGAAAAAGGCTTGGTGTATAAGAAAACCTCGTCGGTGAACTGGTGCCCGAATGACATGACAGTGCTGGCCAACGAGCAGGTGGTGGATAACTGCTGCTGGCGCTGTGACACGCCGGTGGAGCAAAAAGAGATCCCACAGTGGTTTATTAAAATCACTGATTACGCGCAAGAGCTGCTCGATGAGATTGATAACCTCGATGGCTGGCCAGAGATGGTTAAGACCATGCAGCGCAACTGGATTGGCCGCTCCGAAGGCGTGACCATGACCTTTCAGGTGGCCGAGCAAGACGCCAGCTTTGATATTTACACCACCCGTCCCGATACCCTGATGGGCGTGACCTATGTCGGCATCGCCGCCGGTCACCCGCTGGCGGCGCAAGCTGCCGCCCACAACCCTGCGTTGGCCGCGTTTATTGATGAGTGCAAAAACACCAAGGTGGCGGAAGCAGAACTTGCCACCATGGAGAAAAAAGGCATGGCCACCGGCCTGTATGCCACTCACCCACTCGATGGCCGCAAGGTGCCGGTGTGGGTCGCTAACTTTGTGCTGATGGATTACGGCACTGGCGCGGTGATGGCGGTGCCGGCGCACGATCAGCGCGATTATGAATTTGCTACCCAATACGGCCTTGAAATAAAAGCAGTGATTAAGCCTGCAGAGAGCGATGTGGACGTGAGCGCGGCGGCCTACACCGACAAAGGCGTGCTGTTTGCGTCGGGCGAATTTGATGGCCTTGACTTTACCGCTGCTTTTAGCGCGATTGCCGCTAAGCTGGAAAGTTTGGGTCGCGGTAAGCGCACGGTGAATTTCCGTTTGCGCGATTGGGGCGTATCACGCCAGCGCTACTGGGGCGCACCGATCCCGATGTTGACCTTGGCCGATGGCAGCGTGGTACCGACACCAGAAGACCAGTTGCCGGTGATTTTGCCCGAAGATGTGGTGATGGATGGCATTCAAAGCCCGATCAAGGCCGATGCCAACTGGGCGAAAACCACCTACAACGGTCAGGAAGCGTTCCGCGAAACCGATACCTTTGACACCTTTATGGAATCGTCTTGGTACTACGCGCGTTACTGCTCGCCCGATTACGATAAAGGCATGCTCGATCCTGCCGCTGCCAACCATTGGCTGCCGGTGGATCAATACATCGGCGGCATTGAGCACGCCTGTATGCACCTGTTGTATGCGCGTTTCTTCCACAAATTGCTGCGCGATGTCGGCTTGGTCAACAGCGACGAGCCGTTTAAGCGCTTGTTGTGCCAAGGCATGGTGCTGGCCGATGCGTTTTATTACAAAGATGAAAAAGGCGCCAGTGTTTGGGTTAGCCCGACCGAGGTAACCTTGGCGCGTGACGAAAAAGGCCGCATCACCCAGGCACTCGATAGCGAAGGCCGCGAGCTTATTCACTCCGGCATGACCAAAATGTCGAAGTCGAAAAACAACGGCATCGACCCGCAACTGATGGTCGAGCGTTACGGCGCCGATACTGTGCGTCTGTTTATGATGTTCGCCTCACCGGCAGAGATGACGCTGGAGTGGTCTGACTCGGGCGTTGAAGGCGCGCAGCGCTTCTTGCGCCGCCTGTGGCGTTTAAGCGTTGAGCATGTCGCCGGTGGCGCTGTGCCCGCGCTGGATGTGGCTGCGTTAAGCAGCGAGCAAAAAGCCATTCGCCGTGAATTGCACAAAACCATCGCCAAAGTCAGCGATGACGTTGGCCGCCGCCAAACCTTTAACACCGCGATTGCTGCCATTATGGAGCTGATGAACCACTTGGCTAAGCTCGGCACCGAAGCGCAAGAGCGCGCTTTGATGCAAGAAGCGTTAGAGGCGGTGGTGGTGATGCTTTACCCGATCACGCCGCATATCAGCTTTGCGCTGTGGCCGCTGCTGGGCAACACCGGTGATATCGACACGGCGGTGTGGCCGGTAGCCGATGCCAGCGCTATGGTTGAGACCGAAAAACTGGTGGTCGTGCAGGTCAACGGCAAAATGCGCGGCAAATTGACCGTAGCGGCGGATGCGCAGCAAGCCGATGTGGAAGCGTTGGCGATGCAAGATGCAGCGTTAGTGAAGCATTTTGCCGGCTTAACTGTGCGTAAAGTGATTTATGTGCCTGGCAAGCTGCTCAATATCGTCGCGAGCTAAGCGCACCGCGCGGCGTTAGACGCGCGCATTCTCAAGGCGGCGGGTTTAATACCCGCCGTTTGTTTACTAAAAAATGTAAGGATCAACCGATGTGGCAACGAGGGTTGTTACTGCTGCTCAGTGTCGCGCTGCTGGCCGGCTGTGGGTTTCATTTGCGCCAGCGCGGCTTGCCGAGCGAATTGTTGACGCTAAAAGTAGAAGGCGACAACAAAAGTGATTTTTATCGCTTAGTCACCACGCGGCTAAAAGCGGCCGGCGTGACGCTGGTTAACCGCGATGATGTGGCCGTGCTGGTATTAAGCCCGGTCAGTGGGCGCAGCCAAGTGGCGTCATTAAATGCGCTGGGCGCCGATACCGAATATGTGCTCGGCTTTAGCAGCCAATTTAGCGTGCAACTGCCGGGGCAGCCCAAGCAGGTATTCCCAATTAACTTTAACCGCAGCTTTTTAAATAAGCCCGATGCTGCGTTAGCCTCGGCGCGTGAACAGGCGCAGCTAAGCAAAGAGATGCAAGAGCAAGCCGCCAGCCAAGTGCTGCGCCAATTAAGCCAAGTGAGCTTTTAATGCGCGTCTATCCCGAGCAATTGGGCGAGCAGCTCGCGCGCGGTTTGCGCCCGTGTTACCTCATCTTTGGTGATGAGCCGCTGCTTAAGCTCGAAGCGCTGGATGCGGTGCGTGCCAAAGCGCGGGAATTGGGCTTTGCTGAGCGCCACAGCTTTGTGGTGGAGGCGGGACTTGATTGGCATCAGGTGTATGACGCCTGCCAAGCGCTGAGCCTGTTTTCCTCGCGGCAAATTGTCGAGCTTGAGCTACCGGCAAAAGTGGATAAAGACGTGGCGGCGCGCATCAGCGAAATCGGCCAGCAACTAGCGCCCGATCTGCTGCTGATCTTAAGCGGTGGGCGCTTGTCGTTGGCGCAAATGAAAGCGCAGTGGTTTGATAAGCTCGATAAAATCGGCACCTATGTGCCGGTCAATCACCCCGAACCGAAATTTTTCCCGCGCTGGATGGCGGCGCGCTTTACGCGCTTTGGCTTAACCGCCCAGCCAGATGCGATTAATTTTATGTGCCACGCCTATGAAGGTAATTTGCTCGCCGCCAGCCAAGAGCTAGAAAAGCTCACCTTGCTCGATGCGCCCTCGCCTATCACTGTGGTCTATTTGCAAGCGACCATCACCAGCTTTACCCACTTTACCCCGTTTCAGCTCATCGACACCTTGCTGGAGGGTAAGGTCAACCGCGCCCAGCGCATCGTACATGCTTTGCAAGCGGAAGGCTGCGAGCTGGGCGTGATTGCGTGGAGTCTAAGCCGCGAGTTAAGCCAGTTAACGGAGCTGGCCCATGAGCTGCGCCACGGCGGCAATTTAAGTGCCCAGTTTAGCCGCTTAAAAATTTGGCAAAGTCGCCAGCCGCTGATTTCTGGCGCCTTAAAGCGCTTGCCGCTGGCCAAATTAGAGCAAATTTGGCGCTTGCTGGCGCGCCTTGACGAGGCTTTGCGCCAGTTTGATCAGCCGCGTGCGTGGTTATTGCTGCAAACTGTCTGTTTGGCGTTTAAAGATGGCGCCCTGTTGCCGGCGGTGTTTGAGGGCGAAGCGTGTTAACGGCAGGCGGCGCCAGTGAGTGATTTTGCACCAGCTGAGTTAAGTGCGCGCCCGCTAACTGCGCCGCTGGGTCTGCTCGGCGGCACCTTTGACCCGATTCATTGGGGCCATTTGCGCCCCGCGTTGGAGGTCAAAGCTGCGCTGGGACTGGCCGAGGTGTGCCTGCTGCCCAATTACCGGCCGCCGCATAAAACCGCGACCGCGGTCAGCGCCGCGCAGCGCTTAGCCATGGCCCAGTTGGCGGCCCGTGAAGTGGCCGGATTTGGCGTTGATGGCCGTGAATTGCTGCGCGATGCGCCCTCTTACAGCGTTGACACCCTAACAGCACTGCGCGCCGAGCACCCCGACACGCCGCTGTGTTTTATCATGGGCATGGACTCGCTGCGCAGTTTGCCACGTTGGCATCGCTGGCTAAGGCTACTGGAACTAGCGCACTTGGTGGTGTGTGTGCGCCCTGATGAGGTGGCTACGGCGCTGTGCCCTGCGGTCACGGCCCTGTTGGCGCGCCATCAGGTGGCGCACCCTGCTGCGCTGCACACCCAGCGTGCCGGCGCCATTTGGCTGGCGCCCACCACGCCGGTGGCACTGTCATCCACGTGGCTGCGCGCGCGCTTGGCGCAAGGGGAGTTGATGAGCGCGGCCGTGCGCCAGGCGTTGCCAGCCAGCGTGCATGCTTATATCGCCGCTTACGGCCTGTATACGCCAAGCGCGCGCCTTGCCGGCGCCTAGGCTCGGCATGATATACTCGCCGGCCATTGGCACTCCGTGGTTGGTCATGTATCGCGGTGCACCCGCTGTTGGCTGTTAGTTAGTTAAAGGACACGCATGAAGCTCCAATTAATCGCCGTTGGCACCAAGATGCCGGCGTGGGTGGAAACCGGCTTTGCTGAATACCAGCGCCGCTTTCCCAAAGATATGCCGTTTGAACTGATTGAAGTGGCCGCCGGTAAGCGGGGCAAAAACGCCGATATTGCGCGCATTTTGCAAAAAGAGGGCGAAGCTATGCTGGCCGCCGCTGGGCGCGCGCGCATTGTTACGCTGGATATTCCCGGCAAGCCGTGGACTACGCCGCAGTTGGCCGGCCAGCTTGAAGTGTGGAAAAACGATGGCCGCGATGTGGCACTGCTGATTGGCGGGCCAGAAGGCTTGTCGCCCGAATGCAAAGCCGCTGCTGAGCAAAGTTGGTCACTCTCGCCCCTGACCTTGCCGCACCCCATGGTGCGGGTGGTAGTGGCAGAAAGCTTGTATCGCGCGTGGAGCGTGACCACCAATCACCCCTATCACCGTGAATAATTTGGCCTGGCTGCGCAAAACGGGCGCAGAAAAAGGGATCGCATGCTAAAAAAACGCATCGAGATGCGCGATAACCGCGCCGAAGGCTCGCTGTTTTTGCGCCGCACCTTGGTCGCCTACCTCGTGATGGTAGCGCTGTTGCTGGTGCTGCTGGGCAATATGTATAACCTGCAGGTGGTCTCTTATGAGACCAACCAAACGCGTTCGAATGAAAACCGCATTCGCGTGGTGCCAGTAGCGCCGCCGCGCGGGCTGATCTATGACGCCAACGGCGTGTTGCTGGCCGAAAATCGCCCCGTGTACAGCTTGGAAATTATTCCCGAGCAGAGCGAGGATTTGGTGCAAACCGCCGATGCGTTAATTGCGCTGCTGGGCCTGCCCGACAGCAGCAAAGACAAATTCTTACAAGAGGTTAAGCGCCAACGCCGGTTTAAGCCGGTGGCTTTGTATGAGCGCCTCACCGAGGCGCAAGTGGCGCTGTTTTCGGTCAACCAGCATAAGTTTCCTGGGGCCAGTATCGAGGCCAACCTCAAGCGCTTTTATCCGTTTGGCGATACCTTGACCCACGCATTGGGTTATGTGGCCAAGATCAACGGCAAGGATGTGGCGCGCTTAGAAAAGCAAGGCATGCTGGCGAACTACGCCGCCACTAAAGACATTGGCAAATTGGGCGTAGAAAAATACTACGAAGATGAGTTGCACGGGATTGCCGGCTACCAAGAGGTCGAGGTGAATAACCGCGGCCGCATTGTGCGCACCTTAAAGTACCAAGCGCCTGTGCCGGGGCGGGATGTTTATCTCAATCTTGATATTCGGATGCAGCTCAAAGCCCAGCAACTGCTTGGCGGCCAGCGCGGCGCCATCGTGATGATGGATCCCAATGACGGCGCCATTATCGCGATGGAATCGAGCCCCAGTTACGACCCGAACCTGTTTGTCACCGGTATTTCGGTGCCGGCGTATAAAGCACTGCTCAATGATCCGGCGCGCCCGCTGCTGAACCGCACCACGCAAGGCCTTTACTCGCCGGCGTCCACGGTTAAACCCATGCTGTCGGTGATGGGCTTAAACGAAGGCGCGATCACGCCTAAATTTCGCTACTTTGGTGGGCCGAGCTTTTCTATTCCGGGCACCACGAAAAAGTTTCGCGACTGGAAGCGCTGGGGGCATGGCTGGATGGACGTCTACCGCGCTATTGAAGTGTCCGCTGATACCTACTTTTATGATCTCGCATTTCGTGTGGGCATCGACAAAATCCACCATTACATGAGCCGTTTTGGCTTTGGCAGTTACAGCGGTGTGGATTTGTATGAAGAGACCAAAGGCGTGCTGCCTTCGCGCGAATGGAAAATGGCGCGCTGGAAGCAGCCTTGGTATCAAGGCGACACTATTTCTGTCGGCATAGGCCAAGGCTACTGGAGCTCGACCCCGATCCAGCTGACCAAGGCGATTGGCGTGCTCACCCGCGATGGGCAAGGCGTTACGCCCCATTTGCTCAAAAGCATTGGCAATGGCGATAAGCACACGCCCGCCAAGATCAAAACCAAGCTTGCGCTGCAGGTCAAACACCTCAGTTATTGGAACGTGGCACGTGAGGGCATGTGGCGCGTGGTCAATGGCAACGAAGGCACCGCCCGCAACGCCTTTGCGCGCACGCCGTATGTGGTGGCGGGCAAATCAGGTACGGCGCAGGTGATCGGCATGAAAGAGAACCAGATCTATAACGCCAGTGCGCTGAAAGTTGAGCATCGCGATAACGCGCTGTTTGTGGCGTTTGCGCCGTATGACAAACCTAAAGCGGTGGTGACCATTGTGCTGGAAAACGCTGGCGGCGGCAGCTCGAATGCCGCGCCCGTGGCCCGCGCTATGCTCGATGCCTATCTCTTGCCTCCGGTGGCGCCGCTGCCGCCTGCGCCCATTCCGCAGTCGGCTACCATACCGCCGTTAGGAGCTTTAAGCTATGAGTAGTAGTGAACGTCAACAAAGCCTCTGGTATCGGCTGCATATCGATTTGCCGCTGCTGCTGGGTATTTTAACGGCGCTGACTTTGTCATTGGTGGTGCTCTACTCGGCCGCCGGGCAAGAGATGGCCGCCATCGTGCGCCAATTGGTGCGCGCTGGCCTCGCCTTTGCGCTGATGATCGCCTTGGCGCAGTTGCCGCCGTCGCTGTATATGCGCTGGTCTATTCCGGTGTATGGCTTAGTGGTGGTGCTGCTGATCTGCGTGGAGCTGTTTGGCCATATCGGTAAAGGCGCGCAGCGCTGGCTGGACTTAGGTTTTATGAAGTTTCAGCCCTCGGAGGTGATGAAGCTGGCGATGCCGATCATGGTCGCCACTTGGCTTAGCCGGCATACCTTGCCGCCGAAATTTAGCCATGTCATGGCGGCGCTGGCGATTGTGCTTTGCCCCACACTGCTGATTGCCGCCCAGCCCGATCTTGGCACCTCGATTTTGGTCGCGGCCTCGGGCTGTTTTGTCATCTTTTTAGCTGGGCTTAGCTGGTGGCTGATCGGGGTTGCGGGCCTGCTGCTGCTGGCGTTTTTGCCAGTGCTATGGTTTTTCTTGATGCACAACTACCAGCGCCAGCGGGTGTTGATGCTGCTTGATCCAGAAAAAGATCCGCTGGGACGCGGCTATCACATTATTCAATCGAAAATTGCCATCGGCTCGGGTGGGGTGTTTGGCAAAGGCTGGCTAGAAGGCACCCAATCGCAGTTGGAATTTTTGCCCGAGCGCCACACTGACTTTATTTTTGCCGTGTTGAGTGAAGAGTTCGGCTTAATTGGCGTCGTGCTGCTCTTGGTGCTCTATCTGTACATCATCAGCCGCTGCCTTTATATCTCACTGCAGGCGCAAAACAGTTTCGAGCGTTTGCTGGGCGGCGCGATCACCTTGACCTTTTTTGTGTATGTGTTTGTGAACATCGGCATGGTCAGTGGCATTTTGCCGGTGGTAGGCGTGCCGCTGCCGCTGATAAGTTATGGCGGCACCTCGATGGTGACCTTGATGGCCGGTTTCGGCATTTTGATGTCAATTCAGACCCACCGCCGCCTGCTGGCATAACGCGCAGCGCCGCTGGCGCGTACTCGGGTGGGAAAGACGCGCCGCGCACAGACAAATAATGGCGCTAGGCGTGGTTTGCCGCTTGCCTATCGCCAGACGCTTGGCTACTCTGCCGCCTTTTATCCACGACTGACTGTTTGAGCGCTGGAGTTTACTGGGATGGTTAAAAATGCGTCTGCTCGTGCCCTATTGGCGCTGAGCTTGAGTCTGCCGCTGGTTGCTTGCAGCAGCCCCAGCAATGCCAATGATTTTGTGCGCGAACCTAGCGAACCGGTCTATCAGCCCGAACCCGTGCGGGAAACGGCGGCCGTGGTGCGCCGCGAGGCCACCAGTGCCAGCGGTAATCGCGACTATTGGATCGGCAAAAAGAAATACAAAATTTGGCGCGGTAAGCGCCAATACCGCCAAGAAGGCCGCGCCAGTTGGGTGGCGCAATCGCTCGATGGCAACCCTACCGCCAGCGGCGAAACCATGGACAGCCGTCTGTTTAGTGCCGCGCACCGCCATTTGCCGCTGCCCAGCTACGTGCGCGTCACCAACCTCGACAATGGCCGCGAGACCATAGTGCGGGTCAATGATCGCGGCCCGTTTGTCGATGATCGCATCATTGATTTATCCCACGCCGCCGCCGAGCAACTCGATATGCTCGATTCCGGCACCGCTGCCGTGCGCTTAGAGCTGGTGCATGCTGAAGATGACAGCGACACCGCATTAGCCGCCGAACAGGTGCAAGAGCTCCCCACCTTTGATGAGCAGCCTTACCGCGCGCCGGCGCGGCCCGATAGTGGCCGCAGTGAGCGCCGCGTGCATGCCGCCACCAGTGCGCATCCCGTCGCGGTGCCGGTCGCCGCAGACGGCGAAGGCCACATGATCCAAATTTTGGCCAGCCAATCGCACGATCGCGCTTATGCCTTGGGCGAAGTGATGGCGCGGCGCCACGGTTTACCCTACAAGGTGGAGCACAAAGGCCACTTGTATCATGTGCTGATGGGCCCAGTGCACCCAGCGCAGCAACCGAATTTTTTAACCCGATTGCGGGATGAAGGCATTGCTGGCGCGTTTGTCGTGCGCTAAGGCAGGGTTTATGGCGCGCGGGCAAAGGAGTTTGCGCCGCGCTAAGCACCTCCCCTAGCTGGGGGCGGTTTTTCTTTTTGGTTTAAGGTACGAATTGATGCGTAACTTCTCTTCTTCCGTGGTGCACTCGGTATGGTTGGGCGCGCTGCTCGCTAGCCAGGCGCACGCCGCGCCCATGCCGAGCACGGATCTGCCGGCGCTGACCGATACCAGCCCGATGGTGGTGCCGGCCGCGCCACAAATCGCCGCCAAATCGCATATTTTGCTTGAGTACCAGTCTGGGCAAGTGTTGGCTGCCGATAACGAAAACCTGCGCCTGCCGCCGGCGAGCCTGACCAAGATGATGACCTCGTACATCGTTGGCCAAGAGCTCGCGCGCGGCAATCTTAAGTCCACCGACATGGTGACCATCAGCCAAAATGCGTGGTCAAAAAACTTCCCTGACTCGTCCAAAATGTTTATCGAAGTGGGTAAGCAAGTGTCAGTGGATGATCTGAACAAAGGCATTGTTATCCAATCGGGTAACGATGCTTGCGTGGCGATGGCCGAGCACATTGCCGGCAGCACCGATTCGTTTGCCAGCTTGATGAACAGCTGGGCGGCCAAATTGGGCATGAACGACAGCCATTTTAAAAATCCGCACGGGCTCGATGCGCAAGGCCACTACACCACGGCCTATGACATGGCGCGCTTAGGCCGCGCCTTGGTGCGCGATCTGCCCGAGGAGTACAAGATCTACGCGCAAAAGTCGTTTGTGTTTAACGGCATCACCCAGCAAAACCGCAACCGCTTGTTGTGGGATCAAACGTTGCAGGTGGATGGCATTAAAACCGGCCACGTGAGCCAAGTGGGCTACAACTTAGTGTCGTCAGCGGTCAATCCCGAGGGCATGCGCCTGATTGCGGTGGTGATTGGCACCGACAACGAGCGTATGCGCGCGGCCGAGAGCAAAAAGCTGCTCACCTATGGTTTTCGCTTTTTCCAAGGCATCACCCCGTATAAAGCCGGTACTGAGCTGGTCACGCAAAAAATTTGGATGGGCGATAAGCCGCAAGTCAAATTGGGCGTAGATAAAGATGTGTATCTGCTGATCACCCGTGGTCAAGCTGGCAATTTAAAGGCCGATTTTCAGTTAGACAACGAGCTTAAAGCGCCACTGACCAAAGGCCAGCCGGTGGGCACGGTGTCGATCAAGCTGGGCGATAAAGAGCTCAAGCAAGTGCCACTGGTAGCGCTGGAAACGGTGGAAGAAGGCGGTTTGATGAGCCGCTTGTGGGATTACTTGAACTTACTGTTTGCCAGTTGGTTTGCTTAAATCGACTATTTTACGGTGCATAGATGCGCACCACCGCCCAACCCTCGCTGCGCGAGGGTTTTTTTTTGCCCAGCGCCAAGGCGGCACAAACCGATTGAGATTGAAGTTGCAGCCCAGCGATAGCGCGTTATGCGTATTACGTGCAACCTTTGTGCTCGCCTTATCAGCATCAGCCGTGATGGGTTAGGGAAGCTTATTATTTTTAGGTGATAAGCGCTAAAGCCACGCCGCTAGTGCGGCGCTAAGGTGGCTAAAAAGGAGGCTACTTGCTCGGCGATCAGCGGCTGGGCGGCGGCGGTGGGGTGCAGGCCATCGGGCAGCATTAACTCCGGTCGATTAAGCAGCGGTTCGATAAAAAATGGCAGCAGCGGCAGCATCGAGGCGGCGGCCAGATCCGTAAACACCTGCTCAAACTGGCGGCCATAGCGCGCGCCATAATTGCGCGGCAGCTTAATTTGCGTCAGCACCACCTGAGCGCCTTGCGCCTTGGCCAGCGCTATCATCTGCGCTAAGTTGGCTTGCATGGCCGCAGTGGGTTGTCCGCGCAGGCCATCGTTGGCACCTAGCTCAATTAGCACCGCGCTGGGCTGATGTTGCGCCAGCAGCGCCGGCAGACGGGCCAAGCCGCCTTGGGTAGTTTCACCGCTAATACTGGCGTTGATCACACGGCCAAGGCCGGCTGCTTGCCAACGCTTATCAAGCAACGCCGGCCAACTTTTTTCCGCCGGCATCTGATAACCTGCACTTAAACTGTCACCTAAGATAAGCCAGGTGGGTAGATTGGCCGCCTGTGCCCACAGCGGCAGCAGACTCAGCCAGACCAGCGCGCTACGGCGACCCCATAGCGTGATTAACTTAATAAGCGAAGTGCCCATGACCACAACGACTCCTTTGTTAAAAGTAAGCAACGTGACCAAAACGGTCACAGTGGGGCCAATCCCCTTGACCATCCTTGAGGCAATCAACGTTGAGGTCAAGCGCGGCGAAACCATCGCGCTGGTGGGGGCATCGGGGTCGGGCAAGTCCACCTTGCTGGGCTTGTTGGCGGGGCTTGATTTACCCAGCAACGGCGAAATTGAGTTGCTGGGCCAGCGCTTGGACTTGGGCGATGAAGAGACGCGCGCACGGCTGCGTGGCCAGCATATTGGCTTTATTTTCCAAGCCTTTTTGCTGCTGCCGAGCTTTAGCGCGCTAGAAAACGTCATGCTGGCGGCGGAATTACAAGGCGAGAGCGATTGCGCGCCGCGGGCTAAAGCGCTGCTCGAAGCGGTTGGCTTGGGCGACCGGTTGCAGCAGCGGCCAGCGCAGTTATCTGGCGGCGAGCAGCAGCGGGTGGCAATTGCCCGCGCCTTTATGACGCGGCCAACGTTGCTGCTGGCCGATGAGCCGACCGGCAATCTCGATAGCGCCACCGGCGAAACAGTGATTGATTTGCTGTTTCGCTTAAATCAGGCCCATGGCACCACCTTAATTATTGTTACCCACGATAAAGCGCTGGCAGCGCGCTGCCAGCGGCAGTGGCATTTGGTGGGGGGGCGATTGGCCGCGCCGCAGGCAAGTGGCGACGGTGGGCAGGGCGCGCCGAGCGAGGAACGCGCATGAGCGCCCTCACTTGGCCGCAGGCGTGGCGCTTAGGCCGGCGTTTATTGGTGCGCGAAGGCGCGGGGCAAAGTTTGCGCTGGTTTGTGCTCGCGCTGGCGCTGTGTGTGGCGTCGATACTCAGTGTGGCGCTGGTGGCCGATCGCTTAGGCCAAGCATTGAGCGCATCGGGGCGCACGGCGCTAGGGGCTGATGCCGTGCTGCGCTCGGCCACGCCGCTACCTAATGACACGCTGGTGCAGATGGCGGCCGCGGGCGTGGCGCAGCAAACCACGGTGAGTTTTAATAGCATGCTGTTTTTTGCCGACAGCTTGCAATTGGCCAGCGTGCGCGCGGTGCCAAGCGATTTTCCCTTTTATGGCCGCTTGCAGCTAAGCCCCGCGCAAGCGTTGCAGGCTGGCCAAGTGTGGCTATCGCCGCGGCTGATGGATCTGCTTGGTGCGCCGCTTGGCGCCCAAATTGAGGTGGGTAACGCCCGTTTGACCTTGGCCGGCCGCTTGTTAGCCGAGCCGGATCAAGGCTTAAGCCCATTTATGCTCGCGCCGCGCGCGCTGATCCATGCCGATGATATTGCCGCCACCGGCGCCTTGTTACCGGGCAGTCGCCAGCAGTGGCGTTACCTGCTTAGGGGTGAGTCGAACGCGTTGGCGGCGCTCGAAGCGCGCCTCAAACCGCAGTTATCGGCCAGCCAGCGCTGGCAAACTGTGGGCGACAGCAGCTCGCGTGCCGGACGCACGCGGCAAAATGCCGAGCGTTTTTTTCGCCTCGCCGCCTTAGCCGGCGTGCTGCTTGGCGCGCTGGCGATGGCCATTGCCCTGCAGCATTATCACACGCGCCAGCAAGCCTTGGTGGCGCTGTTTAAAACCTTGGGCGCCTCAGGGCGCACCTTATGGCGGGTGATGTTGAGCGTGCTGGCGGTGCTTAGCCTGCTGGGCGTGGCCTTGGGCACGCTGCTGGGCAGTGGTTTGCACGGGCTGGCGTTGTGGCAGCTCGCGGATTTGCTGCCGGCCGACTTGCCGCTGCCGTCGCTGGCGCCCTATGCCTTGAGCTTGGCGCTCGGGCTGGGTTTGACCGCGCTGTTAGCCGGCTGGCCATTTTTTAGCTTGCTACGCACACCGGCACTGCGCGTGCTGCGCCGCGAGCTTGAGCCCACTGCGCGGCTGTGGCCCCGTGGCCTAGCCTTGGCGGCGGGTCTGTTTTTGTTGGTTTGGGGCATGACGCACAGCGCGTGGATGGGCGTGGGTTTTGTGCTGGGGCTGCTGGCGTTATTGCTGCAGCTTGGCGGCTGCGCTTGGCTCACTTTGGCGCTGCTGCGCCGCTTGCCGCTGGGGCCGATCCAACGTTTGGCGCTGGCGCATTTGGCGCGCGAGCGTGGACGCGGCGCGATGCAATTGGCGGGGCTGGCACTGGCGCTGCTGTTGGTGGGGTTGCTGTGGGCGCTGCGGGTAGATTTGTTAGCCGATGCGGCGCTCAAGGTGCCGGCCGAGGCGCCCAATCGCTTTGTGCTTAATGTCACCGACAGCGAGCGCGCGGCGTTTAGCGACGATTTGCGCGCCACCGGCGCGGTCAAAGCGCTGTTTTTCCCTTTGCTGCGCGCGCGCTTAACCCATGTGGCGGCGCAGGCGGTGGGCGAGGGCTCGGGGCGCGAAGGCGTGGATCGTGAGCTTAACCTCACCGCCAGTTGGACCCTGCCGGCGGATAACCGCATTACTCAAGGGCAGTGGCTGGCACCGGCGCGCGCCGGTGAGGTGTCTGTGGATGCATCGCTGGCGGCGCGCTTAGGTATTCGCCTTGGCGATGCGCTTACGTTTGCCGTTGATGGGCGCTCGTTTAGCGCCACGGTGAGCAGCTTGCGCCATATTCAATGGGATAATTTGCAGCCTAATTTTTACTTTATCTTTTCGCCCGATGTCTTGGCGCCGCTGAGCCACAGTTGGCTGGTGAGCTATTACCTGCCGCCGGCGTACAAAACGGCGGAGCTGGCGCTGATCCGCAATTACCCGACAGTGAGCGTGATAGATGTCGGCGATTTGCTCACCCAAGTGGCGGGCTTAGCCGCGCAGATCAGCCGCGGCGTGGCGCTGCTACTGGGGCTGATCACAGCCTCGGCCTTGCTGGTTATCTTGGCGCAAACCCAAGCGCGCATGGCCGCGCGCCAGCAAGAACTGCTGCTGATGCGCACGCTGGGCGCCAGCAGCCGCACCTTAGCTGGCTTATTGCGCTGGGAATTTATCGCCAGTGGCCTGATCGCCGGCCTGTGCGCGGCGCTCACGGTGGAAGGCGCCGCATTGGCGTTAAGCTATGGCTGGCAAGGCAGCCAGTGGCGCTGGCATGGCGAATTGTGGCTGGCGTTGCCGCTTTTGGGCGCGGGTTTATTGACGTGGGTCGGGCAAGGGTTACGCCGGCAATTGCTGGCTGGCACCTTAAGTGAGCGGTTGCGCGCCTTAAGCGTGCGCGGCGATTAACCGCGCCGGCTTATGTTATGCGCGCGGCGGGAAAATCGCCGCCAGTGCCGGCGCGAGCGTGGGGTAGGTAAAGCTAAAGCCGGCCGCTTGTAGCCGAGCGGGCAGCGCCGCTTGCCCCTCAAGCAGTAAGCTAGCCGCTTCGCCCAAGGCGCAGCGTAGCAACGGCGCGCTCAGTTGACTGAGCGGCGCAATGTCCCAGTGCGGGCGCCGCAACGCCGCGGCCAGCACTTGGCTAAAGGCGCGGTTACTCACCGGCGCCGGCGCGGTGAGGTTAAAAATGGCTTGGCAGTGCGGGTGTTCAAGTACATAGCGCACCGCTTGCACCACATCGTGCAGGTGTACCCAACTCATCATTTGCTCGCCACTGCCCACCGGCGCGCCAAGGCCCAAGCGATAAGCCGGCGCCATTTTGCCCAGTATGCCGCCGTGCCCGAGCACCAAGCCTAAGCGCATAACGCACACACGGGTTTGCGCGCTGGCGGCGCTAAGCGCCAGTGCTTCCCAGTGCGCGCATAAATTATGGGTAAAGCCGGCTGCCGGTGTGGTGCAGGTTTCATCTACCGGCGCTGATTGTGCGCCATACCAGCCGACGGCCGAGGCGCTGATCAATACGCTTGGCGGCGTGTGGCTGGCGGCCAACAGCGCGGTTAGTTGTTCGGTAATGTGCCAGCGGCTTTGGCACAAGATCTGTTTACGCGCCGCGCTCCAGCGGCCACTGGCAATCGATTCCCCGGCTAAGTTAATTACCGCGTCGATATGATTAAGATCGCTGAGTTCGCTTAAATCGCGCACAGTGGCAATGCCATCGCCCAAGTTAGCCGCCGCGCCTTGGCGGGTGAGTACGGTGATCGTATGCGCGGGGCTTAGCGCGGCCAGCAGCGCGCGGCCAATAAAGCCACTCGCGCCTGTGATTAAAATGTGCATACCGACCTCCTAAACCAACGAAACAGGCCGCTACAGACGAAAACCTGCAGCGAAGGTGTGAAAAACTTGCGCCTTGGGCGTGAACAGGGATAATTCGCCCCCAGTTTTGACCTCATTTTTTTATCTCCCGCAGGATAGAGTCTGATATGTCTGTGACCCAAGATATGTTTAATGAAGATGGCAAATTTTTGCGCAAAATTCGCAGTTTTGTCCGTCGTGAAGGCCGCCTGACCAAAGGTCAAGAGAAGGCGTTAACCGACTTATGGCCAGTCATGGGCATAGATTTTAAACCCGAAGCGCTGGATATGGTGGCGTTGTTTGGTCGCGAAGCACCGGTGGTGCTGGAAATTGGCTTTGGTATGGGCGCCTCGCTGGTGGCGATGGCCAAAGCGGCACCAGAAAAAAACTTTATCGGCATTGAAGTGCACAGCCCAGGCGTTGGCGCCTGCCTTGGCAGCGCGCAAGAAGCGGGCGTGAGCAACCTGCGCGTGATTTGTCACGACGCGGTGGAGGTGCTTGAGCACATGATCCCGAACGGATCACTGGCCACCTTGCAGCTGTTTTTCCCCGATCCGTGGCACAAAAGCCGCCACCACAAGCGCCGCATTGTGCAAACTGAATTTGCCCAAGCTATTCGGCAAAAGTTGGCCATCGGCGGCGAATTTCACATGGCCACCGACTGGGAAAACTATGCCGAGCATATGCTCGAGGTGATGAGCGCCGCTGAAGGCTATGCCAACACGTCGGCGACCGCTAACTGGATCCCGCGTCCGGACTGGCGGCCACTGACTAAGTTTGAGCAACGTGGCCACCGTTTAGGTCACGGCGTATGGGATTTGATTTTTAAGCGCGTGGCCTAAGCACCGCGTTCGATGAATTTGGTTATTCACTGCTAGACACATAAGGGGAGCCACCATGGCCCAACGTAGCCGTCGTTTGCGCAAAAAATTGCGTATTGAAGAGTTTCAAGAGTTAGCCTTTGATCTGAGCTTTAACATTCCTGCCAGCACCAGCGAAGAGGCGATTGACGCCTTGGTTGATGCCTTTATCGCGCAGGTGATTGAGCCGCGTAAACTGGCGTTTGCCGGCAGTGGCCATCTGGCGTGGGAAGGCATGGTCTGCACCCAAGGCCTGGGCAAGTGCACTGAAGAGGACCGCACGGCCGTGCAAAGCTGGCTAACTGGCCAAGGCATGGAAGCGGTGGTGATTACTGAACTGTTTGACCTGTGGTACGGCGAACCAGCCTAAGCCTACCGGCTCATCACAATCCCGCCGCTGGCGGGATTTTTGTTGGCCCCGCGTGATGCGTTGATTGTGTTAAGGCGCCCTGCTGCGGCGCCGCTGTGCGCGGCCCAACTGGACGATATTTTGCGCCAAGTGCGGCCCTTGCTTGGCTGC
>JBOFMA010000122.1:0-19398 GCA_051658125.1 Aeromonas sp.
CTGTGCTGTCGCCTTTCAGGTGAAAACCACCACCATCCATGCCCGCCAAGCGCAGTAGCGGCGCTGCAAAGGCTAGCGATAGGGCAAAGGCTAGGCGGCTATTGCCTACCGCTAACGCGGCCACGTTAGCGCGCCATTCAGCAAGGCTTCCAGCCTCTGTAAAGTCGCTCGCGGCATAGTTTGAGCCCTGTAGCATAACTGCGCCCGCGCCGTTCCCTAGCGCGCCATCAGGTAGCACATACGCGCCGCCATGCCATCCGGTGCAGGTGACACATGTCACATGTCGATCAGGGCGGCAAGCCATCAGATAGGCGCCCAGCTTGCGCTTGCGCTCTAGGTCAATAAACGGCAAGCCCCCTGCCAATAGCGCTTGGTATACGGCTTCGCCATTGCGGGGAACAAGGGCTTCCATTGGCATCGCCCAGCGCTTAACGCGGCCTTGTTCTGTTCGCCACTCCAATAGGCGCCCGTGGTCGCCGTCATCGGCGTTTGACGTTACCGCTAGCACGCTCACGGGGCTGGCGATAGGGTGCCACTCTTCGCGCGCCTGTTCGCCACGGCCAGCTATCACTAGGGCGCAAAGCCTGTTCCCTTCCAAGCGAAAGCTAGGGGGCAACTGATTAGCCTCCCAGCCCCCCTTTTCTTCTTGGGCGGCGCCTTTGTCTTTGCCTGTCCCGTTCTGTATGCCTTCGCCTTTGGCAATGCGTGCCATAACCTCGGCTGTAACTGCTGCGCCGTGCGCTTGCGTGTGGTCGTTCCAGTCAGTTGGGCGCCCATCCACCAGCGGGGGCAACACAATCAAGCCATCTGTTGCCCGCGCGGCGGCTTCGGCCCTGTCCTTGCCCACGTTCGGCGCACCATCAGCGTGGTGATCATTGTCGCCACAAATCCAGATCGGGGCGTGTGGGTGTTGTAGGCGCGCTATTTGCGCTACGGCTAGCAGGTTGCCCGCATCCATTGCGCAGTAGGTTCTTGCCCCTGTGGCTTGGTTTACGCTGTGCCCCGTGGCGTAGCCTTCTACCACGGCCACCAGCTCGCATTTACCGCGCGGGGCTATAGCGTGATAACTGCCCGCCTTCTGCCCGCCTGCTAGCAATGTTTTGCGCCCATCAGTGCGGATTAGCTGGCACGTGGTCAGTTCGCCCGCAGCGTTGGTCAACGGAACAAGCAGGCTGCCAATGGGGCATATTTCGCCCCCCTGTGTAATTTCTCGCGCCGTTAAGCGCGCTATAACGCCCGCCAAGCCCTTCCCAGTCAGATAGGCGTGCTCGCCCTTGCCGGACTCTGCCAAACGCATCCTAGCGGCCTCTGCGGCGCTTCTGTGCCGTGCTTGGCTTTTTGCTGCCTCTGCCGCCTGCTTTGCTGCGTGCTTTTGCTCTAGGGTGGCGCGCTCTGCGGCGGATAGCCCGCCTGAGCTGGTCATTCCGATCAGTTCGGCCACGGTTTGCGCAGCGCGCTTGGGGTCTATTGCTAGGCTCTTGGCTACAAGGTCGAGCCCGTCACCGCTGCCGCATTGGTTGCAAATCCACGTGCCACGCCCGCCTTTGTCATCCATTCGAAAGCGGTCTTTGCCACCACATAGCGGGCAAGCGCCGTGCTTTTTGGGTGCATCAATGCCAAGACTTTGCAGTATGTCCGGCCAGCGGCCAGCAGACGCGGCGCAAACGTCAGATATGAAACGGGGGCTTGCGCCCCCATCGTGTTTAGTTGAGCTCATGCGCTAACCCCGCACATTGCATCAACCACAAATTCGAGCTTTTCGTTTTGCTCTTTGGCGCAGGCTTCGGCGGCATCTTGCGCCCATGCAATCAAATCCCACGCCAAGTCAACCGAGTTACTAGTGCTCCCAGCGGAAACAAGGCGCGCTGCGTTGAGCACGCTAGCCACTTGCTCCAGCGCATCGCAGATAGGTGAAAGGGCGGTAAATGCTGGCTGAGCTGCTTTAATGCGCGCAATTTGTTCCGGCGTGTTCGTCTTAATCATCTCGTGATCTCTTTGTTGGTTGAGGTGCTAAAAATTTTTGGCCAAATGGGTGATGGCCATCCGTTTCAAATTCATTATCATTCCCTTGCCCCGTGTTTCTTTCTCTCTTTGTTGGTTGCGCGGGGTGGGCGCTTTCTCCACGATTGCGCCCTTTTTTTTTGCCCGCTCGCTTCCAGTCACTTAATTACCCTTAGCTCGTTGCGCGCTGCCAAGCATTGCGCGATCCAGTTATCAATTTCCCCTTCTAAAAATGCGATTGAGCGCCCGCCAAGTGAAACGCGTCTCGGGAATGCGCCACTGTCTAGCAGGCGATACAGCGTGCTTTTTGATAGCCCCGTTCTTGCCAGTACCTCGCGCACGCGGATTAATCGCGCCTTAGTGCCATTCGATTCCATTCTTTGCCCCCTTTGTTCATGCGGCGGCCTTTTTACCAATAAGCCGCGCGGTGTGCGCAGGCGCGAAAGAGGTAGAGATCGATTAAGTGCGATTAAGTGCGCTAGCGTGGGCAAGTGCATGAAAAAAATTACTTTATTGGTATGCCCGCCTAGTGATTTACGGCCACCAGCGCCAAGCCCTTACGCCCATCAAGTTCCGCTGATCCCGCCTTAGCGCGGTCAACGTGATCGCACCACCACTGCATAACGGCTACACGTTGTTCGAAATAATCCGAGCGGTTATAGGTGCGGCGCACTTCGTTTGCGTCAACGTGGGATAAGGCGGCCTCTATAACATCTGCGCTAAATCCCTGCTCGTTTAGCGTGGTGCTGCCAAGCGAACGGATACCGTGTGCAACCAGTCGGCCGCGAAAGCCCATACCGATCAAGGCGGTGTTTATTGAGGTGGGCGAAATATGCCCTAACGGTCTGTGGGCATTAGGGAATAGATAGGGGCGATGCCCGCTAATGGGGCGCAAAGCCTCCAATAAGTCGAGCATTTGATCAGTCAATGGCACGCGGTGCGGGCGCTTCATCTTCATGCGCTGCGCGGGGATATGCCAAACGCGCGCCTCTATGTCTAATTCATCCCAGCGGGCGGCGGCGGCCTCTCTTGGCCTTACCAGCGTGTGGATCATCCATTGCAGGCAATGCAACGTGATAGCGCTCTGTGCTGTATTGGCCGCAATTGCGGTCATTAATTCGGGGAGTTCATGCGGTTTTAGTGTGGGATAGTTGGTTTTAATTGGCTGCTTAAAAACCTTGGCCATAGCCGCGCATGGATTGGCCGTAATGATCCCGTGGTTGGCACAATAATCCATTATTTCATTCAGCACGGCGCAGGTTCTGCGCACGGTCAGCAGGTGCCCACGCTCTTCCACTGCGCGCAATGCGCTTATCGCTAGCGGTGCCGTGATCTTCGTTACTGATATATCGCCAAGGTGCGGCAAAAGGTGCTGCTCTATCTGAGCGCGCACGCATGAAAGGTGGGAGGGGGAAACGGTGTGCGCCTTCAGTTCTAGCCACTGGCTGGCAACGTGCTTCAAGGCAGACGTTCTAAGAATAGCGCGCTGCTCTGCGCGCTGGTGGCGTGGGTCAATGCCTTTTATTTTTAGCCGCTCCGCATCCATGCGCAGCGATCTAGCCTCTGCTAGCGTTATCACTGGAAAGCGCCCCAGCGACAAAGAGACGCGCCGCCCAGTTACGGGGCTAACAAAGTTCCAGATCCACAATTTGCTGCCGGACGGGGAAACCCTGAGCTGTAGCCCCTCGCCATCCCCTAGGTTGAAAACCCGCGCCCTTGGCTTAGCTGCCTTGATCGCTGCGGTCGTTAACTTGCCCATAACTGCCCCCTTGGTATTTGCCGCGATATTACGGTTTTTTTTGGATTCAGTGAGGCTTTATGAAACTTGGGGGGAATTGTTTTTGGTTGGGTTTGCTTTGCTATTGCATTTTTTGGGACTTACCGGAACCTTGTGGGAGGTGTCCCATTCCGCTCCGGGGTCATAACAACTCTCAAAGCAAACGGGCGGCCTAAGCCGCCCTTGGCGGGGGTTAATTGCGGTGGCGACTGACTTTCATCACATCGGGGATCACGCGAATTTTGCGCATGATATTGGCCAAATGCACCCGATTGGTCGTGGTGATTAGCAAGGTCACCAAATAGACGCGGCCATCGCGCTCTTCGGTACTGATGCCGTGAATATTGGCGCCAGTGGCAGCAATCACGTTGGTTAATTGCGCCAGCGCACCTTGGTGGTTAATCAGCTCCACCTGCACGCCGGTACGAAACTCGTGCGCCTCGTGGCCTTTGTCCACATCCCACTGCACCGGCAAAAATTTATCCGGCTCGCGGCTATAACCGCGCACATTGCGGCATACCTCTTGGTGAATGACCAGGCCACGCCCTGGGCTGATATGGGCGATAATCGCATCGCCGGGGATTGGGCGGCAGCAGTTAGCAAACGTCACCAACAGGCCGTCGGCGCCTTTGATCGGCAACTTTTTGGTATTAAATTTCGGCTGATCATCGCTTGGCGAGTCATCCCCCAACATACGCCGCGCCACCAACACGCTCATGGTATTGCCGAGCCCCACATCGGCCAGCAAGCCATGCAAGGTTTCATGCTTGGTATCGGCCAGCACTTGGGCAATGCGTGGGCCAGGGATGTCTTCTAAATTTTTCGCTCCCAACGCATGGTTGAGCAAGCGCCGTCCCAGCACCACCGACTCTTCTGTGCGTAAATTCTTCAAATATTGGCGGATTTTGCTGCGCGCCTTGGTGGTTACAACAAAATTAAGCCAAGCGGCATTAGGCCGTGCGCCTGGGGCGGTGACGATCTCCACTGTTTGCCCAGAATGCAACGGGCTGCTGAGCGGATAAGGCTGGCGATCGACCCGCGCACCGACACAAGCATGGCCAATATCGGTGTGCACCGAGTAGGCAAAATCCACTGGCGTGGCGCCCGCAGGCAACTCTTTAATCCGCCCCTCGGGGGTGAAAATATAGATTTCATCGGGGAACAGGTCGGTTTTGACCCCTTCGATAAATTCAAACGAGCTGCCGGCGCTTTGCTGCAATTCGAGCAAACTTTGCATCCAACGCTGGGCGCGAATTTGCGCCGTGGTGCCGGAGCTATCGCCCTCTTGCTTATACGCCCAGTGCGCGGCTACCCCGCGATCGGCCATTTGATCCATGTATTCGGTGCGAATTTGCACCTCCACGGGCACGCCGTGCGGGCCAACTAAGGAGGTGTGCAACGATTGGTAGCCGTTGGTCTTGGGAATAGCGATGTAATCCTTAAACCGCCCAGGGCGAGGCTTATACAGGCGGTGCATTTGCCCCAGCACGCGGTAACAAGTATCTACATCTTTGACTTTGACGCGAAAAGCATAGATATCCATCACTTCGTGAAACTGCAGCTCTTTTTTCTCCATCTTGTTGTAGATAGAGAACAGGTTTTTCTCCCGCCCGCTGACTTGGCACTCAATGCCCGCGTCACCTAACCGACCAGTGATCTCACTTTCAATCGAATCGATAATCTCGCGGCGATTGCCACGGGCGCGGCGCACCGACTCGCGCAGCACCCGCGCGCGCATTGGATACAAGGCGGCAAAACCTAGCTCTTCGAGTTCACTTTTAATGCTGTGAATACCCAGGCGGTTGGCGATGGGGGCAAAAATTTCCAGCGTTTCGCGGGCAATACGCCGGCGCTTATCTGGGCGCAGCGAACCTAACGTGCGCATGTTGTGGGTGCGGTCGGCCAGTTTAATCAAAATGACGCGAATATCTTGCGTCATGGCCATGACCATTTTGCGAAAATTTTCCGCTTGCGCCTCTTTGCGATCGCGAAACTTCAGCTTATCGAGCTTAGACACGCCTTCGACCAACTCGGCCACTGCCTCGCCAAATTGCGCGGCTAAGTTGGCTTTCGTGATGCTGGTATCTTCAATCACATCGTGCAGCACGGCCGCAATCAAGGTTTCATGGTCAAGACGCATGTCACCCAAAATATGCGCCACCGCCACCGGATGGGTGATATACGGCTCGCCGCTAGAACGCAGCTGACCGAGGTGGGCATCGCGCGCCACCACATAAGCCTGTTCTAACTTGGCTACTTGCTCGGCGGGCAGATAACTACCGGCCAGCTGTTTGAGATGTTCGAATAGATACAAGGCAGTCCCCACAGCGCTATGACGGCAGTCGGTCGAAAAAGAATGATTTTGAGTGTGCGAGGTTTTCCGAAGGTTGTAAATGGCACAAAAACCAACGGCCCCATGAAGGGGCCGCTAGGGGGGCGTCGCGCTTAGCCACGACCTTCAGCAATCGCAGCCACTGTGGCGGCTTCGCTTGCTTCCTGTTCTTGCTGCTCATAACGCTCTTGGCTGTCCATCATCTGGTTGTTCACCAGGCCCAGCTCGATTTCACGCAGCGCCACTACCGTTGGCTTGTCGTTCTCTTCGTCCACCAGCGGATCTTTGCCTTGTACTGCGATTTGGCGCGCGCGGCGCGCAGCAACCAGCACCAGATCAAAACGGTTACCTACCTGTTTTACAGCATCTTCTACCGTAACGCGTGCCATACAAAGCTCCAGTAATTAAATTGGTATAAAAATGACGCAAAAGTTTACTTGGTTTTACCTTACTCTGCTAGCAGCAGTTGCAGCAAGTTTTGTTGCCCAGCTTGCACTGCGCCTAAGCTCGCCCGCTGACTTTGCACAATCGCGCCAAGTTGAGCCAGCGCATGGTTAAAGTCATCGTTCACGATCACGTAGTCATATTCGTCGTAATGCACCATTTCGGCGGTGGCTTTGGCCATACGCCCAGCGATGACTTCCGCGCTATCTTGGCCACGGCCAATCAAGCGCCGCTCTAATTCGGCACGGCTAGGCGGCAAAATAAAGATCGATTTAGTTGGCAACAGGGCGCGAATTTGCTGCGCCCCTTGCCAGTCGATATCCAAAAAGACATCAATGCCTTGCGCCAAACACTGCTCAATGGCGGCGCGCGAGGTACCGTAATAGTTACCAAACACCTCGGCCCACTCTAAGAAATCACCCTGCGCGATCAGGGCTTTGAACGCCTCGACGCTAACAAAGTGATAGTGCACGCCATCCACTTCACCTGGGCGCGGCGCCCGCGTGGTGTGGGAGACCGACAGTTGCATCGCCGCCTTGGCGCTGGTCTCACCCAGCAACGCCGTCAGCAAGCTCGATTTACCCGCGCCGCTGGGAGAAGAGATGATATAGAGGGTGCCGGTCTGTGCCATGTGAGTACCTTGCAAGCTGAGCAAAATGAGGCCGCGGATGGTAGCAGATCACGGCGCACAAAAAAACGCCTAAGGCTTAAATCAGCCCGCGCGCCGCGCAAACCTGATCAAACATCGCCTGTACATCACGCACCGCGATCTGCTGCATCGCTGCGGGATCTTTGAGCCGCGTGCGCCAATTGAGCGTCGCCAGCGGCTGGCCGGTTTGCAACTCAATTAAGCGCTGATAGACGCTAACCACATACTCGCGGCAGTGATACGGGCCAGTGCGCGCCGGATTGTGGTGGGCATACAAGCCAATCACCGGCGTGCCGACCATGGTAGCCATGTGCGCCGGCCCCGTATCCGGCGCCAGCACTAGGCTGGCGGCAGCAATCAAGGCGCTTAATTGCACTAAATTAGTTTGCCCAACTAAATCTATCGGTGGCTGCTGGCACAAGGCGCTTATCTCACGCGCCAGATCCCGCTCTAACGGCGCCGGCCCGCCGCAAAGATACACCGCAAAACCGCGAGCCGCGGCGTGATCGGCCAGCGCGGCATAACCGGCCGCGGTCCAGTTTTTAAACGCCTTGCTGGCCGCAGCGCAAATTAGCAGCGCTGGCTTATCGCCTAACTGGCGGCGCGCCCAATCTTGCTGCTCAGCGCTAAGGGGCAAATCCCAGCGAGGGGTTAAATCGCGCACGCCCAGTTCAGCAGCGAAGGCCAAAAAACCATCGAGCACATGCGGCGAGGCGGGTGACGGCACCTGATGGTTGGTAAACAACCATTGGCCATCATTGGCGCGGGCGCGATCAAAGCCGAGCTTATGCGTGGCCCGAATGCCCAGACTGGCGACACTGGCACGCAGCGCCGCTTGCAAGTGCAGCAGCACGTCAAAATGCCGCCCTTTGAGCTGGCGCCACAACGCGGTATACGCGCGCCAGCCTTGGCTTTTATCAAACGGGATCACTTCAATGCCCGGTATTTGGGCAAGCAGGCTGGCTTCGAGCTTGCCCGTCACCCATGTAATACGGGTCTGTGGCCAAGCGCGCTGCAACACACGCACCAGTGCCAGCGCGTGGCAACAGTCACCAATCGCCGACAGGCGCAAAATACAGATAGAAGCGGGGGGATTTGTTAACAGCGGCATAATTTGACGCACTCGCGCGAAACATAACAGAAGGCGGCATTATGCAAACTCGATGCCGCCTTGTAAAATTAGTCGCAAATCAATCAATTAGCGCCGCATACAGCCAAACGGGGCCCCTTTATGCAAACAATTCGCGATGGTCAGCACCTGTGCTGGTTTGCCGCCGAGGGCATCACCGCCCCCGGCGCGCATCTTTTTGACCCCACATGGTGGCAACAGCAGCAACAAGTCGTCGGCAGTTCGTTTGGTCGCGGCGTCACTTGGTTTGTGCGCTACGGCGAGCAGCAACTGGTGCTGCGCCATTACTACCGTGGTGGCTTGGTCGGCAAGTTTATCCGCGACAGCTTTTGGTTTCATGGCGCGCGCCAAAGCCGCGCCATGGCTGAATTTATCCTGCTAAATCAACTGCATGCGCAAGGTTTGCCGGTACCCAAAGCCGTCGGCGCCCATTTGCTTCGCCGCGGGCCTGTGTATCGGGCAGATATTTTAATTGAGCGCATTCGCGGTGCGAAAGATTTGGTGGCGCTGCTTAAAAAAGCGCCGCTCAGTGACGCCGTTTGGCATCAAATCGGTGCCACCTTGCGCCAGTTGCACAACGCCGGCGCGTACCATAGCGATCTTAATAGCCACAATTTGCTGCTCGATAAGGCCGGCAAAGTGTGGGTAATTGATCTGGACAAAGGTGCGATCAAAGCGCCGGGCGCTTGGCAGCGGGCGAATTTAAAACGCCTGCTGCGCTCGCTATACAAAGAGCAGCAATTGCACAGCAGTTTCTATTTTTCCCGCCAACACTGGCAGATTTTACTGGCCGGTTATTTAGCCCACGGCACCTGATCTTGTTGCCACCGCCCTTGTCGCAGTGGTAGTTATAAAAAACCTGACTCTTATTCGAGGCGTAGAACCTATGCGCAAATCGTTGATGACAGAGGTGATTGTTCCCCTCGATCAGCCACTACTGACCGCCGCCATTAATTTATTAACGGCCGGGGTTTGGTGCTGGTCTGAACAAACAGGCCTGCGCCGCGATCCCTCCTGCTTAGCGCTGATCGGCCTACAGGGGCTCGATAGCCAACAACTGAGTTGGATTGAACGCGTCCACCCCGATGATGTGCATCGCTTAGAAGACGCCTTTATTGCCTGTCACGCCGGCGGCCAGCGCGCCAGCCAAGTGGATTACCGCATCTTGCATCAGCAGGGCCATTACGTGCAGTTGGCCGAGCGCATCGCCTGCCTAGACGATGGCCGCCTGCTCGGGGTGGTGCAACCGCTGCACAGTTCAGCATTTGCCAGCCCACAGCCGGCCGACCCCATCACCGGCTTTGATCTGCGCGCCGATTTTACTCAGCAACTCGAAGCGCGCCTGCTCGGCGAAAGCGGCACCTTCTGCTTGCTGCAATTTTCCGTCGATCACCAAGAAAAGCTGCGCCAACAGTTCGGTGAGCTGGAATTTGACGCCATGATTGCGAAATTAGCGCGCATCGTGCGCCAAGCCCTGCGACGGGAAGATCGCTTTGCGCGCTGGGATGAAAACCAGTTTATGCTGCTCATCCCGCATATCAACCGCAGCCGCGGCTTGGAAATTGCCGAGCGCCTGCGCTTAGAGATCGCCAATGCCGAGCTACTGGTGCAGCGCCCAGTGACCATCAGTTTGGGGCTGGTGCCCAATCAAGCGGGCGAAAGCGTTGACCACCTGCTCGCACGTTTGACCTCCTGCCACAACCAAGCGGCGCAACAGCACAACCTCGTGGTGGGTTAAGCCCCTACCACTCGCGCAGGGCGGCAGCAAAGCAGCGATGCCAGCATCAAGCCGCTGCCTACGCCCAAACGCAGCAGATCGGTGTCTTGCTGCCACAGCAGTAAATTAACCACTAAGCCCACAGGGATGAGCGCATTGTTCATTACCGCCAAGGTGCCGCCACTGACTTGGGTGGCGCCTTTATTCCAACCAAAATAGCCCAGCCCCGACGCTATCAGCCCAAGCCAGATCAGCACGCCCCACTGGGTGGGTGACGCGGGGTAGCGCTCACTACCAAGCCAAAGCCAAGCCGGCAAGGCCACAACCAGCGCCCCAAGATAAAAGCAGCCAAAAATAGCCCGTTGCGGCGGCGGGGCGGGTAGGCGCGCCAGCAAATGCTTGTAGCCGACTTGTCCCAAGGCAAAACAGAGATTTGAGCCCTGCATCACCAAGGCGCCGAGCCAAAAATGGGGGCTAAGGCTGCCCCAACGCATGACCGCCGCCCCCACCACCGCAAGCAGCGCCGCGCCAAGATAGGAAAAATGCACGCGGCCACTGAGTGCATCGCTGAGCAGCGCCACATACAGCGGCGTAAAGATGGTGAAGATCAGCACTTCCGGTACGCTGAGCAAGGCAAAGCCGTGATAATAAAACAGGTACATCAAGCCCAGTTGCACCGCGCCAAGCACCATTAATTGCGCGGCCAGCATGGGGGATAAATAGCGCGGGCGCAAAAAGGGCAGAAACAGTAGGCTAGCCAGCCCAATGCGGGTGAGCACGGCAAAATAGGCATCGACCTGACCGGCCAAATACACCCCGATCAAGCTAAATGAAACAGACCACAGCAGGGTGACAGCAAGTAAATAAGGCACCTGAGCAAAACTCCACCACTTGTCAACAAAGAAAGGCCGTCATAATGCCTCAAGCACGTTCGCAATGCCAGTCGCTCTGGGACTGCTTACCCCTGATCCGCTCGTTTACCTTGATCGCCAGCCAGGGCCACGGCTCGGCGACCGATTGGTGCGGACAAGCCGAGGGCGAGGTGAGGGTCAGTGCGCCCGCTAGCAGCGCCGGCTGGCACTTTGCCGAATGCGGCATCTATCAAACGCCACATGGCCAGCGACTAAAAATGCACAATAGCTATCAATGGCAACGCACCGAGGCTGGCATCGAACTGGCGCATTTGCGCTATGGCGCGCCGGTGGTGCTGTTTACCTTGGTGGCGCGCAGCCAGTACCACTGGTGCAGCCAAGCACCACATGTCTGCGGCCAAGATCATTACCAAGCCGAATTGCACCTAACCGCTGCGGGGTTTGATCTCACTTGGCGCATCACGGGACCACGCAAAAATGAGTGCCTGCGCTACGCCTATCGTCTGTAGGCGATGCAAGAAAAGTAGGCGGCAGAGCTTGCGGGATAGATGAGTAGATGGCTGACGTGCAGGCTCACTGGCAAAGCCGATCAGCCCGTTAGAACCGCGACCAAGGCGGCGCATCGCGTGGGCAAAAAAGAGGGGAAGGCGGGCATAGCCCGCGCCATGGGACTGACGCGGGCAGTGAAGCAAACTTAAACGATAAAATGAGCTTAGGCCGCCTGCGCTTTACGCGCTTGGGTCCACTGATTCAGCGCCACTGAGGCCAAAATCAATAACAGGGCAAGGCCGGTGCTGGCGTGGATCTGCTCACCGAGCAGCAGGGCGCCGAGCATAACGCCAAACATTGGCACCAAGTAGTTGCTAAATGAGGCAAAGGTCGGTCCCGCTTGCTGGATCAGCGCCATATACAAGAAATAAACCAGACCGGTGCAAAACACGCCGAGCAGCAAAATCGCCGCCAAACTCTTGTCACTGGGCAGCACTAGGGCTGTGACATCGGTCAGCAGCGGCGTGACGGCCAGCAATTGCAGCGCCGAGCAGAGCAAAATATTGCGTGCCACCACCACCGGATGATCTTTGGCATAGCGCTTGATCAGTAATAAACCGAGCGCAAAGCAGCTGGCGCCGATAAAGATCGCCAACGCGCCCCAGACGCCCGCATCCACGCCTTGCGCCAATTGTGGCCAAAACAGCACAATCACCCCCACCAAGCCCATCAGCACCGAGGCCAAGGCGCCTTTGCCAATCCGCTCGCCAGCCACCAACAGCGGCGCCAGCAAAATCGTTACCAACGGAATGCAACCCATCACCACCGCGGCGATGGCGCTATCGACATATTGCTGCCCCCACGCCACCAAAATAAACGGCAAGCTGGCATCGAGCAGCGCGATCAAAGCATAGATTGACCAGCGAGTGTGCTCCCGTTTTAGGCCTCGCAGCGCACACAGCGCCGCCAACGTTAAGCTACCGCACAAGGCGCGCCCAGCAGCGACCAAGATCGGTGCCAATTCACTCACCGCTTGCTGCATCAAAATAAATTGTGAGCCCCATAACAGGCCTATGGCTAATAACAGTAGGTAATTGCGCATGTTTCTCTCCTAACAACAGGCGCGCATGCTAAAGCAGCTGCTAGTATGGTGAAAATGAATTATCCGCATTTTTGTATGGCTGTTATTAATGACTGATCCCCTGACCAAGCTCGATCTTAATCTGCTGCGCGTGTTTGACACCCTGATGCAAGAGCGCCACGTCACCCGCGCCGCGCAAACCCTGCATTTATCCCAATCCACCGTCAGCCATGCTTTGGCACGCCTGCGGCAAAGCTTGGATGATCCGCTGTTTATCATCAGTCGCCGCGCCATGCTGCCGACCACGCGCGCGCTGGCACTCGCCACGCCGGTGCGTCAAGCCTTAGCCTTGCTCGAACAAGGCCTGCGGCAAGTGGCCGAGTTTGCGCCGCACAGCAGTGAACGCAGCTTTCGCCTCGCGCTGTCAGGTTCGATTGAATATGGCCTGCTGCCGGATTTAGTCGCCCGCTTGGCACAACGCGCGCCCTTGTGCCGCTTAGAGGTGTGCGAATTAATCGATATCGATTACGAACGCGAACTCGAACGCGGCGCGCTGGATCTGGTCATTGGTCTGGCAGGCGCCAATCGCTTCTCCAGTCGCTTGCAGCAAACCGCGTGGTTTAGTGAGCCCTTGGTCTGCCTGTCACCCGCGCTCAGCGACCTGCCCAACACCCTAAATGCCAGCGATATGCTGCGCTGGCCGCACATTCACACGTCCAGTTGGGGACATAGCCAAGCGCGGCTCGACGCTTGGCTTGCGCAAGCTGAGGTTACCCGGCAAATTGCTGTGCGCTTACCGAGCTTTTTAGCTGTGCCTGCGTTGATGGCCAGCGGCCGTTATTTGGTAGTGCTACCACAGATGATCGGCCGCGATTTTGCCGCGCGCTACAACCTACGCTGCCATGCCCTTACCCCCGCGATGGCGATTGAATACGTGCTAGTGGAGCATCCGTTAAGCCAGCACGATGCGGCGCTGGCGTGGCTGAAAGACCAATTGCACGCCTTGGTTGCCACGCCTTAAATTGCCATAAAAAAAGGGGCACTCGGCCCCTTTATCTAATGCAACAACGCGCTGGCGTTACTGGCAGGTAGCTACGCCCACCTCTTGCCATACGTCGGCTACGCCAGGCTCTTCGCCTTGTGTCCACCATTTGGCTTGCCAACGGCGGCCACCGTGGTTGGTTTGTTCGCCACCGTTAAATACCACGCCCGCTTCCCAACCCAAATCGACGTCGCTGACCAAGGTCCACTCCCCCGCCTGACGACTTGGTTGGTTACCCTGCGTCCAATAATTCGCCGCCCACACCAGTTGGTTATGGCTGACGCGCTCGCCACCGTTGTAGACCTGCGCGCTATCCCACGCCACTACTTGACTGGCATTGGGATCGGTCACTTGGCAACCCTCGCTGTCACCACCACTCACCGGCAATAAGCTGACAACAATCTGCGCTTGGCGCTCATGCTGGCCATCACTCACCGTGACGCTCACTGTGTGCTCTTGTGCGGCACTCACCACCGGCGTTTGTAGGGTCACCTGATGGCTTGCACCCCCACTGATCAGCCAGTTGGCTGGAGCCGTCCAAGCAAAGGTTAAGTGGTCACCTTCTGGATCAAGCGCCTGCGCGGTTAGGCTCACCGCCTCCCCGCCCATCACGCTCAAGGCATCAGGTAAGCTGACGCTAGGCGGCAAGTTTTCTGGCTCTTCCGGCGTCGGGGCACTGACCAGTGGCTGGCCATTTACGCTGTAATGCAGCTCACCTTGCGCCGGCTGGATCTCTAAACGCGCACGCAAGTCGCCCGCACAGTAGACACTCGCTAGCCTTGGCTGGCTGGCGCTAGCGACGTTGACATGAAACTTGTTCATCACGTTGCTGTTAATGCGGGCTTTGCCCAACTTAAACCGCTGTATGCCGTCTGCGCTCTCCACTTGCAGTTGGCAGCTATCGGCGACCAAACTGGCACTGTCATCGGCGTAGGTAAAGCCATAAGCGCCGTGCAAGGCCGGATAGATATAGCTTGGCAACAGACCTTGCGGATCGTAGTACCCCACCAAGGTAGTCACAGCGACGCCAAATTGTTCCGGTTTGCGCATCGCGCGCGTGCCGACCAATTCACCGCGCAACCACTGCATGCCATCGGAAGTAAAGCTTTGCTTAAAGCCGCGCGCCACCAAGATCTCTTCACCATTGACCCGCAGATGGCTGTTATAGCCCGCATTGTGTTCAATGTTCAGGATCCGGCCTTGGTTGGCCGCAGATGCCGCAGGCAAGGTGATAAATTTGCTCCAGGCGCCATCGCTCATCGCCAAACGCAACATAGGATACTGCGCAAACAATTCGGTGAATTTAGCCTCGCTGGCATCATTGGTTGGCACCTTACCCTGCGTGACGATTTCCACTTCGTGAGCGTGCGGTTCCATTAGGCCAAGCTCAGCATTCCAACGACTAAAACCGGTCGGTGAGCTCGCATCAAATACGGCTTTGTTGGCTAAAAACTCTTGAATGCGCTGCGCCGAGTAAGGCGTGTACATAGTAAAGCGGTTTGCAGATGAAAATGGCGAACCGCCCGCCATCGCATCATAACCAAAACTGCGGCCTGCAAAAGGTGACTGACACTCCCCCTCGACACAACTGTCATTAAAGCTGCGCTCTGGAGAGAAGTTGGGTAAGAACAAGTTCTTATCACTGTCCCAACCCCACGTGGAGTTAGGCTGATCTGCCGCGCGGTGTACCGAGCCTTTAAAGCCACCCATGTAGTGACCCAAGCCATAGTTATGGCCCACTTCGTGGCTAAATTCGTTACCCAACGAGTTGTCTAAGGTCACGATACCGCCACCGCCCGAGCCACCATGGGTGACCACGCCGTTAGCGTATTTGCCGCGACTGTTATGCGCGGTAAATTGCGCGACGACAAAGGGGTGGCCGCCTTCACCTTCACCGGCCGTGCTGTAAACGCCATAGTTGGCATTATCAATGCCGTGTGAGAGCAACTCTTTACCAATGCGCTGGCGCATGGTACCCCCGTGCCATCCGCCCTCACTGGGGTCAAAATCGGTCAACAAGGTGCCATTCGGCAGCATTACTTCGGTAAAATGCACCGTTTCATACTGGTTCACCACCATGCGGCTCAGCGGCACAGTTTGGAAGTATTCGCGGTGCGAGGTCGCATCGGTGGCGAATGAAAAACGATCGCGCGGCGCGGTTAGCATCCCCACATCAATCGTATTAAGCAGCAACTCGGTCGGCGCGCCTACAGCGACACCGCTTAATTCACCATGCTTGCTGCCTTGGGAGAACTCAAAACGCAAGCCAGGCTTAATCCACTCGGCGGGTAATTCCGCGCTCCAAGTATTCGGCGCGTATTCCAGTTGATTGTTAAAGCTTTCGCCTTCATACAGCCATTGCCCATTGATATGCTTAAAGCGATAGCTAGCGCCGCGCGACAATTTGGCTTCGCGGCCACTGTAATACAGCGTGCTGCTGTAACCGGCTTGCGAGCTAATTTCGATCACTTTATCCGCGAATTCAGCCCCAGTCGGCAAATAGATACGCCGTACCCAGCGCCCATCGGCGGTGGAAATTTCAACTTTCGTGTTATCGGCTAGCATTTCGGCCAAAAAGAGAGCCTGCGTGTCATCCAGTTTAGCCAGATCGCTACCGCTATAAATTGACGCGCTGCTGCCAGGCAACGCCGAAAAATCCAATACACCTTCCGGTACGTTCGGGATGTGATACACCGTTTTTGGCAGATCCGCCGGGGCCTTTAACTGCAGGCGTCCCAGTTCCACACCTTCACGATCGCTGACCACCACTGCCAATGGCTGTTTGCTTTTAACATCCACCGGTTGTACTAGCAGCAAGGTCTTACGCAAACTCGCCAACGTTGGCTGTGGATCACCGGCTTTAGCAAACGCCGGCAAAATCTGGCTTTGTGCAAATTGCACCCGCGCTGACAGCGCGCCTGTCAAATCGTTGTGTGCAGGAGTTTGATTAAAATAGAGTGTAGCGGCGGTCATCGCAGCCAACGGGGTGCCAATCACCGCGGCGGCAATCAAAACAGATAAAGGTTTAATGCGCATAGCATGTCCTCAATCGAATATAAGAGCTAAAAATAAAGGGCATGCCATGCATGCCCTTTATTTTCAATTAGATAGATTTAGTGCTTGATCCAAGCATCAGCCCAGGCAGTACCTTCGCCAGGCGCATAAGCCCACGCAGCACCGGCACACCAGCCAGTGTAAGGGTGTGGTTTACACTCAAACACACCACCGGCATGGCTGACTTTTGCACCTGCTTTGTACTGAGTACCTTCCACATAGGCAGGGGTATCACCGCTCGGTGGTGGCGTAATGTCACCGCCGCCTTGCTCGCCTTCACCTTCACCACCGTTGCCGTTATCCAGCGCCTTGATCACCAAGGTGTGCGTCACGCTGTGCTTGAGCGCGCCTTGGTCGGTCACCGTCAGCTTGATCGCAACAGTCGAGTCTTCGCTCACTTCTGGCAAGGTCACCACCACACTGGCTTGGTCTAGCGCAGGCGCAGTCAAACCGGCCGGCAGAGTCCAAGCGTAGCTCAGGGCCTCACCTTCTGGATCGGTTGAGTTCTGGCCAGACAAGGTGATTTGGCTGGCGCTTTGCGCTTCGCTTGGGCCGGTCACTTTGGCCATAGGCGCTTGGTTTTGCGCTGGCGGAGGTGTGATCTCGCCGCCGTTGTCGCCACCGGTTTCACCATCACCATCGACCACGACTTCTGGGAAGAAGTTGGTGACGCAACGGGTGTAGTCGCCTTGGGTAAAGGCTGAGTAAGCGGTTTGGTAACCGACTAACTTACAGCTGTAGCTCTTACCGCCGTTTGGATTTTCGGCCACGTAATCCCAGTTTTGCTCCCAGTAAATTGGCAGCGCACCTGAACCACGTTCATCAAAGTACTTCATGCCTTTACAGCCCAGTACTTCATCCGCTGGCACAGGCACACCGAAGTAGTTGGCCAGTTCACGGTAGTAGTTGATGCGGTTTTGCGATTGCGCGTGCTCGGCGCTGCCGCCGCACTCTACGCCACCGTTGATGATTTGGGTGGTCACACCAAAACCTGGCACCAAGCCGTTGCTCTTATCAGCCGCATTCGGCTGCCATGTGCCGTCGATCACGTGCAGCATGGAAGGCTTCGGTGGCTGTGGGTAGGTGTAAAAGAACACGGCACTAGCCAAGTTCAACCAGGTATCAGCAACCCACTCCGGGTTATCCAGCAGGGTGCGGACGGTGCCGTACATCGCTTCAGAGAACGGGCCGTAGTTGTAGCTGTAAGACAGTTGCTTAGCGCCGCGGCCGAAGTAGCTCTTAAACTCGCCGTTAGGCAAGGTGCCACATGGCCACTGCTTACCCTGCCATACGTTCGGGTTACATTCGCCGTTATAGCCACCTGCAGCGCCTTCGCTCCAACCCATTTCGCGCACATAGTGCAGGGCTTGACGCCATTCGCCTTCTGGGCGCCAATTTTCATGCGCGCCAGTTTCTTGGGCAAAGTGAGCAAACATGGTGGCCAAGGTTTTACGGCAGATAGCATCGGCATCACGCCCATCGTCGTAATCGCTACACAATGCGGGGAATTTTGCCGCCGCCTGCAACAGACCACGGTAGGTGTATTCTGGTGCGCGCAGTGGGAACAAGTACTCAAACTGCTCAGAGGTGAGCAAGCTTTCCACACGGCGTACGTTAGCTGGGTTATCCACACGACCTGGCTGCACCGCTTCGACGATCATGTTATCGCGGGTGGCGATGGATTTTTTCACCTCTTGCATCACAGGGAAATCGGTCAGCGCCTGCTCTTTGGCATCTAACTCGGCCTGGGTCAGGTAAACAATGGTAGTGCCATCTTCGGTGGTCGGTGGTGGCGTCGTAGAACCGCCGTTACTGCCGTTACCGCCTGTTTCTGCATCTGGCTCACCAGTACCGATCAGGGTCCAAGGTGAATCCCAGTCGTTGGCGTAATCTAAACCAGGGCTCTGGCCTGGGTTAACGTACCATTTGGCTTCAAACACTTGGCCATTGAAGTTAACTTGCGTGCCGCCTTGGTAAGGCTTGTTGATATCGTACGCAGGTGCAGCGAACAGGTGACCGCTGAGAACTAAGCCAGCAACGAGTAGGGAGAGTTGTTTCTTTTTCATGTTTTCGATCTCTTCGTTAAATTACAACGAAAAGGACGACGCACCGAAAAGCGGAGGTGTTCTTGCGCAAGCACCCGCTGAGTTTAACGCACAGCCGGCACGGCAAAATAAGACATCTGCCTGTGGTGGCCCCGCTATCTTAGGCATTGCCCTTAGACCGGAAGCTTTGCGTCCCTACCTTTCAGTAGGTTTGCCCTTTACACTAGATAAAGATTAGTAAATTAGGGTGACCAAACGGTCACGCCGCCAACTATAAAGATTTATGCATAGCTTGCCAAGTATTGTCGCGGGTTATTTTTGCCAATTTGTGCCGCGTTAACGGCAATGTAGCAAAAATGTGCACTATATCACGCCTATTGGTGGCGAACGCGTGGCGATCAGCGCGAACCCGCCCGCGCACGGCGCGATGATTCGCACGCGGTCCTGTGCAATAACAACGCTCAATTTAGGCTTTTTATGCAATAACTGACTACGCGCAGCCATGCGTGCCCGCGGCCACATCTACGCACCTTCTTTTGGCATAAAAGCCACGCATAAAAAAACGCAGCCCGAAGGCTGCGTTTTTCTACTTAACTCTGGCTAAGGCCAGTGGCTTTACTTGCGCCGAGGATTAGTTGCAGCTCGCTGCGCCTTTGTCTACCCATACGTCCGCTTTGCCTGGCTCGTCACCCTGAGTCCACCATTTGGCTTCCCAACGACGACCGTTGTGGTTGGTCTGCTCGCCGCCGTTGAACACAACGCCTGC
>JBOFMA010000123.1:0-4915 GCA_051658125.1 Aeromonas sp.
ATGTGACCGAACGCTATCCGGCCAACCCGAACGGCTCGCCGCACGGCATCACCGCCGTCACCAGCGGCGATGGCCGCGCCACCATCATGATGCCGCACCCCGAGCGCGTATTTAGAACGGTGGCCAACTCATGGCACCCAGCCGAATGGGGCGAAGATGGCCCTTGGCTGCGCCTGTTTAGAAACGCCCGCCAGCAGTTGGGTTAATCCACGGCTCGGCTAACTAACCGCCGGCACTAACAAAAAAGCCCGCACGTTAAACAACGTGCGGGCTTTTTATTTTTGCAGCGCAGCCATGCACCCGGCTTAGCCGCTTTTCAGCCAAATGTTTCAATCCGCGAGGGGCGCGACTTGTGAATAATAAAACCGGCGAGCTTGTTGAAAGTTTCAATCCACGCGCCCGCGAGGGGCGCGACGCTTCGGCGCTGGCCGGATTGGTGTGCTTGCCGAGTTTCAATCCACGCGCCCGCGAGGGGCGCGACAAGGGCACGCTGTAATCATGTCAAAAAGCATTTGTTTCAATCCACGCGCCCGCGAGGGGCGCGACGCTGGGTCAATTAACGTTCCCGCGCCATAGTCTAGTTTCAATCCACGCGCCCGCGAGGGGCGCGACAAGCGGCGATAAAGTGGCGTGACGCCCGCATTTCCGTTTCAATCCACGCGCCCGCGAGGGGCGCGACATCGCACCGATCATTGCATTTTCACCGTCACCGTGTTTCAATCCACGCGCCCGCGAGGGGCGCGACCATGCAAGCTCTAGGAATGAATGAGCAAGTAATTGTTTCAATCCACGCGCCCGCGAGGGGCGCGACGCGCGTTTTGCGTGTTAGCGGGTCGGGCTCGTACTTGTTTCAATCCACGCGCCCGCGAGGGGCGCGACCGCAGTGGACGGCGTGCGCCGTGTCGCAGTGTATGTTTCAATCCACGCGCCCGCGAGGGGCGCGACTTGCCGCACAATGCACAAGCACCATTGGGGGCATGTTTCAATCCACGCGCCCGCGAGGGGCGCGACCTGCCTAGCACCTTGTTGATTGGTGTAGTGAGTGAGTTTCAATCCACGCGCCCGCGAGGGGCGCGACGCGACTACGCCAGCCAGCTCGCCGCATATCAATCGTTTCAATCCACGCGCCCGCGAGGGGCGCGACCGCGGCCATTGCCCCGCCCATGAGCTTTGCGGCAAGTTTCAATCCACGCGCCCGCGAGGGGCGCGACACACTCAGCGCATCACCCCAGCCTGTGTCTATTGTTTCAATCCACGCGCCCGCGAGGGGCGCGACCCCTCATTGCCAAAATCAATTTGATGCTCAATGCCGTTTCAATCCACGCGCCCGCGAGGGGCGCGACGTTGGTCAACGGAACAAGCAGGCTGCCAATGGGGTTTCAATCCACGCGCCCGCGAGGGGCGCGACTGCCTTCTTGCGAAGGCGGTTAGCGTCTACTTTAAAACGGCAGATTGCGCCAACCTCAACCTATACCAACATAAAATAGTTAAACATAAACGCACAGTCTAAATATGTTGATATTTATCAACCACTTACAAGTGTGCCATCATAGCAGATTTTGCATGAGCACTAACCGTTGGCATTTAGATAATTAAGTCACTTTTGAAAATATCGAGTGCCGGTTTAGCACCATGATGAGCCACCTTACTACGCCAACCACTGCCCAACTGATAAAAACGCAGGCTGTCTACTTCTGGATCATAGGTTTTTAACAATCCATTTCGAAAATGTACCCACTGCTCTGGCTCTATTTCACATTCAAATACGGAATATTGCACCCGTACGCCATAGTCCAAACATAGTTTGGCCAAACGCCGTAAACGGCGCGGACCTTCTGGGTCAGCCATAGAAACATCGTAAGTCACTAATACCATCATGTCGTTGTTACCTTACCTATGCACATACGGCGGATAATGTGCTAAATCCCCGCGCAAATGTTGCGCAAGCAACATTGCCTGCACATGAGGCAATAAACCAATGGCTACTTTTTCTCCTAAGAATGGATGCGTGATTTCTTCTTGTTTTTTAGCCTGCCAACTTTGTAGTAATAACCGCCGAGCATCATCTTGCATTGTTACTCCCCCTAGCATATCGGTGGTGAAATCAATCACCTTGATCTGCTGACGATTGATCAACGTTAGCACCAACCGATCCACCAGCGGCGCCCGAAATTCTTCGAGTAAATCCAACGCAAGGCTATCTCTTCCCGGTCGCTCTTTATGCAAAAAACCAACCTGTGGATCTAAACCCACCCCCTGCAAAGCACCACTTATCTCTTTAGCCAATATTGAATACATAAAGGATAGCATGGCATTCACCGGATCCTTCGGCGGACGCCGAGTTCTGCCGGCAAAAACGAATCCTGTTGATGTATTCAATAGTTGATCAAATACGCCAAAGTAATGACTCGCCGCTTCACCTTCAAAACCGAAGATCCGTTCAGCATCCTGTATATGTTTCAGTTCGTTAATGATCTGTGCTAACCGATCTGCTGCAGCGCTAACCTCAGGATTAGCACCATAAGTACGCAAGTAGCGTCGTAGCACGGTCCGCGATGAATGCACCTTAGCCAAGATAATATTTCTGGCGATGGATTGATCATTCATCACAGCGGTATCTGCACGGCGAAATTGGGCTCGGCGTAATAGAACGTTTCCGGTCTGCTTACCAATAACACGGGCTTGAAAACGACCAAATCCATCGTAGAAGGCGAGTTGCGTGCCACTTTCACCACAAAATCCCATCAATTGGGGTGAAACCATAACATTACCAAAGCAAAAAATATTGCCCACAGAGTGGATGGGTATCTGCAATAACTTTTTGCGTTGCCCATCGACCCAATGCTCTACCAGTAACGTAGATCGTTCTTTATGTAGGTAAGCACCATCACGAGTGATATAAAGACTGTTTTGCAATTTTTTCACTCGCTATCCTCCGCGGTAAATAGCTTCTCGATATAGGCTGTGGAACGGTCTTTTACCTGAATATCCGGCTGACACCACTCTTGCAGTGAACATGCTTGGCAATGCTTACCTGACTTCGCCCATGGAATATCTCCTGAGAGAAGTAACTGAGCCACCTGCGCAATAACGTGATGCGTGCGCTGCCGCAGTTGTGCATCGAGTGCAACATCTATGCGACGCCGTATTTGCCAATACCACAGTGCCCCACGTACTACACGTTGCCCGGTCATTTGCTCGAGACACAGGGCTTGAGCACACAACTGAATTGCATCAGCATCATGGCGCTTAGGCTTGCCACGCTTATATTCCACCGGCAACAATTCACCGCTAGCGAGATCTTTTTCCAGTAGATCAAGTTTACCCGTCAGTCCTAATGCGGGGGCGCAGACCTGCACCCCTCGCTCATACCGCACACCTTTTCGCGTCTCCGGGCCCCCCTGATCTACGCGCTGATGCAATAACATCCCCTCTGCCGTGAGCCAATTTTCGCTCCAAACCTGACTGTTATGGATCAGGGCACATTGCCTTGGGCAAAAGGCATAATGCTGCAAAGCTGAGAGAGGGATTAGGCGAATATCATCCATTATTTTCACCCTACGATATTTTCAATTCGTGACAGCGTGACTCCTTTACCCTTAAAAACCGTCAATTATTTCCGAGGCTAAATCGTCAAGCTCGGCCAGCGTGATGCTGCCATCGGTATTGACGCTCAACGAACGATGCACTTTGGCTGAGGAATATTGGCCACTTTTACAATTGTGTTGCCACCAAATCACTTTAAGTACCTCCATGCTGCCATCGGGACGCGCAGAGGAGGCGTCATTTTCAAACAAGCGCGGCAATATGGACTTAAAGATCTCGGCATCATGATCACTAAATCCAGTCTTCTCGGCCAGTTGCGGATTGATGCTGCCATAGCATTCATAGATGCTCACACCATCAATGCGGTGCTTCATGCCCATGGTATCTGAGCCACGTTTACTGCCATCGCCTTCACCATTAACACTTTTGGTGATTTGCGTGCTGGTGATGCTGATGGGCTCTTTACTAAATGCAGATTGCACCGTAATTGGGCCACGAATAGGAATAGATACCCCTGCTGCATCCGCTTGCTTGCCAAAGGCAAACACTTGACCAAATGCGCGTACATCAAACCATTTGTCGCAGGCTTTTTGGGCGGCGACCTCTTTAGTAGTTTTCTTTGGATTCCAGTTGTCTTTACCTAAGCCGTTAATATCTGATTCCGCACGATTGCGTAGGCTGGTTTCAGCATCAATTTTGCGATCATCCGATTGCACGAAAATGCTCTGCCCTGCTTCTTGCAGACGATCACGCAACTTACGCTTGATGCATACATCCGTGATTTCACCAAAACCACCGTAATCCGTACGCGGCCGATTACCGTTTAACGGATCTCCATTGGGGTTGGCATTTTTTACCCCCAAGACCAAAGCAAAATCAATTTTGTGTTGCAGTGTGCTCATAGCGGGCCTCCTTAGCCTTCTACTGTATTTTTTATCGTATCATCGGTAGTTGCTGCGGTTGTTCCTGTGTCAGGTGCGCCACGCAATGCCTGCCGCTGGCAGTGATAGCCAAGCAAAAACTCTCCGGAAAGCTGCGCATCCTGTATGAAGTCATCACTTTGGAATAGCCCCATGACCTCATCTAATAGCTGCTCTCTCACGAATAAAAAGCCCGCACGCTGACTGCGCAGACGTGTTTTATAGGGGGACAGTGACAATTCAATCGTCTTCCACGTGGAATAAGGGCGATCAGCAAAACGCTGCATCAATCTTGCCGCCATGGTGTCGCCAGGGCGGGAGCACACTTTGTTAAATTTAATAACAAATACACAAATCGAATAAATATCGACCACTTATGATTCTCTTTTGTATTAACGCAATTAGTCAGCAGCTTAAATTTTGAGCATTGACGTTGTCTGGGTTGTTCG
>JBOFMA010000124.1:0-1682 GCA_051658125.1 Aeromonas sp.
TGTTGTTATTGTGGCCGGTGTTATTGGTGGTCACGGTGATGGGCTTGTTTGATACCGGTGCGCCGATTTTTGTACAAGAACGAGTGGGAAAAAATAAGCGGCCGTTTAAATTGATTAAATTTCGCACCATGCGGGTGGATACGCAATCGGTGGCGAGCCATTTAGCTAGTAGCGCAGCGATTACTCCGCTCGGCGCTTTTTTGCGTAAAACAAAATTGGACGAATTGCCGCAGTTGATCAATGTGCTCAAAGGTGAAATGAGTTTGGTGGGCCCGCGGCCGAATTTATTTAATCAAGCGGATTTAATTGCGGAGCGTGATGCCTTAGGGGTTTATGCAGTGTTGCCCGGTATTACCGGTTTGGCACAGGTGCAAAATATTGATATGTCTACGCCACAATTATTGGCCAAAGTTGACCGCGAGATGATCGATAGCTTAACGTTGCGCAGTTATTTTCGCTATATTTTAATGACTGCGACTGGGAGTGGTGGTGGTGATGCGGTGAAAAAATAAGCAATTATTGTGCTGGCAGGTAAATCGCTATTGAAATAGATTAAACACGAACCCCCTCCCAGCCTCCCCCTTACGCAAGCGCAAGGGGGAGGTGTTTAAGGCAACATGGTTTTTATGCGTTGGCATAGGAACTACTTATCCCGTATAGAAGCGACAGGCTTAGACCTCTTCCTTTTCAAGGGAACGGCTTGGGGGTGGTTATAAAACAATCACGATAGAGTTAATTTTTGTTGGCAGTTAAATTTAACAGCAAAATTTAATAACGCTGATGGGCTTTTGTCTGCAGGGCGTCCGCATGAACGTTTTTTGAGCTCAGTAGCTCTGTGAGTCGAGCACGAAGTGAGCTATAAACACTTACCAACGCCAACCCAATTGGTTGTTTATCGTGCAAAATAAGTCGCTATTACAACGATACCAACCTTGTTAGTGCAAAAAACAAACACTCATGCGGACGCCCTGCTTTTGTCTGGGGTAGGGAAATAATGTTAACAGCTTTCTTAGCGATGCCACGCTTGTATAAGCGGGCGGTGGCGATGGTCGTGGATGCGATTTTGCTTAGTTTGGCGTTTTGGGGTGCCTTTGGTGTGCGCCTTGATGCTGATTTGCCCATTCATAGTGGCGCGCATTGGCAGTTATTATGGTTATTAGCGCCGTTAAGTTTATTTGCGTTTATGCGCTTGGGCTTGTACCGCACGGTATTGCGTTTTGTCGGTTTAAAGGTGCTGTGGACGGTGGCTTTGGGGGCATTTTTGTCCACCATTGCGCTAGTGATGTTGGTGTTTTTTTTAGAGCTAAAAATGCCCCGTACGGTGCCGGTGATTTATTTTGCTTTCACCTTGCTGCTCATCGGTGGCGCGCGGTTAGCTTTTCGTTTGTTGGTCTCGGTGGGGCAAGATAAGCGCTTGCCGGTGTTAATTTATGGTGCGGGTTCTTCGGGGCGGCAATTACTGTTAGCGCTTAATCAAGGTAAAGAGTTTTTACCGGTGGCGTTTGTGGATGATGATCGGCAGTTACATAAAACCGTGATACACGGCTTAACGGTGTATGCACCGGAGCAAATGAGTGAATTGCTGGCCAAATTTGCGTTTAAAAAAATATTATTAGCCATGCCAAGTGCCAGTCGCGCCACGCGACAAGCCGTTATTCAGCGCCTAGAAGATATGCCGTGTG
>JBOFMA010000125.1:0-2358 GCA_051658125.1 Aeromonas sp.
GCGAAGCCGGCTTTTATGAGCATCACCTAGGCGAAGAGGATAAGCACTTGCTGGTGCAGGCGCACCCATCCGGCCAAGGGCTGATCTATCTCGTGTTTAACGATGATGCCGATGACTATTTGGATCCTTACGAGGACCGTTTGCAGCTAATGGGGCGCAGTGTCGGCGTTTTGCTGCTGCTCACCTGCTTGGGCTTTGGTATCTGGCTGGTGCGCCATATCACCGCGCCCTTGCAGCGCTTGCAGCAGCGCGCCATGCAACTGACCCCCCATCAGGTTGATTTCGCGCCCGATGCGCCGTGGCAAGAGTTGCGCGATATCGAGCAGGCGCTGCTGGTTGGTAAACAAGAAGTGGCGGCGGTGTTTGCCCGTGAGCAAGAGTTCAGCCGTTTTGCCAGCCATGAGTTGCGCACGCCAAATATGGTGATCCAAGGCTCGGCGGCACTCTTGGCCAAAGTAGACGATTTATCGCCGCCAGCCCAGTGCGCAGTGGCGCGTATTCGCCAAGCCGCCGATGAGATGGCGCTGCTAACTGAAACCTTTTTGCTGTTAGGCCGCAGCGGGCCATTAGAGCGCCCAGCGCAACGGGTGGCGCCGCTGATTGAGCAAGAGTTAGCTCGCTTAAGCCCGCTGATCGCCCAAGCCCAAGCCCGTGAACCATTGCAGATTGAGTTACTACTCGATGCGCAATGCGAGGTAGCGGCGCCCTTATCGCTGTTGTCGATTGCGCTGGGTAATTTACTGAAAAACGCGCTGAGCTACGCCGAAGGATCGATCCGCATTGAGCTAAGTGGCCAGCAGCTGAACGTGAGTAATCCGACGCAGGTCGCGCCGCAGCAAATTTTGGGTTACGGCTGTGGGCTGACCATTATTGCCCGTATCTGCGAGCGGCTCGATTGGCAGATCCACACCGAGCTAGATGCTGGGCGCTTTAATGCGTGTTTGCGCATGGCGCCTAGGGCTGGCGATTAAGCCATTGTCGAATGCGGTTGGCATCGCCCATCGGCGTGCGCTTGCCCACGCTATCGAGCAGCACAATGGCCAGCGCTCTTTGTTCGGGGCTGGCCCACATCACCAAGCAGCGCCCCGCTTCATTGGTAAAACCGGTTTTTGATAGCAGCACCTGCCATTCGGAGTTGCGCACTAGCGGATTGGTGTTGTTGAACTGCAAGCTATAACGCGGCTGGCTAAATTGCATCAATTCATTGCTGTCTTGGGTAAATTGGCGGATCAACGGCTGACGATAGCTGGCGGTGACCAGCTTGGCCAAATCGCGGGCGGTAGAAATGTTAAGTGGTGACAGGCCGGTAGCATCGACAAAGTGGCTGGCGTGCATGCCAAGCGCTTTGGCCTTAGCATTCATCGCTTGAATAAAAGCACCGCGCCCGCTCGGATAGTGCCGCGCTAAAGTGGCGGCCATACGATTTTCTGATGACATCAGTGCCAGATGCAGGGCTTCGCGACGGGTGATCTGCGTGCCCATACGAATGCGCGACCGGCTGTGTTTGAGCACATCGCGATCGCGTTCATCAATGGTCAGGATCTCATCGAGATCCAGCCCGCTGTCGAGCACGATGAGGGCGGTCATCAGCTTGGTAATCGAGGCGATCGGCCGCCGCTCATTGCTGGCTTTGGCAAATAACACGCGGCCGGTGTTCATTTCCATCACCAAGGCATGGTTGGAATACAGGCGCAATGGCCGGGGGCTCGGCAACTCGCTGCGCGCGTCGGATGCGACTAGCAGGCTGGCCAGCGATAAGGCCAGCCCCGCCCAGTGGGCGCAGTGGGAAAATAACAGGGCGGATGCGCGCATCGAGCCTCCTTGATTATGGTGCAAAACGGCCGCGCCAAAGCACTGGCGCAATAAGCCATTCGTTTAGTTGTAAGCCGCTGTTAGCCGCAGCGACAAGTGGCTTTTACACCGGCGGCAAACTATCGAGCGGCCAACGTGGCACCGCTTTGATGACTAATGGCTCAAATACGCCGGCTTTAAAGCGCTGCATACCAGCAAAGGCGATCATCGCGCCGTTATCGGTGCAGTATTCGGTGCGGGGATAAAACACCTCGCCACCAAAGGTTTGCATCATGCGGGCTAATTCGGCGCGCAGATAACGGTTGGCACTCACACCGCCGGCAACGACCAGACGCTTTAGGCCGGTTTGTTTTAGCGCGCGCTTACATTTAATCGCCAAGGTATCGACCACCGCCTCTTCAAAGGCACGGGCAATATCGGCGCGGGTTTGCGCATCAGTGCCGTTGGCCGCAATGGTATTGGCGGCAAAAGTTTTCAGGCCAGAAAAGCTCATATCCAAGCCCGGGCGATCGGTCATCGGCCGCGGGAAAGTAAAGCGCCCGCTGT
>JBOFMA010000126.1:0-3567 GCA_051658125.1 Aeromonas sp.
GGTTAATAAAGCATGGTCAACGTGGGCGCGCTAGTTTTTCGTCGGTCGTGGGTGAGGGCGGGCTCGTGGGCGTGAGGTTTACCGGCGTCAGCTTAGCCCGCAGGGGATCATCTGATGTGAGATTAAAATAGCGTGCCCACGCAGATGGTGGGCACGAAAGGTAAGCTTGGGGTGTCAGCTTAGGCGCGAAAGGCGCTCAGCTGACCGCCGGCTGATTTATGGGTTACGTAGGCCGCTGGCCTTATTCCCATTCAATGGTGGCCGGTGGTTTGCCGGAGATGTCATAAACCACGCGGGAGATGCCGTTGATTTCGTTGATAATGCGGTTTGAAACATGGCCCAAGAAGTCATACGGCAAATGCGCCCAGTGCGCGGTCATAAAGTCGATGGTTTCCACGGCGCGTAGGGCAATCACCCAGTCGTATTTACGGCCATCGCCCATCACGCCAACCGAGCGCACCGGTAAGAACACGGCAAACGCTTGGCTAACGCGCTGATAAAGATCAGCTTTGCGCAGCTCTTCGATGAAAATGGCATCGGCTTTGCGCAATAGCTCGCAATACTCGGTTTTTACTTCACCGAGCACGCGCACGCCAAGGCCTGGGCCGGGGAAGGGGTGGCGATAAAGCATGTCATACGGCAGGCCGAGTTCTAAACCGACGCGGCGCACTTCATCTTTAAACAGCTCGCGCAGCGGCTCGACGAGGCCTAGTTGCATGTGCTCGGGCAGGCCGCCGACGTTGTGGTGCGACTTGATCACATGCGCTTTGCCGGTTTTACTCGCGGCCGATTCAATCACATCCGGATAGATGGTGCCTTGTGCCAGCCAGCGGGCGTTTTTGAGCTTGTTGGCTTCATCGTCAAACACCTCGACAAACACGCGGCCGATGGTTTTGCGCTTGGCTTCGGGCTCGTCGATGCCGGCCAGAGCGGACATAAAGCGCTGCTCGGCCTCCACTTTGATGATGTTCAGGCCAAAGTGATCGCCAAACATCTCCATCACTTGCGCGCCTTCGTTTAAGCGCAGCAGGCCGTTATCGACAAACACGCAGGTGAGCTGTTTGCCAATCGCGCGGTGCAGCAGCATAGCTACCACCGAGGAATCCACGCCGCCGGACAGACCCAAGATCACCTGATCATTGCCAATTTGCGTGCGCAGACGGGCGACGGCATCATCAATGATGGTCGCCGGCGTCCACAGGCAATCGCACTGGCAGATGTCTTTGACAAAATGCTCAAGCATGCGCGCGCCTTGGCGGGTGTGGGTGACTTCGGGGTGAAACTGCACGCCGTAAAAGCGGCGGCTTTCGTTAGCCATCATGGCGTGCGGGCAGGTGGGGGTCGCGGCCAAGGTTTTAAAACCAGCGGGCAGGGTAGTGACTTTGTCGCCGTGGCTCATCCACACATCGAGTTGGGCATGGCCATCGGCGGTAAGGCTATCTTCAATTTGACGCAGCAAGGGGCTAGTGCTGCCGGCGGCCAGCACGCTGACTTGGGCATAGCCAAATTCACGTTGCTCGGAACTTTGCACTTGGCCACCGAGTTGCTCGGCCATGGTTTGCATGCCATAGCAGATGCCCAGCACGGGCACGCCGGCATCAAACACATAGGCCGGCGCCCGCGGGCTAGCGGCCGCGGTAACCGACTCGGGGCCGCCAGAGAGGATAATGCCGGTGGGGTTAAAGGCGCGAATATCTTCAGCGCTCACATCCCACGCCCACAGTTCGCAATACACGCCGATTTCGCGCACGCGGCGGGCGATAAGTTGGGTGTATTGCGAGCCGAAATCTAAAATCAAAATACGGTCGGAGTGGATTGATTTAGTCATGTTGTCCCTAAACGGCTGGGTGGAATGGGTGGTGCGTGTCGCACGTTGCTTGTTGGTGCGCTGATCGGCCAGCTTAGCTATATGACTAAGCTGGCCGCCGCAATCGACCTTGGGTTATGTGCTCGTAACGCAAACGTCGGCTTAGCCCATGCGGTAGTTCGGCGCTTCTTTGGTGATGCTCACATCATGCACGTGCGACTCTTTAATGCCGGCGCCAGAGATGCGCACAAATTGCGCTTGGGTGCGCAGCGCTTCAATAGTGGCGCAACCGGTCAGGCCCATGGCCGAGCGCAGGCCACCCATCTGCTGGTGGATAATGGCGCCAAGCAAGCCTTTGTAGGGCACGCGGCCCTCAATGCCTTCGGGGACTAGTTTGTCGGCGGCATTGTCGGTTTGGAAATAGCGGTCGCTTGAGCCTTTGGCCATGGCGCCCAGTGAGCCCATGCCGCGGTAGGACTTAAACGAGCGGCCTTGATAGAGCTCGATTTCGCCTGGCGCTTCTTCGGTGCCGGCAAACATGGAGCCGACCATCACGCAGCTAGCGCCCGCGGCGATAGCTTTGGCAACGTCACCTGAGAAACGAATGCCACCATCGGCGATGACTGGAATGCCTGAGCCGGCCAAGGCCGCGGCGGCGTCGGAAATTGCGGTGATCTGCGGCACGCCGACGCCGGTGACAATACGGGTAGTGCAGATAGAGCCTGGTCCAATGCCCACTTTAACGGCGTTGGCGCCCGCTTCCACCAGCGCTAAGGCGCCGGCGGCGGTAGCGACGTTACCACCGATGATCTGGAGATCTGGATAGGCTTGGCGCGCCGCTTTGATACGGTCGAGTACGCCTTGAGAATGGCCGTGGGAGGAATCAATCAGCAGCACATCGACACCGGCTTCCACCAGCGCTTTGATGCGTTCTTCGTTGCCTGCGCCTGCGCCCACTGCAGCACCGACGCGCAACCGGCCTTGCTCATCTTTACACGCATTGGGTTTGCGCTGGGCTTTTTGGAAATCTTTGGCGGTGATCATGCCTTTTAAGGTGAAGTCTTTGCTCGCCACCAGCACTTTTTCAATGCGATGTTGCTGCATTAAATCCAGCACGCTTTGCCAATTTTCGCCTTCGCGCACGGTGACCAGTTGCGCTTGCGGCGTCATGACTTGCGCCACGGTTTGGGTCAAATCGCTGACAAAGCGCACGTCACGCCCGGTGATGATGCCCACCAGCTGGTGGTCGGCATTGACCACTGGAAAACCGGCAAAACCGTGCTGGGCGCTGAGCGCTTTGATATCACTGATGGTCATGTCGGGGCTAACGGTGATGGGGTCGGCGACGATGCCGCTTTCAAATTTCTTCACCAAGCGCACTTGCTTGGCTTGCGCTTCGATAGACATGTTTTTGTGGATAAAGCCGATGCCGCCCTCTTGGGCCAAAGCGATGGCCAAGTTGGCTTCGGTCACGGTATCCATGGCGGCGGAAAGCATGGGAATATTCAGACGAATGGCGCGGGTTAACTGGGTGCCGAGCTCGGCGCTGTGGGGCAAAACGGTGGAATGGGCGGGGACGAGCAGTACATCATCAAAAGTTAACGCTTCTTGAGCAATTCGCAGCATAGCAATATCTCACCGAACAAAGTTGAACAAAGTGGGTTGGAAAATATTGCGACCGAAGTTTACGGACGAAACTAACTAAGGTAAAGCGTTTTCGTGCTCATCATGCAACAAAGGCAAACGTTTGCCATGGTGGT
>JBOFMA010000127.1:0-17476 GCA_051658125.1 Aeromonas sp.
TTCGCCCACCTCACTGGCCCAATCGCTGCTCGGCAAAGTGGCCTCAACGGCGCCGCGCTGTTCAAATTCCAAAGTGATATCCACGATCTGTTCCGGGGCCAAAAAGTCGGCGGCATCGGCTAAAAACAGCTCGTAAGCACGCTCGATGAGCGCATCGGGGCTTAAGGTCAACATGCAAACTCCTTAGGTGAGCTTGGGGCATAAAAAATGCCAACCGCAAGGGTTGGCATGTGAGATTAGCGTACTTCGATGATATCGAGCATATCTAGCGCATCGATATTAAGCTGCGGCATAGCGGGTAACTCGGGGCGATCAAAGGCTTTATCACCGCCATCAATGATGCCGGAATCACGGTTGATAGACTTAAAGTCAAACAGGCTGTGATCCATCAAGTGGCTGGGAATGACGTCTTGAATCGCGGTAAACATAGTCTCAATGCGGCCCGGAAAGCGGCGATCCCACTCTTGCAACATCTGCTTAATCGCTTGGCGCTGCAGGTTTTCCTGCGAACCGCACAGGTTGCACGGAATAATCGGGAACGCTTTGATGTCGGCATAGCGCACCAGATCTTTTTCTTTGCAGTACGCCAGCGGGCGGATCACCACGTTTTTGCCATCGTCACTCACAAGTTTTGGCGGCATGGATTTTAATTTGCCGCCGTAAAACATATTCAAAAATAGCGTTTCTAAAATGTCGTCACGGTGATGGCCAAGGGCAATCTTGGTGCAGCCGAGCTCTTGCGCGGTGCGATACAAAATACCGCGGCGCAGACGTGAGCAAAGCGAGCAGGTGGTTTTACCCTCTGGCACTTTCTCTTTAACGATGGAATAGGTGTCTTCTTCCACGATCTTGTACTCAATCCCTAATCTGTCTAGATACTCAGGCAGCACATGCTCAGGAAAGCCGGGCTGCTTTTGATCTAAATTCACCGCCACCAGATCAAAGTGGATCGGCGCACTAGCTTTTAAGTTGAGCAAAATATCGAGCATGCCAAAGCTGTCTTTGCCGCCCGACAGGCATACCATGACCTTATCGCCCTCTTCAATCATGTTGAAGTCAGCGATAGCTTGGCCAACATGGCGGCGCAGACGTTTTTGTAACTTATTAAACTCGTATTTTTCTTTGGTACTTAGCTCTTGCATGCGGCTCAACTCAGGACAGGTAAGGATAAAAATAAGGCGCGTATTATAGCCATGTCCGCTGGGAGGGCAAGCAAGAGCCCGTGTTGCTTAACTCGTGGTCGCCGTTAGCGGGCAAACGTAATCATCTGGCTTTAAGATCAGCAAATCGCAGCGCAAGCGATCGACCACATGTTCCGCCGTATTCCCCAGCAGCGCCGCAGCCAAGCCCGTGCGCCCGACGCAGCCCATGATCATCAAGCTGGCGCCTAGTTCATCGGCCAATTGTGGCAATACCTCTTCAGGCAGGCCTTCACGCACCAAGGTATGCTGAATGCGCCCCGCATACTGGGCCGCGTGGCGTGCGAGCAGGTGTTCGTGGTGCTCGCGCATGGCGTTATCAAAGGCTAGCGGGTCAAATTGCGGCAGATCGACCGCGATTTGCACTGGGGTATTGGGGTAGGTGTTGACTAAGTGCAACTCGGCGCCCAGTAATGCGGCCACTGCCAGCCCTTCTTGGGTGATGCGGTCATTTAAACGCTGCTGCTCCACCTCATCACTGGTGCAGTTAATCGCCGCGATAAGCTGGCCGCCCATGCGCCATTGCCGCTCTTTGACCAGCAACAAGGGCGCGGGGCATTTACGCAGCAGATGCCAATCGGTGGGCGTGAAGATAAATTTTTGCAAAAACGAGTGTTGGTGGGTGGCTTTGACGACCAGATCAAAGCGCTGCTCGACAACTTGCTCTAGCACGCACTCAAACGGGCGGTTGTGCCAAATAACTTGCGCTTGGCACTGCAGGCCCTTGGCTTGATAAGGGGCAAGCTGCTCGGCCAGCCACTCGCCGCGTTCGGCCTGTACGCCGGCGCGCATCTCATCGCGCTCCTCTTTCGAGAGCATGGCGGTCATTTCATAGGAAAAATCGTAAATCACCAGCAGCGCGGTGAGGTGCGCTTGGCTATCGAGCGCAGCCACGGCGGCGGCGCGCTCTAGCGCGACTTGGTGCGGAGCATCCGGCTGAATGACCACCAAAATATGTTGATACTTGACCATCATTTCCTCCTTGGCGCGACCCGCACGAACCTGTGTCGGGTGAGCAAAATAAGCCACGGTTGTGCCAGACAGAGCTTAGCGCACGTCAGTCAAGACAAAGGAGGTGTGGATCAAATTTTACGGCGCCGCGGTATTGTGCGGTTAGCGCTTAGTACAAGGACAGCGGAGGGCCTGTGGGCGGCTGACCGCCACAGTCTTTGAGAGCGAAGGCGCTAAGATACCTTCGCGCAATATGAAGGAGAGAAAAGCGTGAGCGATTAACCCATCAGTGCGTGGGCTGGTCACCACTGGCGGCGCCAGCCATTTCACCGAGTTGATGGTGCTTAAGTACGGTAATGTATTTGCCTTTAACGTTAATTAAGCCGGCTTTTTGAAAGCGCCCCAGCAGACGGCTGATGGTTTCTACGGTCAAGCCTAAATAGTTGCCAATGTCGCCGCGGGTCATACTTAAACGAAACTCTTTGGCCGAGAAACCGCGCTCGGCAAAGCGCAGCGAAAGCTTGTGTAAAAACGCCGCTAAGCGCTCTTCGGCATTCTTTTTCGATAGCAACAAGATCATCTCTTGATCGCCCATGATCTCATTGCTCATCAGGCGCATGATCTGCTGGCGCAGTTTGGGCATTCTGCCGGTGAGTTCATCGAGCACATCAAACGGTATCTCACACACCATGGCAGTTTCTAGCGCTTGGGCAAACGAGGGGTGGGCTTGGCGATGAATGGCATCAAAGCCCACGAGATCGCCGGCTAAATGAAACGCCGTGATCTGCTCATCGCCTTGTTCGGTGATGGTATAGGTTTTAATCGTGCCTGAGCGGATGGCATACAGCGATTTAAACTCATCCCCGGCGTTAAATAGCTCCTCCCCCTTTTGAATGGGTTTTTTACGCTCAATGATGCTGTCGAGCTGATCTAACTCGCCTTCATTGAGGGAAAAAGGGATGCAGAGTTGGCTAATGCTGCAATCTTGGCAGTGGATCGGGCAACTGCCATTTTGCACGCGCCGGCTCGCTTTTTTTTCAGAACTCATAGTGTGATGGGGGTCGTTGGAGTGGAAAACTTGATTTATATCAAACAAGTTTATCATCAAGCGAGGGCGTTTGAATAGAGCTAAGGGCACTTAAAAGCGCGTTAGCGCGCGAGTAACCCCCACAGGCTGGTGGCGGTATAGAGCAGCAGTCCGGCGCCGGTGAGCTGGCGCCAAATGGGCTTAGCGAGCCAAAAACGTAGGCTATCGGCCAGCCCCGTCATGGCCAACAGGGCGGGCAAGGTGCCCAAGCTAAAACTAAGCATGATCATAGCGCCAGCCAGTGCGCTGCCGCTAGTGGCGCTCCACGTCAGCATGGAATAGACCAGACCGCACGGCAGCCAGCCCCAAATAAAGCCCAATGGCAGCGCCCGCCACGGCGAGCGCAGCGGTAAACAGCGTGCGGCCAGCGGTTTCAGTCGCGGCCACAGGCGCCCGCCCCAGCGCTCGAGCCAGATAAACCCAGGCCAACCGGTGAGTAAATAGAGCGCGATCAGCAGCATGACGCCAATGGCCAGTCCCTTGAGCGCCATTAGCGCAGCTTGTTGCTCCGCCAGTTGTAAGCTGCTGGCCAATAGCCCGCCGACGATGGCGCCGGCTAAGCCATAACTTAGTAAGCGTCCGCCTTGATAGGCGGCAATAAACGGCAAGCGCGCCCACAGGCTGCGCGCTTTAGGCGGTAAAGTAAGCGTTAATGAACCGGCCAGCGGCCCGCACATACTTAAGCAGTGGCCAGCGCCCGCTAGACCAATAAAAAAAGCGCTGACGAGATCGCTGCTAAGCCCGCTAAGCCATTCGGCAAGTGGGCTCATGGCCGCTCCGGTTCTGCTGACGCCGCCGCTGGGGTGGCGCCTGAGCCCGTTTTCGTTTGGGGCTGGGGTGGCTCGTCATCAAATAAAATCGCGCTGCCTTGGCGATCCAGATCGTCAAATTGCTCGCGGCTGATCGCCCAATAAAAGGCCGCCACCGCCGTAATAACGAGCAGCAGCGCCAGTGGGATTAAAACAAAAATGATATTCATGCGGGCGTTACGGCTTGATCGTGGTGCTCGCGCGGCGCGGGCAAGCGCTGCAAGCGTAGCGAGTTGGTAATCACTACCAATGAGCTTAGGGACATGCCCGCGGCTGCCAGATAAGGTGGCAAATAGCCACTGGCCGCGAGGGGCAAAATAAGCGCGTTATAGCCCAAGGCCCAAGCAAAATTTTGCCGCACAATGCGCTGCGTGCGGCGAGCATGCGCTATCGCGTGCAATAAGCCGCTAAGGGTTTGGCCAAGCAGCAGACCATCGGCGCTTTGTTTGGCCAGCGCGGTTGCACCCACTACGGCAAATGAGCAGTGGGCGGCGGCCAGCACTGGCGCATCGTTGATGCCATCACCCACCATTAGGGCCACAGCGCCCAATTTTGCTTGCTGCTGCACGTACGCGAGTTTTTCTGCCGGGCTAGCGCCGTGGCGGGCGTAGCCCATGCCGAGCTGCGTTTGCAGCGTGAGGGCGTGCTCGCTTGGGTCGCCACTAAGCAGATGGGTGCGCAGGCCTTGGGCATGCAGCGCCGCGATCAAGGCGCCGGTTTCTGCGCGCAAGGCATCCTGAAGCACAAATTCGGCCAAGCACGCGCTGTCATCGGCCAGCCACAGGCGCATCTGGGCGCCACGCGCGGGGCTGACCTTGAGATGAGCCGAGGCCGGTGCGCCTAGCTGGGCGAAAACCCAGTCGGCGTGGCCTAAAAAATAACGCCGCCCGTCGATAACACCGCTTAAGCCGTGGCCGACCACGTTGGTTACGTTAGTAGCTGCAGGCATGATTTGTGCGCCTGTTGCGCGCATAAATGCGCGGGCGAGCGGATGCTCTGAATGGGTTTCTAAGGCTTGTGCTAGCCCCAAGCAGGCGCTGGCGGGCAGCGTGCTTAGCGCGTGCATTGCGCTTAAGGTCACTTCGCCTTGGGTGAGGGTGCCGGTTTTATCAAACAGAACATCGGTGACCTTGGGCAAGGTTTCGAGCAGATGGCCGCGGCGCAGCAAAATGCCGCTACCTGCCAGCGCGCTGGTGGCGGCGGTGAGCGCCGTGGGAGTGGCGAGCGCCAATGCGCAGGGGCAGGTGGCCACCAGCAGCGCTAAGGCCACGGCAAAGGCTTGGCTGGGATCGTGCCACTGCCAAATTGCCCATACCAGCGCGGTGAGTAGCAATTGCACGGCAGTAAATTGGCGAGCGACGCGATCGGCGAGCTGAGCTAAGCGCGGCTTGTAGCTTAAGGCGCTGGCTTGCAACGCTTCAACTTGGCTTAACCGGCTTTGGGTCAGCGGCGCGCTGACGATAAAGCGAAACGGCGCCGCGCCATTGAGCGCGCCAGCATAGACGGCATCGCCCGTACGCTTTGGCACCGGCAGCGATTCACCGGTGAGCATGGCTTCGTTGAGTTCAGCGGCGTCGGTGCACAAATGGCCATCGGCCGGCACGCATTCGCCGGCGTGCACGAGCACTTCATCGCCCACGTTAAGGGCCGCGGCGACTACCTGCTCGGTGGCGCCATGTTGCCAGCGCCGCGCCAGCCGCGGTAACTGTTTGCCGTGATGATTGCCCTGTTGCAGCGCTTTTTGCCGCGCGCGCAACTCGAGCAGGCGGCCACAGAGCAAAAAGAAGATAAACATGGTCAGCGAGTCAAAATAGACCTCGCCGTGGGCGGTGAGCGTGGCCCAAAATGAGGCAGTAAATGCGGCCAGCAGCGCCAAGCTCACCGACACATCCATACTCAGATGGCGCAGTTTTAAGCTGCGCCACGCGTTTTGGTAAATTGGTTGCGCGCAATAACCCAAGATCGGCGCCGCTAGCAGCAAACTTATCCAGTTAAAGTAGATAACAAATTCAGCATCGACCGTGCCAAACCACTCAAAATAGCCGGTCAGCGAACTCATCATTACCTGCATTGAGCCTAAGCCGGCCAGGCCTAAGCGCTGCAATAAACCGCGCAGTTGGCGCTGGTACTGGGCTTCTTGCGCCAGCGGGGCAAACGGGATGGCGCTAAAACCCAAGTGCGCCATCGCGCTTAAAATGGCACTTAACGCCACTTGCGTATTGTCCCAGCGCAAGCGCGCCCGCGCCGTGGTGCTGTTCACGCACAGATAGGTCACCCCAGGCAGCGCCAGCAGGTGGCGCTCAATCAGCCAAGCACAGGCCGCGCACGTCAACCCCTCGATGGCCAACTCCATCTCCAGCAAAGCACCGACAGGGCGCACCCACGCTTGTTGCAAGGCCGGTTCATCGTACTGGCGCAGGCTCGCTAGGCTGGCGGGCGCCACCGGTTGGCTCGGGGCTTGGCGCTGCTGATAAAAACGGGCCAAGCCGCCGTCGTGAATAGTTTGTGCCACCGCCAAGCAGCCAACGCAGCAAAAATGTGCCACTTGGCCGGCCAAGGTCGTCGATAAGCATGGATCAGTCAGTTGCGGGCCTAACAGCGGCGCCGCACAGTGAAAGCAGTGCGACTTAGGCATCCGGCAGCGCGCCGAGCAGTAGGGCGGTGTGCGCCGTGTCGGCCTCAACACGCGGCCAGCGGCCTTGCACGCGCCATGGCAACGCCGTGGGATCGCTGACGTCAGCCAGTGGCTCTAAGCGCACTTGCCAGTGCCCACGCAATGGCGTGGGCAGGGTGAGACGAAACTGGCCTTGGGCATCGGCCGTGAGCAAGTGCACGCTGTCGCGTGCATTTAAGGTGGGGTGAAACAAACTTAAGCGCAGCGCACTGGGCGGCGCGGCCGGTGCGCGGGCAGGGCGTAAGTCTGCCTTAGCGGCGGGCAGCGGCACCAAGGTGAGTTCTTGGCCGCGCTGCTCTAGGCGAAAGCGCAGACCTAAGGCGCGCGCGCGCGCCTCGCGGCTTAAATCTTGGTTAATGGCCTTGCCGCGTTGGTAATAATCTTCCGCCACCAAGGCCAGATCATCTTGCGCGGCTATGTACACAGTCACTAGGCTTGCTACCACCGCGGCACTGGGCAGACCAAAAATCAGCCAAAGCCAGCCATGCTGATACCATGGCTGGTGTGGTGCCAAGATAGGCATACTCATGGCATCACCGTGCCAGCGGTTGGCGTAGTTGCTGGCGCGCGCAGGCTATACACATACGCACTCAGTAGCTGCACTTTTTCCGCCCCGAGCAAATCGAGCCACCCAGGCATTACGCCGTGGCGGCCATGGGTAATGGTTTCGACTACCGCTTGGCGTGAGCCGCCATAGAGCCAAATGTTGTTGGTCAGATCCGGCGCGCCCAAGGCGATGTTGCCTTTGCCATCTACGCCATGGCACGCGGCGCACAGCGCAAAGCGCGCTGCGCCTTTTTGCGCTTCGACGTCATCCACTTTGCGCCCCGATAAGCTCAAAGCGTAGCTGGCTACTTCTTGCACGCCGACCGCGCCGAGTATCTCGCCCCACGCAGCCATCACGCCTTGGCGGCCTTGGGCAATCGAGGCGTGAATTTGCTCCGGTGCGCCGCCCCACTGCCATTCGCTGTCGGTTAAATTGGGAAAGCCGCGCCCGCCGCGCGCATCGGCGCCGTGACACTGGGCGCAGTTTTGTAAATACAGTCGCTGCCCGATCTGCGTGGCCTGCTCATTGCTGGCGATCAGCGCAATCGGCTTTAAGCTGCCATCGGCTTGGTAGACCAGCGGGCGAAACGTGGCATCAAACTGCGTTTTGGCCTGCGCCATTTCGCGGTCATAGGCGTTAATTGCGCCGGTTTTTGCCGCCAACGCTTTGGCAGCGGCGATATCACTGGCTGAATGCACCGCTTGGTGCGAGCTTTGCCAGCCGAGCAAACCGCGCCAATTGCCAAGGCCGGGGTAAGCGAGTAGATACAATAGGCCCGTGATGATTAAAAAGATAAACAAAAAACTCCACCAGCGCGGTAGCGGGTGGTTGAGCTCTTCGATGCCATCAAAACTGTGGCCCATCGATTCGCCTTCCGGCACGCCCATGTCATCTTTTAAGCACCACCAGAGTAAGGCGGCGCAGGCGGCGATAGTGCCTAAGGTCACTAGCGTAATAAACAGGCTAAAACTGCTGCTCATAAACCGGACTCCTTGTCTGGGCTTGGCGCGGGGGTGGGCTCATCAAATACTAGTTGCGCGGCGGCGTTAAACGCCGCTTGGCGCTTGGCCGAAAAGGCCCAGACAAAAATAGCGAGCATCAAGATCAATAAGCCTAAGGTGTAAAGGCCGCGCAGCAGGTTGTAATCAAACACCAATGAGGTCATCGGCCGTCTCCTATTTAAGCGCAAGGCCGAGTGACTGCAGGTAGGCTATCACCGCATCGAGCTCAGATTTTCCGGCGACGCTGGCTGTGGCACCGGCAATATCACTCTCTGTATAAGGCACGCCGAAGTGCTCTTTGAACAGCTGTAATTTTTGCGCGCTTTCTTCGCCGTTAAGGGGCGTTGTTGCCAACCATGGGTAGGCGGGCATATTGGATTCTGGCACCACATCGCGCGGATTAAGCAAATGGGCGCGATGCCACGCATTGGAATAGCGACCACCTACCCGGGCCAGATCGGGGCCGGTGCGTTTGGAACCCCATAAAAACGGATGCTCCCACACACTTTCCCCCGCCACCGAATAGTGGCCATAGCGCTCGGTTTCCGCGCGAAATGGGCGGATCATCTGGCTGTGGCAGTTGCCGCACCCTTCGCGAATATAAATATCCCGCCCCTCCATTTGCAACGCAGTGTAAGGGGTTAAGCCCAGCACTGGCGCTGTAGTTTGCTTTTGGAAAAATAGCGGCGTGATCTCGACCAAGCCACCTAGGCTGATGGCGACAATGATGAAAATCACCAGCAGGGGCAGATTTTTTTCAACTAACGCGTGACGGTTTTTGGATGGTTGCTGGCTCATGCTCACGCCTCCTCTACCGGTTGCAGGCTGCCTTTGGGCGCGCCAAGGGTGCGGTAGGTGTTATACGCCAGCAGCAACATGCCGAGTAAAAACAGCAGACCACCGATAAAGCGCACGAAATAAAATGGATAGGACGATTGCAGCGCTTCGACAAAGCTGTAAGTCAAGGTGCCGTCATCGTTAACTGCGCGCCACATCAAGCCTTGCATCACGCCCGAGATCCACATGGCGACGATGTACAGCACTGTGCCTAAGGTCGCTAACCAAAAATGCACGTTAATTAAACGCACGCTGTACATCCGGCCTTGGCCAAACAGCGGCGGCACCAAGTGATACACGGCGCCAATGGTGATCATCGCCACCCAGCCCAAGGCGCCAGAGTGCACGTGGCCAATGGTCCAGTCGGTGTAGTGGGAGAGCGCATTCACAGTTTTAATCGACATCATTGGCCCTTCAAAGGTCGACATGCCGTAAAACGACAGCGCGACAATTAAAAAGCGCAAAATTGGATCGGTGCGCAGTTTGTGCCAAGCACCCGATAAGGTCATGATGCCGTTGATCATGCCGCCCCACGAGGGCACAAATAAGATAAGTGACATCACCATGCCCAACGATTGCGCCCAATCGGGCAGGGCGGTGTAGTGCAAATGGTGTGGACCGGCCCAGATATACAGCGAGATCAAAGCCCAAAAGTGCACAATCGACAGGCGATAGGAGTACACCGGCCGGTTGGCTTGCTTTGGCACAAAGTAATACATCATGCCCAAAAAGCCGGCGGTGAGTAAAAAACCCACCGCATTATGCCCATACCACCACTGCACCATGGCATCCATAGCGCCGGCGTATAGCGAATAAGATTTCAAGCCATTGAGCGGCACCGCCAAGCTATTGATGATGTGCAAAAGCGCCACGGTGATAATAAAGGCGCCAAAAAACCAGTTGGCAACATAAATATGCGCGGTGGTGCGCTTGGCCAGCGTGCCAAAAAACACCACGGCATACACGACCCAAATCAAGGTGATAGCCAGATCAATCGGCCACTCGAGTTCGGCGTACTCTTTGGCCGAACTAATACCCAGCGGTAAGCTGATCACGGCACTTAAGATGATCAGTTGCCAGCCCCAAAACACCACCGCGGCCAGCGGGCCACCAAACAGGCGCGTTTGGCAGGTGCGCTGCACCACATAAAATGACGAGGCCATCAGCGCGCTGCAGCCAAAGGCGAAGATCACCGCATTGGTGTGCAGCGGGCGCAACCGGCTATAGGTGAGCCATGGCGTGTCGAAATTGAGCGCCGGCCAAATGAGCTGGGCGGCCAGCAAAACGCCCACCGCCATGCCGACAATGCCCCAGACTATGGTCATCAGGGTAAATTGGCGCACGACCCCATAATTATAATTTTGCGTTAAAGCGGTTTGACTCATGAGTTAGTCCATTATCCTTGGCCCGCGGGCAAGTGAAACCTATCCTGCCGACGCTTACGTTTGTTGCGTCATTAGCAATAAATGGGAAATAAGCGATCTGGTCAAGGAATAATAACCAATCGCCCTTTAAAGTGATAGTCTGGTGCTATATAGCCGTCGGCCGCTGAACGGGATTAAATAACGGCATGTTTGCGCATTTATTAAGCAAATACGCTAGGCAAATAAACCCATCAGCCCACGTGAGCGCAATAAGCGCCAGTGCTTGGGCTTTTAACTTGCCATAAGCCAAACTATCGGCGCGCACGGCCTAAAATAGCGCATTGCACGTAAACACAATGGCAAAACAGCAGAGGTCAGCACGCAGCATGAAAGCCAAATTAAGCCCAAGTAAAATTGTCTATTTATTGTGCGTATTAGTTTTGCTCGTCGGACTTATCGCCTATCGCACTTATCAGGCCAGCCCAGCGCCCGCCGTTGTGGCAGGCAAAGAGGCGGCGAAGGCGGCTTTAGTACCCTGTGAGCTGAGCCAAGGACGCTGTGATTTTACGCATCAAGGCACGCGCTGGCAGATCCGCGTGTTGCCGAGCACAGGGCAAGCGCTCACCTCACAAGCGCCGTTACAGCTAGAGATTGCACCGCAGTTGGCACCGGCCGAAAATAATCTGCCGGCCCCCGCGGCGCCGCAGGTGAGCCTGCGTGGCCGCGATATGTTTATGGGTATTATCAAGGTGCCGCTGCAAGCGCGTCAGGGGCTGCCGCTTGGCTGGCAGGGCGAATTTTCATTAAGCCGCTGCCAGCATGGGCGCATGGTATGGCAATTAGATGTGGTGTGGTCAGAAACGTTGCGCCAGCAATTTATGCTAAGCGTGGATTAATTATGCCTGCGGTTGGCAATGCATATCGCCCGCGACTCGCTGGCCTGATGGCAAATAAATAAGCCTCAGCGCTAAAAAATAAGCCAGCAGAGCGCTGGCTCACTTGAGCGTTTTTAACGCAATGGTCAACCAATTGGGTTGTATTAGCGCGCCCATTAAGCCGGTGTTGCCCTTAGCGCTAATTTACGCCTCTTGACCCCAACCGAGTTGATTAAACAACCACGCGGTGGCAATCGCGACACCGGCGCAGCCGCTTAATAAGATCATAGGTAACGCGCTATAACCCAAAATTGTCCAAATAACCGTCTCAAATGTGCTCATGCTCACTCCTTAATTCGTTGGCAAAATCAAGCGTTGGCAGCCATTATGCCCGCCAAGCGCGCAGTAAGATATTACGCGGTGTGATAGGTTTTGCACAAAATTCGCTGATCTCAACCTGATAGCCCTGCTCTTGCATAAACAGCGCCCGATCCAAGCTAAGCCACATTTCCAGTGGGCGCCGAAACAAGTGGCGCACCAACTCCATGCGCGCCACCGCGTCGGCACGCGCCTGACCTAGCGTCAGCCAATGGGTTAAATCAATCGCGCTTGGCACGCTAAGGCCTTTTTGCGCCGCAGCCCAAGCACAAAAGCTGGCAAAATCGCCGCTGAGCAAAATTTTCGGCACCGTGGGCAGGGGCTGGTAGCCTGTTTGCCCACGCAGCATTTGCGCCAAGCTATCAAAGGCTAATCGCCACGCGACTTCGATGTGGCGCAAGCGCTCGATACGCGCGCCGCCAGTGACGGTCTCCTCCAGCGGCAGTTTTAAGCAGGTTTTCGTTAAACGCAGTGCGCTGTGCTGCGCGGCGCGTGAGAGTGGCGGGTAAGCGCTGTGGCGGGTTAAATGGTAACAACAAGGGGCCAGTGTGACCCCTTGGGCCCCTTGCTGGGCGACGTTTTTCAGCAATTCCGTGTGCAGATCGCCGCAGGCGTGCAGCGCCAGCGCATGTTGTGCGGGCTGTAGTAGCGTGCGAGCCGCTGGGCTAAACGCATCGACACAAAGAAATTGCTGTGGCAACTGCTGCGCTTTAGCTAGTTGCTCGCCTGCCGCGCACAGGGCGGCATCATATTCAACACTGCTGATTTTGGCGCCGCGGCGCACGGCCAGCAAGCGGCCAAGATGGCCTTTGCCGGCGCACCACTCCACCAGATCAAGGCAGTCAGCCGGTACCGCACCGGCAAACGCCTCGATTTGCGCTAATTTTCGCCCACCAATGCCTTGCGCCATGCGCGCTGGGCAGTGTAGCGGCGCGGCCGGTGTGGGTGGCAATTGGCACAGCGCCGGCAGCGCGGCTAAGGCCGGTAGCCACTGCTCTGCCCAGCGCTGCCAACGCGGCGGATCGGCTTTTAACGCGCTGATGTTTTGCCCGCTTGGCGCCGCGATAGCGGCTGCCAGCGCGGGCCACTGCGCAGTAAACGGCGCTTGGGCGTGATGATAAGGCGCAAATTGCCACAAGGCGCGGTGCTCGGTGAGCAGGGTATCAAGGGCAGCAAAGCGAGCGGCCAGCATAAGGGAGTCCAAGCAAGGGGCGAAAAAGGCGTAATTCTAGCGCAGTCGCGCCGCTTGGCGCAAAACGGCCATGTTGGCTGCGGTAAAATAGGCGCTAAATAGACGAAGTTATGCTATTTTTGCCGTTTTTTATGCTCAAGGATCTTAACATGACCTTATCTGCCTCATTACAAACCCGCGCCAATGGCCAATGTGAACTCTGCAGCAGCACCGAGGGCTTGGCTGCCCACGCCCTCGCGCACTCACCCGCCAGCGGTGATGATCACAGCGTGGTGCTGTGTGCAACGTGCCAACGCCAATTACACGCCTCGCCGCTGGATGCCAATCATTGGCGCTGCTTGGGTGATAGCATGTGGAGTCAAGTGCCGGCGGTGCAGGTGTTGGCGTGGCGTCAGTTGCATGCGTTAAGCGTGCAAGGCGAAAGCTGGGCGCAAGATCAGCTCGACATGCTTTATTTAGATGAAGAGACCTTGGCGTGGGCGCAAGCCGGCGCGCCGGATGACGCTGACGACAGCGTGCCGACCGTTGATTCAAACGGCGCTGTGCTGGTGGAAGGCGATGCGGTCACCTTAATCAAAGACTTGGATGTAAAAGGCGCGGGCTTTACCGCTAAACGCGGTACTTTGGTTAAAGGTATCCGCCTGACTAACAATCCGCTGCACATCGAAGGCAAAGTGAACGGCGTGCAGATAGTGCTGGTGGCCGCGTACCTAAAAAAGGCCTAATGCGCTAAGTGCCGGCGGCGACGTTGCTTGAATGCGCCACGCGAAGCGCGTGCTGCGCTAAGGCAAAGCCAATAAAAATGCCCAAACGTTAGTTTGGGCATTTTTTTTCGTTGTCAGGCACAAAAGGTTAGTTTTCGAGGGTTTTCAGTACCTGTTCTAACTCAGGTGCGAGGGGCGCTTCAATAGTGACCTCGCGGCCATCGACCGGATGAGTGAAGGTCAGCTTCCACGCATGCAAAAACAGCCGTTTTAGGCCTTTGCCACGCATTTTTTCATCAAAGCCGCTTTCCCCATACTTATCATCGCAAGCAATTGGGTGGCCGGCGTGCAAGGTGTGCACACGAATTTGGTGGGTACGGCCGGTAATAGGGCTGCACTCAATTAAGGTTGCGTCACTAAATTTGCGCACAATGCGAAACCGCGTTTCGGACGGTTTGCCATCGGCGCTCACGCGCACCACACGCTCACCTGATTGCAACTCGTTTTTACGCAGCGGCGCATTAACTACTTTAACGTGGGCTTGCCATTGGCCGCGCACCAGCGCCAAGTACTGCTTGCGCATAGTTTTTATCCGCAATTGCTCATGCAAATGGCGCAGCGCGCTGCGCTTTTTGGCAATTAGCAACACGCCGGAGGTGTCGCGGTCGAGGCGGTGGACTAATTCTAAAAATTTTGCCTGCGGGCGTAGGGCGCGCAAGCCTTCAATCACGCCAAAACTTAAGCCACTGCCACCGTGCACGGCCATGCCGGCTGGTTTATTGAGCACGATCATAGCGTCATCTTCGAGCAAAATTTGCCGCTCTAAGCGCGCAATCACGCCTAAGTTAGCCGAGGGCAGCTCATTTTTTTCTGCTACCCGCACCGGCGGCACGCGCACAACATCTCCGGCGCAGAGCTTATATTCGGGCTTGATGCGCTTTTTGTTAACGCGCACTTCCCCTTTACGCAAAATACGATAAATCAGGCTTTTGGGAACGCCCTTTAGCTGAGTCTTAAGAAAATTATCAATGCGCTGCCCGTCATGCTCAGCTTCGATGGTGAGCAGCTGCACTTGCTGTTGTATCTGTGTCATGGCGGCAATAATACCACTGCCTCAAGCACTTAGCTGCATGCTTTGTAGAAAAATGGCGCCTTGCCATGAAAGCCCATTAAATGGGATAATCTCGAAGGTTTTGTCTCTGTGTGCAAGCTTTGTACGATGTGGCCAAAAGTTATGCCACCTGCGCTTAAAACACCGCCAACCTACCCCTAAAAGCGGCGAGCGTTTGGTGCTGAGCATGGAGAACACAAACGAAACCGAACTCTTTGTCTTCACTCGGCGTCGCTGCATTTCCCTGTTTTAGGATGACAGCACCCTTAATTTGCGCCTCATGTACGCCTAACCGCGAGGTTATCCGCTTACGCAAGACCCGAGGCCGGTGCCGCAGCGCGCAGTGAAGTAACTAAAAATGACAAAAAATGAGAACATAATGAAAAGAATGCTAATCAACGCGACTCAAGAAGAAGAGTTGCGCGTAGCGCTTGTCGACGGACAACAGCTCTACGATCTCGATATTGAAAGCCCAGGCCACGAGCAGAAAAAAGCCAACATCTACAAGGGTCGCATTACCCGCGTTGAGCCTAGTTTAGAAGCGGCCTTTGTTGATTACGGTGCAGAGCGCCACGGTTTCCTTCCTCTTAAAGAAATAGCCCGCAACTATTTTCCTGCCGGTTACACCTACCAAGGCCGCCCAAATATCAAAGAAGTGGTGCGCGAAGGCCAAGAAGTTATAGTCCAGATTGATAAAGAGGAACGGGGCAACAAAGGCGCCGCGTTGACCACCTTTATCAGTTTGGCCGGCAGTTACTTAGTGCTGATGCCCAACAACCCGCGTGCCGGCGGCATTTCGCGCCGCATTGAAGGCGATGAGCGCATCGAGCTCAAAGAAGCGTTAAGCGGCCTGAATGTGCCAGAAGGCATGGGCCTGATTGTGCGCACGGCCGGTGTTGGCAAATCACCAGAAGAGTTGGCTTGGGACTTAAATGTACTGATCAATCACTGGGAATCTATTCATAAAGCGTCGCAAGAGCGCGCCGCGCCGGTGCTGATCCACCAAGAAAGCAACGTAATTGTGCGGGCGATCCGCGATTACCTGCGCCGCGATGTGGGCGAGATCTTAATCGACAATCCGGTGATTTTTGAGCGTGCTAAAGCGCATATCGCCTTAGTGCGTCCAGACTTTTTAAGCCGCGTGAAGTTGTATACCGGTGATGTGGCGCTGTTTAACCACTTCCAAATCGAAAGCCAAATTGAGTCGGCGTTCCAGCGCGAAGTGCGCCTGCCATCAGGCGGCAGCATCGTTATCGACCCGACCGAAGCGTTAACCTCGATTGACATCAACTCGTCTCGCGCCACTAAAGGCGGCGATATTGAAGAGACTGCGCTACAGACCAACTTGGAAGCGGCTGATGAGATCGCCCGCCAGCTGCGGCTGCGCGATTTAGGCGGCTTGGTGGTGATTGACTTTATCGACATGACCCCGGTGCGCCATCAGCGTGAGGTGGAAAACCGCCTGCGTGAAGCGGTGCACCAAGACCGCGCGCGCATTCAGCTGGGGCGCATTTCACGCTTTGGTTTGCTGGAGATGTCACGTCAGCGTTTGCGCCCTTCACTTAATGAATCAAGCAGCCACATTTGCCCGCGCTGCCAAGGCCAAGGCGTTATTCGTGATAACGAATCGCTCGCGCTGTCTATTTTGCGTCTGATTGAAGAAGAGGCGATGAAAGACAACACCGAGCAGGTACATGCTCAGGTGCCGGTTGATGTTGCGGCCTATTTGCTCAACGAAAAGCGCGCCAATATCGCCAGCCTTGAAGCACGCAACAATGTGCGGGTGTACATCATCCCGAACCCACATTTTGAAACGCCGCATTATGAAGTGCTGCGAGTGCGTCAAGGCGAAGGCAGTGATGGCGCTAGCTACAGCTTAAAAACTGAAGTAGCTAAGCCGGTGTATCAGCCAAAGCCTGCGCAAGTGATTGAACGTGAGCAGCCGCTGCTGCAGGGCTTTGCCCAGCCTGCTTCACCGGCGCCGGTCGCGCCTGCGCCAACTCCCGCACCTGCGCCAACTCCAGCGCCAGAAGCACCCGCAGCGCCGCCGAGTGAAACCGGTTTGTTTGGCCGTCTGTTTGGCGCTATCGCACGCCTGTTTAGCCCAGCGCCTGTCGCCGAGCCAGCTGCGCCACGTCAGGAAAAAGGCAACGCGCGCGCGCAAAACCGCCATCAGCGTGAAGACCATCGTGGACGCAATAACCGCAATCGTCGCGATGAGCAGCGCGGTCCTCGCGGGGAGCGAGCCGACAACCGCGCCGAGCGTCCAGCTGATGCGCCACGTGAGGCGCGCGAAGGCGAGGGCCGCAACCGCCGTCCACGCAAAGAGCGCGAGCCTCGTGCCGATCGTGACAACCGCGAACCGCGCCATGAGCGGGCGCCGCGTCAGCCACGCGAAGCCCGTGCGGCCAAAAATGAAGCGCCAGCCGTTGTGCTAGATCAGGCAGTGATCGCACCGGTCGTTGCGCCTGTGGTGAGCGAAGAGGCGCGTCCTGCGGCTGAACGTCGCGAACGTCGCCCACAGCGCAAATCCCTGCGCGTAGGTAGCGATGACGCCGCCAATGGCGTGATGGATGACCTGCCACCGGCCGCGCAAGATGAGATGCCGGCGGTTGAGGACAATGCTGAGGCTAATTTTGATGGTCAGCGCCGTTCACGCCGCACGCCACGCAGCCAGCGCATTGAAGGCCAACGTCGCAAGCGTTTTAACGACGAAGCACGTCAGCAAGCGGAAGGCGCTAGCGCGG
>JBOFMA010000128.1:0-5552 GCA_051658125.1 Aeromonas sp.
CGTTGGGGCAAGCGCTCGGTACGGAACTGTGAACCGATAGGCAGCGTGACGCTAAACCCGACCAAGGAGTAAACAGCGACCGCAATAAAACGTGCCACATAACGTGGCTAATAGTGACAACTATCTTGAAAAACACCGACCCGCACCTTGAGTGAATATTTGATCAAGGGCTGTGTGATGGATGACGGGCGGCTGAAAAACCCGCCAGTGGGTAGCGCTGTAGTACCAGACTACTTTGATGAACTGTTAGAACGCATTCGCGATATTCGCGCCAGCGATGTATTAATTGCAATGTGTGCCACTCTCCCGCCCAAGATGAGCGGGAGGTGGCAGACTTATCTCTGGCCGTCTTTACCGTGGCCTGCTGTGCCAAGGGCATTGCTTTGGTTAGTGCGCTAATTTACCCCCAGCGCTTTATAAACAGCATCCACGGGATCGGCGTAGAAACTAATTTGGAACTTAGAAAATATCTCAGCCGGTACGGTTGGAATATCGGATGCCGACGCCATCGGCAGCAGCACACGTTTAGCCCCCGAATCCATCGCAAGTTGTAAGCTTCCGGCCAAATCTTCAACCGGATTGACCACGCCACCTAACGTCATATCCCCTAGCGCTACCATCTGCTCCTGCATCGGTTTACCGATTAAAATCGAGCAAAAAGCGATCAGGGCCGCCAGACTGGTTTTTGTGCTTGGGCCAGCGTTATGCAGCTCGACTACATGTAGATGAAACTCGTGTTCAGAGAACTTAGCAGTAGCACTCACGCGGGTCAGATTGCCCTTAAAGTAATCAAAGCCAATTCGGATCGCTTCTTTAGCGGGGGTATTGGAGCCTAATCCGGAGGTAGAGTGTTTACCATTACCGGGCGTCATCTGGGTTTCAAAACGATATAAACCGAGTTGGCCCGAACCGCCTTTGGTGACCATATGTACCACACCGGGTTTACCGAGCCCTTCTGGGATCAGCTGGCTACCGCCTTGCTCGGGCACATTAACGAAAAACTCTTCCAAGGTCTGATTATCGAGATAGCTAAAGTGCACATCGAAAAATTCCATGCCACCGAGCTTTTTCAGCTGTTCTTTGATGCGCCGACGCAGTTCAAGCGCATAAGTCAGGCAACGACGCACGTCTTCTTTATCGAACACGCCATGCGGATGCAGCAGTTTAAGCAGTCCAGAGACCGTACGCCGAACGGCAATGACATCGCGCTGATTTAAGTTATTGCCCAGTTTAAAGAAGCGATCGATGGCATCAGAGAAGCTACGCTTGCGCATTTCGCGCATGTACTCAGCTAAATAATCGGTGATTAACCCGTAACTATTGGTGAAAAATTCCGGACGCATTTTCGGAATATCCCAACCAGGGATATAGGCATGAAAGCGGTCAAAAAATGCCGTGTCGATCATCGCCTCTGGGAATGGCGCCAATAAATGACTGGTTTTGACTAATGTCTCGACACTTTGGTTAATATTGCCGACAAACACCATAGAGGCTTTGGCTTCAATCGAATCACGACCACGGGAGAACGACCCCGATGCCATGTAATCCTTCATGATCTGCACGCCGTCTTTGTCTTTAAAGGTAATCCCGGCCACTTCATCAAATGCCACGACATCCCACATACCGACTAAACCGACTTGGCGTGAACTCATGTTGTAAAACAGGTTCGCTACCGTGGTTTGGCCGCCAGAAACCAACAGCGAATTGGGTGAGCACTCTTTGTAAACGTGACTCTTACCTGTGCCGCGTGGCCCCAACTCACAGACGTTATAGTTGTTTTCTACAAACGGGATCATGCGCGTTAATAAATGCCATTTAACCCGTTGTTCTAGGTTAGCGGGCTCCATACCAATCGAGCGGATCAGCACATCCAGCCACTGATCGGTATTAAAATGGGCTCGGGCGCTAAATAGCTCTTCCATATCCATGGAGGGCATCTGGATCGGCTTGAGCGTAAAGACGGAAAAAGGGGAAACCTTCTGCCCCTCTTCGTAGAAATAATTCAGCGTGATAATGCACCAAATACCACCGGTTAAGAGTTTTTCATTCTCTTTGACCACCCCGGCCGGAATGATGGCGTCTTTAATGCCAAGGTTAGATAACTGCGCCTCATAGACATCTTTTTTCTGGTTAAGCTTAACGCCTACCTTATCAATCACTTTAAAGCTGCCGCGTTCACGGATCAGTGATTTGACCTTCTCCGCCTCATCAGGGCGCACGTAATTTTCCGCTAATATTTTCTTAACGTTCGCTAAGCCTTCTGCGACCAGCTCCGCATCATCGGAGGCGCAATACATGCCCAACAGGTACTCAAGCACATAGACCGGGACATTGGCGCCCTCTTTCAGCTGCTTGGTTAAATCCTTGCGAACCACTTTGCCTTTAAAAAATTGATTCAAGCGGCTGTCTAGATCCGCGCTCGAAAGCTGCGCGATCTCATCGGCCGTTGTAGGCTGTTCACTGACGCTGATGGGCTCTAAAGCTAAACCCAGCGCATCAACGTTCTCATTATGGGGAAACGACATACAACACGACTCCGAGGCAGATCAATGACCTGCCTCACTTAGTTAGTGGCAATTAAAATCCAAATTCATTTTGAATGGCTAAATCAATGGTGACCGCGTAGCGCGCCAGCTCAATACTATCCTCATCATCTTGTAGGATTAACAGATACTGTGCTTTGCGATCAAAATTGCTGCCGAGCAATTTGATGCGCACATCTTGCTGGCGTTGCTCTGGCTGCTCGGCGGTAGCCGCAAAGGTGACTTTTTCCACCGCGGACACCGGCTGTTCGGCGGCATCACATACGCTAAAGCTGACAGTGCGCGCTTTATGCCGCTCACCCACCGCCTCGGTCTGCATGAACTTAATCTTATCAATCGCGTTCACGAGCTTAATCGGCTGATGCAGCGGCACTGTATTCACTTTTGCTTTTTCGTGTTGCGCTTGCTTAGTGGTGCTAAGCGCTTGCACATCCAGTATCGGCACGCAGATCTCTTGCAACATGGCGCCACCATGCACAAAACGGGCACCGCCGATGAAGTTAAATCGACTCGCGCCTTTGGACAGCCAAAACGCCATATCCGAACCGCCAGCGAGATTATCGCCGATACGGCCATGCCAGACGTTGTCATTGCTCGGCAATTGACGCCCCAGCACATAACGTTTTTTCGCCACCAAGGCATCCTGCGCCAGTTGCTCTTGGCTAGCTTTGACACTGGCATCAGGGGCACTGTGGCGATATAAAAAGCCGTGATCAGCGGTGATCAAGACCCGCGAGACTTTAAGTCCATTGAGTACTTTTTTAATCAAACTCTGCAGCTCTTCAATGGCTTGGCATACTGCACCACAGGTATCAAGCTCGGTGGCGGCCTTGTCGCCAATCGCATCAATGGTGTCGTGATAGATGTAAATTACCCGCGCCGATCCCACGGCTTCCACGGCTTGAGCTTGCGTCCAGCTGTGCAGCGATTTCGCACTGATCGCCATGCCACCGTGGCGCGCCAAAATAGCATGCCGGTTATCTAGTCCTGCACTGCTGTGGCCGTCGACCAGCACCGTTTCAGCATTAGCAGAAAAATCTATCGCACGATGCGGCAACAAGGCCGCCATGCCCAGTTGGGTGTAACTAGGCAAAACGCCCACTTGGCTAGTGAGAGTGGCTTTAAAGCGTTTCTCTTGGTTGATGATTTCTTGCAACTCATGGGCGACTTCATAGCGCAAGGCATCACTGATGATCACGACTTGCCGTTTAATCGTGCTGTGCTCAAAGCGCTGTTCAATCACCTGTTGATAAAAGTCGGACTGCTTAGGCAAGCCTAACTGCCAACGCTGCATCAGCTTATCTTGCTCAAGGCAGCGATCCCAAGCGAGGGCTAGGTGATAGATATACCAATTGACATACAGCGCCTCGATTTGCTCACTGCACTGGGCGAATGCTTCAACCCCTTGCGCTTGTAGTTGCTGCTGTGCCGCAATGAAGCGGCGATAGGCCTGATCAAACTGAAATAATTCGCTTTCATAGGCTTGATAGAGCGCTTTAGCTGACGTGTAGTGACTAAAGTTATCCGGATAGCGGCGACGCAGCGTAAACAGACTCGCCGCTTGCTGCAAGGCTTGGTACATCAGGGCATATTTAGCCGCCATGTGGGGCCAAAATGCAGCCTGTCGCTGTGCAATCAGTGGCTCGATAGTCAGATCGGCGAGCGTTAATTCGCCCTTCTCCAAGCTAAGACGCATTTCGCGAATAAAGGCCTGCTCCACCACTTCAAAGCTCACCACATCACGCCAATCTAATAGCTCATGCTGGGTTAAGCGCTCTAAGCGCGAGCTCAGTTCCAACTGCTCGGCAACGAGGGCTGAAAGCGCGCAAAAAACCTCACGCTGCGTGGTGGAATCCCGCCAACTGGCTAACAAAGCCATCGCATTCGCTCGTCCGGACGGCGTAGCTAAGCGTTGCTGCTGCAACCACAACGGGCGCTGATCGTGCTGCGTCACCTGCAGCAGCTCATAAGCTTCACTGGCAAACAAGCGGCGGACAAATTCACGTAAGGACGGCGCACTGTTTTCATCACAGCGATAGCCGTAATCTTGCTCGAGCTGTTGCCACAAACTTGGTAGCAAACCAAATTTATCTAATTTGCCGAGATTATCCTCGCCATCAGGCAGTAAATCGGTCGCCAACTCTTGAATGATTGCGCTTAAATTGGCATGGCAACCTAACACCACGCTGATCATTTTTAAGTCCAGTGACAACGGATCTTCCATCCCGCTGCGTCCGTCCAACTTACGCTTTAAGGACTGGGTGCGGACCTTGCTGGAAAAAAACGCCGTGCGCGCAGCGATATATTCACGTAACGCCATATTTGCCAAACCGAGCTCATTGAGCAGTAAGGAGGCGGCATCGGCGTAGAAGGTGGTGCTATAGCGGCGCAGCGCCAGTAACCAGTCATCTGCGGGCGCAGGTTCTGCGCTAGGCCAATAGAGCAAAAACGCCGTTTCCGGCGCTTCTAGCTCGATGCGCATGTGAATTTCCAGTTGCGATTCGTGGGCCATATTTAACACGGTGACGCCCTGCTGGCCGTAATGTAACCCTGCCGCCAACTCCTGTGCGCTATCGTCGAGGTAACTTAAAAAGCTCTGCTCAGGATCGTGCCAAAACACGATCCGGCTCTGTTCAAATTTCTTATTTAGCCCGGTTTGGAGCTGGGAGATATCCATAAAAAGTCCTGAAACAACAGTTAGTCTGCAAGCGCAGTTAATCCGTTACAAAATTCGCGCGCACTGGGGCACGCCGGATGAGCGGCTGCGCGCGTGACATCAAAACCATGATAAGTGATGTATTGCTTGGCAAAACTGGCCTTGCTGCCCGGACCACGCGCCTGTTGTTCGACCGCAATCGCTTTCAGACGCTCCCAAGGCATGGTGGGGGTCTGTTCAGGCAGCGCCTCCATCACATCCTGCTTTTTGAGCCAACGGTTAAGCGCCTGCGTATCGGCTAAAAACCACGCCTCTATCGCTTTGACCGCGATGAAAATCAGCTCGGTATACTC
>JBOFMA010000129.1:0-2053 GCA_051658125.1 Aeromonas sp.
CGGCGAGCCTGCCGATGAGCCAAGAGCACGACTGGCAGATCTGGCATGAGCTGGGGCATAACTTGGTAGCGGCGCCGCTGAATATTACCGGTGCCACGGAAGTAGCGAACAACGTGTTCACCTTGTATATGCAAGAGCAGCGCCCCGCGCCGGACAACCGCATGAGTCGTATTGCGATTGACATTAAAAAGATGCCCTTATGGTTATCACGTCATGGCGGTCACGCGTGGAGTGAAGCCGATGCTGGCATGCGTTTGGTAATGTTTGGCCAACTAAAAATCTGGGCTGAGCAGCATTTTGTGCTGAGCAACTGGTATGACGCGGCGAACCAACCGAGCGTGTTTAGCACCGATCAAGGGTGGAATTTCTACCAACTGATGCACCGCAAAGCGCGTGGCGACACGGTAGGCGATCAAGGCACCAACTACTGCTCGGCGCAAGACACCGGCCTGCAGGATGCTGATTTACTGATGGTGTGCGCGTCGTATGTGAGTGGCTATGACTTGTCGGCATTCTTTAGCACCTGGAACCCCGGTGAAGTCAAAGAGCCGCGCGGTGATGGCAGTGTGAATTATCGAGGCGGCATTACGGCCGCCGCTACGTCACTGCTCCGTAGCTTGGCATTGCCACAACCGGCGCAAAATCCCGCCACGATTGAAGCGCTGCCGCAACGGGCAGAGGTCGTGAGCGAGTAAGCACGCGTAGTTGATTGTGTAGAGCCCAGCCTTGCTGGGCTCTACTGTTTATGTGGCGCCAAGGGACCCAAACGGCGCTGTGTTTCATCCGGTGCAGTCTGCACGCGATAGCGGTGCTATCGCCATTACACGTGCTGCCAAGGCTGGCAACTGCATTTTTACAAAGGTAAATTTGATGAAAAAAAGTCTGATTGCTTGGCTGGTTAGCTCGGCGTTACTGACCGCCTGTGGTGGCGGAGATGATGGTGGTTATACCGCACCGCCGGGCAATGGCCCAGATCAAGAATTGCCGGATCAAGAGCGGCCAGATCCTGAATTGCCCGAGGGAAATTCAACGGCAAGATTATTGGCAATGGAAAATCTACCTTTATCTGGCAGCGATATTGCTTGTAATGGCCGCGCGCTCAATGCAGAAGGCGAGTTCACGTTTGATAAGGGAACCGCGTTAACTTGTGAAGTGGGTGGATTAACGTTATTTCATATCGATAAAGCCGATAGCCGACAAAATTTTGAGATTACTAATAATCGGTTAGTAAAAGATAAGCCAGAACTCCAGCAAGCATTAGTCGAATTATTAGAAAGTGTGGATGCGGCGCCCGCGGATCGAAGCCAAATCTTGCTGACTAGTGAAGGCGTGGCGCCGATTAGGGATTTGTATTTAATCAATGGCGAAAAGCACCCAGACTTAGATGATTATCTAAGTGAGTGGGGGCAAAGAAAAGTGGATATCGTTGATATTGCACCTAGTTCGCATAGTAATGGTTCTGTCGTTCCTGCAACCGATAGTGATGCTAACAGCGTTAGCCTGAGTGACCCTTCAGCCTTTATTTCCGCTAATGCCGAGGCCACTTACGCCTACCAACCTTCCGCCGATGAGCAAGTGCCGACGCAAAGTGTGCTGACCGACGCCTTGGGGCGCCCGCTGGCGGGGGTGGCGTATTTCACGGCCTCTTCGCGTGGCATCACTGGTGCTGATGGCGTGATGGAATATCGCTGGGGTGAAACTATTACCCTCGGTATTGATACCTTTACCTTTGGTGAGGTGAAGGGCAACCAATTGCGCTACAAGCTGACCGATGTCAGTGACAATGTGCTGGTGAAACAAAACCTGCAGGCCTTGGTTGAGCGCTACGGTCACAGCGACGGCGAAGGTATCGCTTTTGCCGCTAAAGTGGCAGAGGTCTTTGCCCAGTATCCAAACGCGATCAACGAGATCATCAACGTTAGTTTGCCTAACGGCACGCCGATTGACGGCTCAGATTTCGCCACGCCGAACGAGTTTGTGGCGCAATTTGAGCGCGGCTTAGCGGCGCAAATTGATAGCCAATTGGCGCAAACCCGCAGTTTTCGCTTTTATC
>JBOFMA010000130.1:0-6454 GCA_051658125.1 Aeromonas sp.
CGCCCGCCTTTTCGGCCTACGTTTAGCGTGGCGCTACGCCCTTAGCCAAAACCGCCTCAATCTTGCGGCGTGGCATGCGTCACGCCCGGCCCATAAAAATGTTACCTAGATCACAGAATCTATCGGTGAGTTTAAGATCTGTTGGTTAGCTAAACCGGTTTAGCTGTATTTTAGCCGCCTTATTTTGCCTGCGTCGGTGACGCAGGTTTTGTGCTGCACTGGAGGAGTGAACTGATGAACCGGGTATGGGTAATGGGTGACGCCGTGGTCGATTTAATCCCTGAAGGTAAAACGCACTATTTGAAGTGTCCTGGTGGCGCGCCGGCCAATGTGGCCGTGGGGGTGGCGCGACTAGGGGGTGAGGCGGCCTTTATCGGCCGTGTGGGGCAAGATCCGTTTGGCCAATTTATGCAACAGACCTTGGCCGTGGAAGGGGTGAATACCGATTACCTACAGCAAGACCCACACCATCGCACCTCTACGGTATTGGTTGATCTGGACGCCGCGGGCGAGCGCAGCTTTACCTTTATGGTCTTGCCGAGTGCGGATCAATTTTTAACGCGCGCCGAATTGCCCGCCTTTGCCGCCGATCAATGGTTATTGACCTGTTCGATTGCCTTGGCGAATGAACCGGTGCGATCGAGTTGTCTGCACGCTATGCAGGCGATCAAGGCCGCTGGCGGTCATGTGTGTTTTGATCCGAATTTGCGGGCCGATGTATGGGCTCAGCCTGACGAAATGCTCGAGGTCGTGCGTCAGGCGCTGGCGCTGGCCGATGTCGTGAAACTCTCCCTAGAAGAGCTGCAACTACTGACCGGTGAGCCGGATCTGCACGCGGGACTGGCTAAAATTTGTGGCCCACAACTGGTCTTGATTACCAAAGGGGCGGCGGGGGTCACGGCGCGCTGTGGTGAGCAACTGCTTGAGTGGTGCGGGCGTAAAGTCACTGCGGTGGATACCACCGGCGCCGGTGATGCGTTTGTCGCGGGTTTATTAGCCGCATTAGCCCAAACATCGGCACTACCTGCACTTAGCGCCTTGCCGGCTATTTTAGCGCAGGCCCATGCCTGTGGTGCGTTAGCCACCACGGCGAAAGGGGCGATGACGGCGCTGCCCAATCGTCAACAAGTGCAAGCGTTTGTTGAGCTCAATCACGCCGATTAACGGCGCTACCCGTAGCTTAAGCTGATTTTGCCTAGCCACCATGGGCGTTAGTGCGCCAACGGCTAGGTCGTTATGCCTGAAAGAGGATGTTATGAATATCAATGCAATTGCCCAACAGTTAATCCCGCTGCTTGGCGGCAAAGAAAATATTATCAGTGCCGCACACTGTGCGACGCGCTTGCGTTTAGTGCTGGCCGATGAGAGCAAACTAGATAAAGCCGCGATTGATCAGCTCGAAGGGGTGAAAGGTTGCTTTGTCAATGCCGGCCAGACGCAAGTTATTTTTGGCACTGGGCTGGTGAATAAAGTACACGCCGAGCTTACCAAGCTGACCGGCGCCGAGAGTGCGAGCAAGGCAGAATTAACCGATATCGCCAGCGCCAAGCTCAACATCGCGCAGCGCTTCGCCCGCACCTTATCCAATATTTTCGTGCCGATTATTCCTGCCATTGTCGCCTCGGGTCTGTTGATGGGGCTCCTAGGAATGTTGCGTACTTATGGCTGGGTGAATGCCGATAGCGCACTGTTTGTCATGCTCGATATGTTTAGCTCGGCGGCCTTTATCATTTTGCCGATCTTGATTGGTTTTACAGCGGCGCGTGAATTTGGCGGCAACGCTTACCTTGGCGCCACCCTCGGCGGCATTTTAACGCATCCCGCGCTCACCAATGCGTGGGGCGTTGCCGGCGGCTTTAAAACCATGGATTTTTTTGGCGTTGATGTGGCCATGATCGGCTACCAAGGCACGGTATTTCCTGTACTGCTAGCGGTTTGGTTTATGTCGCATGTGGAAAAACAGCTGCGTAAGCGCATCCCTGATGCCCTGGATTTGATCTTTACCCCGTTTTTAACCGTGGTGATCACCGGATTTGTAGCCTTACTGTTTATTGGCCCAGCAGGGCGCATGCTGGGGGATGGCATCTCTTATGGTTTGAGTGCCTTGTATCAGCAAGCCGGTTGGCTGGCGGGCTTAGTGTTTGGTGGCAGCTACTCCGCGATTGTGATCACGGGCATGCACCACAGCTTTCATGCGATTGAAGCCGGTTTATTGACCAACGCGAGCATTGGCGTCAACTTTTTGCTGCCGATTTGGGCGATGGCCAACGTGGCCCAAGGCGGCGCCAGCTTAGCTATCTATTTTAAAACCAACAATACGCGCATCCGTGCCTTAGCCGTACCTGCGGCGCTGTCGTGCTTGCTCGGCATCACCGAAGCGGCCATTTTTGGCGTGAATTTACGCTATATGAAGCCGTTTTTAGCCGGTCTGTTGGGGGGGGCTTGTGGTGGCGCCTATGTAGTAGCAATGAAAGTGGGCATGACCGCAGTCGGCTTAACCGCCGTGCCTGGCATGGCGATTGTGCAACCGGCGGCGTTGCTACATTACATCATCGGCATGGTTATTGCGTTTGCCACCGCCTTTAGCGCCTCTTTACTGCTCAAATACAAGGTGGAGTGATGTCCCCAACGCTGTTTTTACAACAAATGGCCCAAGCGCTATTGGCCGGGCAAGTGAACGCCGCGCGCGATCCACATCGCCCCGCTTGGCATTTGGCCGCCCCCGTGGGCCTGCTCAATGATCCGAATGGCTTTATCGAGCACGACGGGCGTTATCACCTGTTTTATCAGTGGAATCCGTTTGGCTGCCAGCACAGCAATAAATGCTGGGGGCATGTGGCCTCGACCGATTTACTGCACTGGCAACATGAGTTGCCCGCGCTGTTACCGACCGACCACTTTGACCGCAATGGCTGCTATTCCGGCTCTGCGGTCCGCGATGAGGCTGGGCGCTTAAGCCTGCTGTATACCGGCAATATTAAATTTGCCGATGGCTCGCGTGATGCATTGCAATGCTTAGCGCAGGCCAACCCACACGGTGGGTTTGACAAAGTCGGCGCGGTGATTAATTTACCCGCCGGCTATACCGGCCATGTGCGTGACCCGAAAGTGTGGCACGACGGCCAGCAATGGCTGATGGTGCTGGGGGCGCGCAATCTCGCGCAGCAAGGCGAAGTGTTGCTTTATCGCGGCGAAACGCTGACCGAGTGGCAGCAGGTGGGTATCCTCGCCGGCAGCCAGCGCGGTGGGCTAGGTGAATTTGGCTATATGTGGGAATGCCCTGACCTCTTTGCCCTCGATGAGCAGCATATTTTATTGTGCTGCCCACAAGGCGTGGCCGCACAAGGGGACGATTATCTTAATCTTTACCAGTGCGGCTGGTTGGCGGGCAATTTTAATGGCACCGAATTTAGCCATGGGCCATTTGTTGAGCTCGATCGAGGGTTTGAATTTTATGCACCGCAAACCACACTCGATAGCCAAGGTCGCCGACTGCTGTTCGCTTGGCTCGGGCTGCCAGAGGAAAATGAGCTAACCCAGCCCACCATAGCCCACGGTTGGCTGCACCAAATGAGCTGCCCACGCGAATTGATCTGGCGAGATAATTGGCTTTATCAGCAACCGGTTGCAGAAATTGCGCAGCTTAAAGGTGAGTTGATAAGCTTTAGCGGCGTATTAACCGACTTGCCGCCAGTGGCTATAGCTAGCGCGTGGGTTGATCTTAGCTTGCAAGGGGAAGGCACGCTGTGCCTTGGTACTGTGGCCAAATTAGTTTGGCAAGCGGGCAAAATTAGCCTGCTGCGCCAAAACTGGCACACCGGTGAATGGCAAACGCGTAGCGCGCCTTGGCGCGGTGGCAAGGTGACCTTGTTATGCGATCACTCCAGCTTGGAATGTTTTGTTGATGAGGGCCGCCATACCTTATCGGCACGTTATTTCCCCGGCGCGCAGCCACAACTCACCGCGGCGCCAGCCGCTAACGCAACACACATCAGCGTGGCCTGTTGGCCATTAGCCGCGTGTCTTGCTCAATAACTAGGGTTACGAGTAGCTAAATAACGTGGAAGAAAAGCGGATCACTATCACTCAAATCGCCGCCTTGGCTGGCGTAGCCAAGGCTACCGCCAGCTTGGCACTCAATGGCAAAAGCGCGCAGTACCGCATTGCCGATGACACGCGTGCGCGCATTTTAGCTATTGCCAAAGCGCATAACTATCAGCCGAGTAGGCATGCGCGGGCACTGCGCCAAAAACAGCCAGGCATCTGGGGGATAGTGATCCCTGATCTGACTAATTTTGGCTTTGCCAAAATAGTCCGTTTACTCGAAAGCCACTGTCGTCAGGCGGGCATTCAACTATTAATCGCCTGCTCTGATGACGATCCGGCCTTAGAGCAAGAAGCAGTAAATAGTTTGATCAGCTGGCAAATTGATGGCTTGATTGTGGCGTCGAGCGGTCAATCCGACGAGATCTATACCCGTTTACAGCCACAACTGCCGATAGTGCAGCTTGATCGCCATATTCAGCACTCCTCACTGCCATTAGTTATTTCCAATGCCAGCGAAGCCTGCGCCAGCTTAGTGCAACGCATGGCGCACGCCTGTGCCGGCGATGTGTACTATTTCGGCGGCCAGTTATCGCTGTCACCTAGTCGGCACCGTTTAGCGGGTTTCAAACAAGGGCTGATCCGCGCAGGCTTTACGGTTGATGAGCAGAAAATTTATCACCGTGACTACCAACCTAGCTCCGGCTATCAATTAATGGCCGAACTGATGGCGCAAAGCAAAACGCCACCCAAAGGGCTGTTTACCTCCTCCTTCACCCTGCTTGAAGGCGTGCTGCGGTATCTAAAACAGCATGATTTACTCAGCAGCGGCCTCTATTTAGGCACCTTTGATGATCACGACTTACTCGATTGCCTGCCACTGCCTATCGACTCAATAGCCCAAGACTGCGATACGCTAGCACGCACCGCCTTTCGGCTCATGCAGCAACTGATCGCTGCCGAAACGCCGCTGCAAACCACTCATCTCATTAGCCCGCAGATCTGTTGGCGTCGCGGCTAAGCCACAGCCGGCAGCTCGCATTAAGCATTCACCCTCGCCTTCCCAACACCCTGCGTGGGGAGGCATTTTCTTGCCTGCAACCCAACACCGCCGGTTAGGTAAGCCCCACCGCTGCATGATCTGCTATGCCTCCTTTTTGATAAAACAGTGAATCCGCGCACAGTTTTCCCGCGCCGCCCTCGGCACAATCAAATTATCCCTAATGGTAAGATCGGGGCGTCATCAACAAGGAACAGCAATGATTTATATGGAATTTTTAGTGGTGATCGGCTGCTTGCTGCTAGGCACCCGCTTTGGTGGCATGGGGCTAGGCCTGATCAGCGGCATCGGCCTGTTTATTTTGACCTTTATTTTTGGCCTAACGCCCGGCACGCCGCCGGTACAAGTGATGCTCACCATTTTGGCAGTGATCGGCTGCGCGGCCACACTACAAACGGCGGGCGGTTTAAACGTGATGATGCAAGTCGCCGAGCGTTTACTGCGCCGTCATCCGCAATACATCACCGTGCTCGCGCCGCTCACCACGTGGACGCTGACTTTTTTGTGCGGCACCGGCCATGTGGTCTACACCCTGTTTCCCATCATTGCCGACATCGCACTGAAAAAAGACATTCGCCCCGAACGGCCGATGGCGGTCGCCTCGGTTGCCTCGCAAATGGCCATCTGCGCCTCGCCGGTGTCGGTCGCCGTGGTTTCGATGGTCTCCATGTTGGCGGCTCATCACGGCCTGACCACCACCGCCTATGGCTTGCTCGATATTCTCACCGTAGCGATCCCGGCCTCACTAACGGGCGTATTCATTGCCGCGCTGTGGAGTTTGCGTCGCGGCCAAGAATTAAGCGCCGATGCTGAATTTCAAGCCAAAATAAACGATCCGCTGCAACGGGCCTTTATTTATGGCGGCGGCGACACCTTGCTGAAACAAACCTTTCCTAAGCAAGCCTACTGGTCGACATGGTTATTTTTTGCCGCTATTGCCGTGGTCGTGGCCTTAGGCGCGTATCCCGAACTGCGCCCCGTCTTTACCATCGGTGGCAAAACGGCGGCGCTATCGATGAACTTAGTCATCCAAATGTTGATGCTAATTGCCGGCGCCTTGATCTTAATTTTTTGTCAAGTCAAACAGAATCAAATTGCCAATAGCGCGGTATTTAAAGCCGGCATGGTGGCAATATTTTCCGTATTTGGTGTGGCATGGATGAGTGAAACTTTTTTTCAGGCCCACATGGCCTTATTAAAAGGCAGCTTGGCCGATATCGTGCAAAGCCAACCGTGGACTTATGCCTTGGTATTGTTCTTAGTATCTAAATTGGTTAATAGCCAAGCGGCGGCACTGGCGGCAATTGCGCCGATGGGGCTCGCGCTGGGCGTGGATCCTAAATTGCTCAT